>JBEKPK010000141.1:0-12675 GCA_049520795.1 Bryobacteraceae bacterium
CCGAAACCATGGCCGCCGCCGTGGCGACGCCATTGGAGCGCCAGTTCTCCACCATCCCCGGCCTGGATTCCATGACCTCCGTCAGCTCGCGCGGTTCCACCAGCGTGACCCTGCAATTCGTGCTGAATCGCGAGCTGGACGGGGCCGCCATGGATGTGCAGGCGGCCATCGTGGCGGCCCAGCGGTTGTTGCCCAACGGAATGCCCAGCCCGCCGACGTTTCGCAAGGTGAATCCCGCGGACATGCCGGTTCTGATGATGTGCCTGAATTCCCCCACCCTGCCGCTCAACGCGGTGGACGAATACGCCGAGACCATGATTCAGCAGCGCATATCCATGATCGATGGCGTAGCCCAGGTGTTCGTCTACGGCGCTCAGAAATTCGCCGTGCGGGCGCAGCTCGACCCCAACCTGCTGGCGGCGCGTGGGATCGGCATCGACGAAGTGGAGAATGCGCTCATGGCGCACAACGTGAATATGCCCACCGGCACGCTCTGGGGTCCCCGGCAGGCTTTCACCGTGCAGGCCACCGGACAGCTCAGCAACGCCGCCGAATACCGGCCTTTGATCGTGACGTACCGCAACGGTTCGCCGGTCCGGCTGGGCGAGCTGGGGCAGGTGATCGACAGCGTGGAGAACGACAAAGTGGCGGCCTGGTACAACCAGGTGCGCAGCATCAGCCTTATGGTCCAGCGCCAGCCGGGCACCAACACGGTGGAAGTGGTGGACCGCATCAAGAAGCTCCTGCCGGAGTTTCGCAGCCAGATGCCGCCGTCGGTCCATCTCGACGCCTTTTATGACCGGTCGCAATCCATCCGCGAGTCGGTCAACGACGTGAAGTTCACCCTGCTCCTGACGGTGGGCCTGGTGATCATGGTGATTTTCCTGTTTCTGCGGAACGTCTCCGCCACCGTGATTCCCAGCCTGGCGCTGCCCATGTCGATTGTGGGGACCTTCGCCGCCATGTCGCTGGCGGGCTATTCGCTCGACAACCTCTCGCTCATGGCGCTGACGCTTTCCGTGGGTTTTGTGGTGGATGACGCCATCGTGATCCTGGAGAACATCGTGCGCCACATGGAAATGGGCAAGCCGCGCATGCAGGCCGCGTTCGAGGGCGGCCGGGAAATCGGCTTCACCATTCTATCCATGACCCTCTCGCTGGCGGCGGTGTTCATTCCGGTGCTGTTCATGAGCGGCATCATGGGCCGGCTGTTTCACGAGTTCGCGGTCACCATTATGTCGGCCATCCTGATTTCCGGGGTGGTCTCGCTGAGCCTCACTCCCATGCTGTGCAGCCGCTTCCTGAAGCAGCCGGGAGAACGGCAGAACGGCTTTCAACGTTCGTCGGAGAGGGCTTTCGACGGCATGCGCGACGTCTACGGCTGGACTCTTCGCGGCGTGTTGCGCCATCGCTTTTTCACGGCCATGGCGGCGGCTTGCACGCTGGTGGCCACCATCTATCTCTACGGGCTGGTTCCCAAGGGGTTCATCCCCAGCCAGGATACCGGGCAACTGAGCGGAACCACGGAGGCTTCGCAGGATATTTCCTTCGATGCCATGGTGCGGCTCCAGAAAGAAGCAGCCGCCGTGGTCGCCTCAGATCCGGACATCGACGGCTACGTGTCGAGCATCGGCGGGGCTGCCTCCGGCAACCAGGGCCGCCTCAACATTCGCCTGAAGCCGCGCGATGTGCGCCGCACTACCCCCGAGCAGATCATCGAGAGGCTGCGGCCGCGGCTCGAAGCCATCCCGGGACTGCGCACCTACCTGCAAAACCCGCCCCTGGTGCGCATCGGCGGGTTTGTCAGCCGAAGCCTCTATCAGTATACGTTGCAAGGTCCCGACATCGGCGAGCTGTACCGGGCCGCCGACGCTTTCGAGAAGCGCGTGCGCACTGTGCCGGGCCTCACCGACGTGAACAGCGATCTGCAGATCTCCAGCCCGCAGATTACCGTGGATATCGATCGCGACCGCGCCTCCGCCCTGGGCGTCAACGCGTCCCAGGTGGAAGACGCGCTGTACGACGCCTACGGAGCGCGCGAGATGTCGCCCATCTACAGCCCCACCAATACCTATTGGGCCATCATGGAGCTGATGCCGAAGTACCTGGCGGACCCCAGCCACCTGCCGCTGCTCTATGTCCGGTCCTCCAATGGGAAGCTGGTCCCGCTCGATGCGGTGGCGCGGATGCGGACCGAGGTGACTCCGCTCACGGTGGCGCACCTGGGCCAGTTGCCGGCGGTGACCATCTCATTCGATTTGCCGCCCGGAGTTGCGCTGGGCGACGCGGTCGACCGCGTGGAGGAGTTGGCCCGCGACACGTTACCGGCCTCCCTGCACACCAGTTTCCAGGGGATGGCCGCCGCCTACCAGTCCTCGCTGGCCGGAATGGGAGTGCTGCTGGCCATGGCGATCCTGGTCATCTACATGGTGCTCGGCATTCTCTATGAGAGCTTCATCCACCCGTTGACAATTCTTTCGGGCCTGCCCTCGGCCGGCCTGGGCGCCCTGGTGACGCTGTTGATTTTTCACGACGAGCTGAACATCTATTCGTTCGTGGGGATCATCATGCTGATCGGCATCGTGAAGAAGAACGCCATCATGATGATCGATTTCGCGGTGGAAGCGCAGAAGGAGCGCGGACTCACGGCGTCCCAGGCGATCTACGAAGCCTGCCTGGTGCGCTTCCGGCCGATCATGATGACCACCATGGCCGCGCTCACCGGGACGTTCCCCATAGCCCTGGGGTTCGGCGCCGGCGGCGAGGCCCGCAGGCCGCTAGGCCTGGCGGTGGTAGGCGGCCTGGTGGTGTCGCAGTTGCTCACGCTATATATCACGCCCGTGATCTTCATTTATATGGAGAAGATGCGGGGGACGAAGCGGGTCAAGCGGGAAGAGCTGGTAGTGGCGTAGGTGGGATAAGGCTCCTGCCTTGTCAATCCGAGCGAAGCTCGGACGGTTGCCCAGGCGAAAGCATTCCACCTGCGGTGTGAGATAAAGCTCCTCCCCTGTCAACCGAGCGTAGCCCTGCCTCCGAGCTTCGCTCGGATTGACAAGGCGGGAGCCTTATCCCACTCAACTACCGTCCCGCGCCCGCCTCAATCGGCTCATACACCACATACGCGAACTTCTTCGAATCGGGCGACCAGGAGTTTACGTTTATGGTTCCCTGCCCGCCGTAGAACGTGACGAGGGTCTCCATTTTCGCGGGCAGCGTGACTTTGGCTCCAGGGGTGGCCATCAGGCGCAGTTGAACGCCATCCATCTTGCCGTTGTGGTTCTCGGTTCCCTTCGGAAAGCCGAACACCAGCATCTGCTTGCCGTCGGGGGAAATGTGCGGGAACCAGTCCTCCAGATCGTTATCGGTGAGCTTCTCCGCCTTGGCGTCGCCGGGGCCACCGCCGTCGGGCGGAATGCGCCAAATCCTCCAAACGCCGCCGCGATTGGAATTGAAATAGATCCACTTACCGTCGGGCGAGTACTCGATGCCGTCGTCATAGCCGCCCGCCGACGTGAGTCGCTGCTCGTCGCCGCCCGTCACCGGCACACGGAATAACTCGAACTTGCCGTTGCGCTGCGCGACGAACCCCATCCACTTACCGTCCGGCGACCACCCATGAAAATAACTGGGGTCCGGAGTAGTCACCATACCATGGGCGTTCGATCCGTCGGCGTTGGCCAGAAAGACCTGCGACGACCGCGCGCCGGGGGGGTTGGCCGAAAAGGCCAGTAGTTTGCCGTCGCGCGAGAAATCGTGGTCGTTATTGCAGCGGTAAGTGCCCGGAGACAGAACGATCTGCTCCAGCTTGGCCTCGCCGGTTACGGGCAACTTATACAGGTTGCCGCCCCTGTTGACCATCAGAGACTTTCCGTCCCGCATCCAGTTAGGCGCTTCGATGATCGTCTGGTCATCCTCGTAAAGCGTGCTGGCGGAATGCTTGGCGAGATCGTAGACGGTGATCTTACTGCGGTAGCGTTGCTGTTGCATGGGAGGCCTCTTCTGTTCGCCAACCGGCGGATTGGGGGCCTGACACCAGGCGGCGCTCACCAGCGCGGCGGCCAGGGCGAGTAAATTCCGAATATTTCGGGTTTGCATTGGTTCAACCTCTCTCTGCATATGCCGGTGGCGCAGGCTTCAGCCCGCTTCACAGGCTAAAGCCTGCGCCACCGGCAGTTTCCTACTTGACGCGCTTCAGGGTGGCCGGAGGCCGGTCCCCGCCGCCGAAATCGCCGCCGCCCTCGAACTTGGTGGTCAGCTTGATTTCCTCCCCGCTGATCGTACCTTCGTTGGTGATCTTCATGGCCCCGTTGGGTCCGCCTTCAAAGGTAATGGTGAACGAGAGCTTGTCGCCGTCCACCTTGCCGTCGGCAATAGGCAACGGGTCGCCCATCGGAGTCTCAACCGTGCCCGTCAGCTTGGTCCCATCCTGCTTGAAATTATAGGTGATGGTGAACTCCTCACCGCCGCCGCCGCGCCCCGCCATGGTGGTGGTCCACTTGCCGGTGACATCGGCCGCCCTGGCCGTCCCGGCGGTGAATGCCAGCGCCAGCAGCGCGGCGCACAATACAAACGTCAATCGTCTCATTGAGATCCTCCTCTTCCACCTCGTCCGCCCTGCGGCGCCTGGCCTTCATAGGTCAGCCGCAACCCCCAGTCGCTATCGTCCGGAAAAACGGGCAGCGTTATAATGCCGATCGCGCTGGAGCGCACCGTACCGCCGCTCACGTCTCGCCACGACCCGTTGCGCGGGTCGAACCACTGTGCGCGATACGTGGCGTTCAGCCGGGCCCCACGAATCTGGCTGCGCGGGCAGCCCTTCTCAAAGTATGTCAGGAATATGTTCTTGTCGGGGGTGCGCGCGGCGTACGCCCATCCCTCGTAGCCGCGAATCACGGGAGTCCTGTTGGGGTATACGAAATCGGCGTCGGGCTCCAGTTCCTGGTAGCGCTTGCCGATGGAAAGCGCGAAATCGCGCAGATACTTCATCTGCGCTCCGGAGTTCCATCGGAAGGCGTCCCACATCTTGATGGGCGCCGCGTCTTCGATATCCGCGCCCCAGATGCCCTCCGCGCCATAGACGTGGCCGCCGAAGCCGCCCGAAAGGAAGCTGCCGTACATGGCCGAACGCACGTACTGGTCGTCCTTGTCCGTGCCGCCGGGAGCGCCGTACTGGTATCCGCGGCCGCCGCCCTGCGAGCGCGCGTCGCTGTATCCCGAATAGTAGGGCTCTCCGTTGATGGCCGGCCGCGGGGGCTTCGCCTGCCGGTAAATCTCGGTGAGGAACCAGTAGGCGTAGTGCTCGCGCATGTTGCCGGTCTGGTGCAGGGTGACCCAGGCGGCGTCGCTCCAGTTCTCCATGGTGGACGGGTTGGCGTTGGAAGAGAGCAGCGTCCCGAAGGGCGGCGGCCCGTATTTTTCCATCACCATGTTAATGGCCTTCATGAACTCGTCCGGCCCGATGGTCTCGCTGATAATATCCAGGTGCACCGGGCTCAGCGCCGTGTTGTTGGCCTGGTAGCGCGACCAGACGTATTCGATGAACCTGGCATAGGAGTCCGGCCACTTGTAGTATTTGCTCCATAGCAGGCTGGCGTCCCGCCGCGATACCTCGATAAACGGCACGAACCCGTTCTCGTTCAGGTAATCGATCTTGCGATCGACGTATTTGAAGTACTCCGGGTTGATGCGGTCCACATCGGGAAACATGTCTTCGTAGCCGGGTACTTTGCCGGGGAACACGAACGGGCGCCCGCCTTCGTTGTCCATGTTCTTGGCGCTGTTCTTGCCGAATTCGAGCCACGCCGAGCGCACCGTGGTTCCGTCGGGCATTGAGACGTTCCAGGGTTTGCCGTCCGTGATCCAATTGGGAAACGCGGCAATCACGTTGACCCAGTTATAACCCTGCGCTCTTCGAAACCGGACGTAGTCCTTGAACCCGGCGGTGGGCCCCATGGGCCGCTCCTGGTCGTCGTCGTACCACTTGAAGCGGTTCGCGCCCACCGAATACCAGGTATCGCCGATGGCGAAGTAGGGCGTCCCATCGGCGTGCTCGAGCGCGTGGCCGTTGGCCGTGGCGCGGATGAAGCCATGCCGCAGGAGGTTGCGCTCCTTTTCTTCCGCGGTCCAATCGATGGCCGTAAAAGAACCGCTCTTTCCGTCGAGACCGGTGTCCGCGGGGGCGGAGCCGCTTCGCCATTTCCAGGTTCCCGGCGCGGTAGCCACCACGCGGACGCGGAACGTCTGGCCGCCGTCCCAGAAGCCGTAAACGCGCTTGTTGAAGTTCGGCCCGGCCAGTTCCACCCACACCACCACGTCGGTGTACGGATTGGCATACGTCCGGGCCGCGGTGAACGTCAGCTCCTGCTTCTCCCAAAGATGAACGGCGGCCGCCGGCATCGCCGAGGCCATGGCGGCCAGGGCCAGAGCCAGGCGGGCCTTGTGGCGCATCCGATTCTTCATAGCGGTCCTTTCCGTTAACGATCCCGCGCTTACGCCCCCGGCGTCAAGGAGCCGGAGTTGGTGGTCGTGGTGGGGCAGGCGCTTCCGCCTGCCTTTTCGACCCGCCCGGCTCGCGTATCCCTAGCCACACAAGGCAATGCTCTGTCCCACCTTACGGCCTGTCCGGGTGTTATCCTGATCGCTTGACCAGCTCCGCTTTTTCTCGCTTCGCGCTGCTGGCCGCCGCGGCGTCAGCCGCCGCCGCCCAGCCGCCCCTCCTGCTCGACGCCATGTCGCAGGAATTGAACCGTAATTTCTCCATTCTAAAGGAGAAAGCCGACCCTGCGCCGTACTTCCTTAGCTACGAAGTGACCGAGCAGGAGTACCACTCCATCTCCGCCTCGCTCGGCAGCGTCACCTCCAACTCGGGCGGCAAGGACCGCGCGTTGGACGTGTCGGTGCGAGTCGGAACGCCGCAGCTCGACAACTACCACCGCGTGCGCGGCGCCGTGGGCCAGGTCACCTCCGGCGCGGCCATCTCCATCGAGGACGATGCCAACTCCATCAAGCGCCGCCTGTGGCTCGAAACCGACCGGGCCTATCGCGTGGCCGCCGCGCGGCTGATCGGCATCAAGACCAACACCCAGGTGCGGGTGGCGGAAACCGACTCTTCCGCCGACTTTTCCACCGAAGAACCCTCCACTTCCGTCCATCCGCCGCCTCCTCTGAAGTTCGACCAGGCGGCCTGGAGCGAGCGCATCCGCCGGCTTTCGGCCCGTTTCGGAAGCTACTCCGGCGTGTTGACCTCGCGCGTTTCGGTGAGCGGCCAGACCGATACGCGCTACTTCGTGGATACGGAGGGCGCCCGTCTTGAGCACGGGCGGGGCTTCGCGCGTGTGATAATCTCGGCGTCGGGCAAGGCGGCGGACGGCACGGATCTCAGCGCGTTTGAGACCTTTGAAGCCGTGGATCCGGCGGGGCTGCCCAAAGACGAAGTGCTCGCCGCCGCCATCGACCGCGTCGGCAAAGACGTTACCGCGTTGCTCACGGCTCCCGAAGCCGAGCCATTCGTGGGGCCGGCCATATTCTCCGGGGCTGCTGCGGGGGTGTTCTTCCACGAGATTTTCGGCCATCGCGTCGAGGGCCATCGCCAGAAGGATGAAAGCGAAGGCCAGACCTTCACCAAGAGCATCGGGACCAAGGTTCTGCCCGATTTTCTATCGGTGGTGTTCGACCCCACGCGGCGCAAGGTGGGCGATGTGGACCTCAACGGCTGGTACGACTACGACGACGAGGGCGTGAAGGCGCGCCCCGTCACAGTGGTGGAAAACGGCGTCCTGAAGACTTTTCTGATGTCCCGCTCCCCCATTCAGGGGATCGATCACTCGAACGGCCACGGCCGCCGGGAGCCGGGGTTGGAGGTGGTTTCGCGCCAATCCAACCTGATCGTGCAATCCTCCAACGCCGTCTCCGACGCGCGCCTGCGCCAGATGCTGATCGAGGAAGTCAAGCGCCAGAACAAGCCTTACGGTCTCTATTTCCGCGACATCACGGGCGGATTCACCACTACCGCCCGCTCGGGCCTTCAGGCCTTCAAGGTGATACCCGTGGTGGTCTTCCGCGTGTACGCGGACGGGCGCCCGGACGAGCTGGTGCGAGGCGCCGACATCGTGGGCACCCCGCTGGCCAGTTTCTCCAAGATTCTGGCGACTTCCGACAAGCTGGAGATCTTCAACGGCTACTGCGGCGCGGAATCCGGAAGCGTTCCGGTCTCGGCCGTCGCGCCGGCCATTCTGGTTTCCGAGATCGAGATTGAAAAGAAGGCCAAGGCCAACGACCGGCCTCCGTTGCTGCCCCAACCCACCGCGGCCGATTCCCGAGGAGGCTCGCGATGAAGGCCCTGCTGGTTTCCGGCGCGGCGCTCGGCGTGGCCCTGGTCTTGTGCGGCCAGGCGCCGCCGGCCGATCCGCTGCTCCAGGCCTTGCGCGACGAGGTGGAGCGTTCTCGGAAGCTCACCATTACCAATCTGGAACCCCCCTATTTCATCCAGTACGTGGTGGATGACGAGGATGCCTTCAGCGTGTCCGCCAGCCTGGGCGGGGTGGTCTCGCGCCGCCGGTCGCGCTTCCGCTCGCCGGCGGTTCAGGTGCGCGTGGGCGACTATAAGTCCGACAACACCAACTTCGCCGGCGGCGGTTTCGGGGGTTCGCGCTACGCCCTCGACGGCTTTCCGATCGACGACGATTACATGGCCATGCGGCGGCACTTGTGGCTGGAAACCGATTCCGCGTACAAGGCCGCCGTGGAAGCGCTCTCGCGCAAGCGCGCCTCCCAGCGCAATGTCACCCAGAACGAGCAGCTCGACGATTTTGCGCACGCCGAGCCGTTGCGGCGCCTGGGCCAGATCCGCCTCCTGACGATTGACGAAGACGCCTGGACGGACCGCGTGAGGGCGCTTTCGGCGGTCTTCACGCGCTTCCCGGAGGTGAAATACTCGGCCGTGGAGCTCGAAGCGAGCGACGGCGGCTATTACGTGGTGAATTCCGAAGGCACGGAGGTGCGCGAGCCCGAGCGCGTGACTTTTGTGCGCGCCCGGGCGCAGGCGCAGGCCGCCGATGGGTCCGGCGTGCGGGACGCCATCACCATCCACGCGTTCGACATCGCGAACATGCCGGCGCAGGCCGAGCTGGAGCGCCAGGTGGCTGCGTTGGCCCAAAACGTGACGGCGCTGGCGCACGCCTCCAAGGGCGAGGATTACAACGGCCCCGTGCTGTTCGAAGGCGCGGCCGGAGCGCAGATTTTCGCCGAAGTGCTGGGCCGGAACCTGGCCGCCGTGCGGCGGCAGACGGGCGGCCGCGGCGGGGCTTCCGCGGAAAGCGAACTGGATGGCCGCATCGGGGCGCGCGTGCTGCCCGAATCCTTCGACGTGACGGACGACCCCACGGTGAAGGAATGGCGCGGCCGCCCGCTGTTTGGCAGCTACGGCGTGGACCGCGAGGGCGTCGAGCCCAAACCGCTTCACCTGGTGGAAAAGGGCGTGCTGAAGGGCTACCTGCTGACCCGCCAGCCGGTACACGGCTTCGAGGGTTCCAACGGCCATGGCCGTCTGCCCGGCGGCTCCGGCGCCACCGCGGGCATCGGCAATCTGTTCGTCAGCTCTACCGAAGCCGTCCCCGCGGCCGAGCTGAAGAAGAAGCTCATCGAGTTGATCCAGGCGCGCGGCAAAGATTATGGAATCCTGGTCCGCAAGATGGATTTCCCTTCCTCGGGCTCGATAGACGAGGTGCGCCGCATGCTCTCGGGCTCGCAGGGCGGGCGTCCGGTGAGCATGCCGATCCTGGTATACAAGGTTTTCCCGGACGGCCGGGAGGAGATGGTGCGCGGGCTGCGGTTCCGCGGCATGAATGCGCGCTCGCTGAAGGACATTCTGGCCGCTGGCGACGACGCTCAGCCGTTCGACTTCATGGATAGCCCGCAGGTGTTCGCCCTGATCGGGGGCTCCAGTTACACCTCGGAGGCGTGCGTGGTGGCGCCCTCGATTCTCATCGACGATCTGGAGCTGCACGCGGCGGAGGAAGAGCTGCCCAAGCTGCCCATCGTTCCCGCGCCGGAGCTTGCGCGGTAGGCCGTGTTCCGCCTGTTAGGACGGTACGTATTCCGCGAAACCCTCACCAGCGCGCTGCTTGGCACGCTGCTGGCTACCTTCGTTATTTTCCTGCACGGATTCGACAGGTTGTTCGATCTCCTGGTGCAAACCAGCGCCGCCAGCATGGGAACCGTAGCGCTGCTGTTCGCCCTGGCCATTCCGCCGGTGCTGCCCATGACCATTCCGTTCGGCGTGCTGGTGGGCATTCTGATCGGGCTGGGCCGCATGGCGGCGGACGGCGAGATCGTGGCCATGCGCGCCAACGGGGTCTCCAGCCGGAGAATCGTCCCGCCCGTCCTGGCGTTCGCCTTCCTGGGCATGTGCCTGGCGGGGTTCGCCTCCCTGCGCCTCACCCCGCTGGCCATGCGGATGAGTACCGACATCATCAACGATCTGGCTCGGACGGAGCTTTCGGCGGAGATTCAACCCCGTGTTTTCGACGAGGATTTCCCCGACGTCATTCTTTACGTAGGCGATGTGCGGGGCGGCGAGCTGGTGCAGTGGCGACCCGTGTTCCTGGCCGACGTCGCGCCGGGAAAACGATCGAGCGGCATGAAGGAAGAGGCCGTGGGCCCGCTGGTTACCGTGGCGCGCCAGGCCATCGCCGTCTCCGACCCGGTGGAGCGGCGCATGGTCCTTTCCATGCGCGACGCCTACACCTACCGAATGGGCAAGGAGGGTACCGCCAACGACACCTTCGCGCCGTTCTCCGCCCAGGCGCTTGACGCCGCGCCGCCAAAAGAGCAGGCGCTGCGCTCCAGCGCCATGAATACGCGCGCGCTCCTGGCCTACAAAGCCGGGCCGGACCTGGTCGAAAACAAGATCGAGCTGCACCGGCGGTTCGCGCTGCCGGTGGCCTGCATCATGCTGGCCCTGGTGGGCATTCCGCTGGGCACCGCCACGCGAAAGGGAGGCCGCTCGGCCGGCTACGTCAACGCGGTGGTCCTGGCGTTCTTCTGCTACTGGCTTTCCTCCATGGCGTTCGTCAGCTACGCCAAACAGGGCAGGATGTCCGTTCCGCTGGCTATCTGGTTTCCCGACGCGGCCTTCTTCGTGGCGGGCGTAGTCCTCATCGTGAGAATGGAGATGCCCGGCGACAGCGACCCGCTGGCCACCATGAAGAACTGGCTGGGGACGCGCCTCAAGGCGCTCAAGCCGGGGGCCGGAGAGAGATCCCTGAACCGCCTCTTGAGCTGGCGCACGCCCCTTTTGCCGCAGATCGTGGATGCTTACATCCTTTCCCAGCTCCTGCTGTACTTTTTCCTGTTCCTGGCCAGCTTTATTTTCCTGACGGAGGTGTTCACTTTCTTCGATTTGACGAACGATATGATTCACAATCATATCCCCATCTCCACCATGCTCAGATACCTGTTCTTCCTCACCCCGGAGCTGATCTACCGCACCCTCCCGGTGAGCGTTCTGGTGGCCGTGCTGGTGACCTTTGGAGTTCTGAGCAAGCAGAACGAAGTGACCGCGTTCAAAGCCTGCGGCGTGAGCCTCTACCGCCTGGCGCTGCCGGTTTTCCTCTGCGGCTCGGCTCTCAGCGCGGGGCTCTTCGCCTTCGACCACTATTACGTGCCGGGCGCCAACCGCAGGCAGGAAGCCCTGCGCGCCGAAATCAAGGGCAAACCCACGCAAACCTACCTGGCGCCGGACCGCAAGTGGATCATGGGCCAGGGGTCGCGCATATACTACTACCGGTATATCGATCCCTCCGCGTCGACGATGGACGACGTGAGCGTGTTTGAGCTGGACAAGGACACCTTCCGCATGGTGCGCCAGATCTCGGCGGAGCGCACGCGCTGGAGCCCCGAGCTGAAGCAATGGGTCTTTTATAACGGCTGGACCAGCGCCTTCCCGCCTGGCGCAGCCCGCACCTACGAGAAGTTCGATCTCAAGAATTTCGCGGAGCTGACCGAGCCCCCCGACTACTTCCGCAAGGAGCAGGTGCAGGACAAGCAGATGAACTTCAGGGAACTGGAAGCTTACATCCTCGACCTGAAGCAGAGCGGCTTCGACACGGTGAACCTGCAAGTGCAGTTCTACCGCAAGTTCTCGGTCCCCCTCTTTGCCCTGATCATGGCTCTGATCGCGGTGCCGTTCGCCTTCATGGTGGGCAGTCGCGGCGCCATGGCGGGAGTCGGCGTGAGCATCGGCATCGCCATCGCCTATTGGGGCATCAGCACGGTGTTCGAGAAGATGGGCGGCATCGGCGAACTGAACCCGGCCATGGCCGCGTGGTCCCCAGACGTGATCTTCGCCCTGGCGGGCCTGTACCTCCTGCTGCGCGTCCGAAGCTAGCCGCCCGCGGTGACGCTTCCGCCCGTAGAGCGGGCCTCCGGCCTGCCACGCCGGCGTCCTCGCCGGCGTCTGGAGTTTCTACATTTCTGAGAGATTGTCGGCCCGATTGGGGCGCCTGACTTGGTGGGGCAGGCGGTTCCGCCTGCCCGGCGCCAGGCATGCCCGAGTACCGCCGAAGATTGCCTCATTTTCATCCGCGGGACGCTTACATGTTCCTGACTTGGCGCCTCTGGGGGACACTGCCGCTCAGGGTAAACTCCACCGGGTGCACCACTGCCGGTCATGCCTTC
>JBEKPK010000142.1:0-12663 GCA_049520795.1 Bryobacteraceae bacterium
GATTGGCAGGCCGAGCCGCCTGTCCCACATGGCAATCAGAAATTCACGATGGAGGCGAAGCCCACCGGGTCCAGGCTCGCGCCGCCCACCAGCACGCCATCGATCTCGGTTTGCGCCATCAGCGACTTCACATTGTCGGGTTTGACGCTGCCGCCGTAAAGAATGCGTATGGCGTCGCCGGCCGCGCGGCCGAAGGCGGCCCGCACTTGCGCGCGGATCGCGCGATGCGCGTCGGCGGCCATGTCCGGGGTCGCGGTCTTGCCCGTTCCAATGGCCCACACCGGTTCGTAGGCGATCACGATTTTCGCGAACTGCTCGGGAGTCAGCCCCGCGATGCCTTTCTGAAACTGCTTGGTCAGGACGGCTTCGGTGGCGCCGCTCTCGCGCTCCTCCAGGCGCTCGCCCACGCACACGATAGGCGTCAGGCCGAACTCCAGGGCCGCCTGCGTGCGTTTCAGTACCGTCTCATCGGTCTCGCCGAAATACTGGCGCCGCTCGCTGTGGCCCACGATGGCGTGCGCCACGCCCACAGCCTTCAGCATAGGTCCGGATATTTCGCCGGTGAAGGCGCCATCCTTGGCCCAGGCCACGTTCTGCGAGCCCACCGAAATGCGCGTGCCCTTGGCGGCTTCAACGGCCGCGGCGAGGTTCGTGAAAGGGGGACAAATCACGATCTCGCAATGCTCGGATTTTTCGACCAGAGGCCGAAACTTCTCGAAGAAAGCAGTGGTTTCCGCGGGCGTCTTGTACATCTTCCAATTGCCCGACATGACAGGTTTTCTCATATGATTTCCTTTAGAAAGCTTACGCCGCGATCGATGGACGCGCCGAAATTGGCGGCCACCGTCCGGCCTATATCGGAAAGCGAGGCCCGCAGCCCCAGATTCACGCCGCGGCGGGCGTGGGGCCCGAAGACCAGTAGCGGCGCGTACTCGCGGGTGTGATCGGTACCGGGAACGGTAGGGTCGCAGCCGTGATCGGCGGTGAGAATCGCCAGGTCTCCGGGGCCCATCGCAGTCTCGAAACCCGGCAGCCAGCCGTCGAACCGTTCGAGCGCGGCGCCGTAACCCTCCGCGTCGTTGCGGTGCCCGTATTGCTGGTCGAAATCCACCAGGTTCACGAAAATCAACCCGGCGGGAACGGCCGCCATGACCTCCAGCGTCTTGGCCATTCCGTCGTCGTTGTTCTTGGTCTTGATGGAGCCGGCCAGGCCGCGCCCCAGAAAGACGTCGAAGATCTTACCCACCCCTTGCACGAAGACGCCGCGCTGGGCCAGCCGGTCGAGAAGCATGTCCGGCGGCGGCGCGATTGCGTAGTCGTGGCGGTTGGCGGTGCGCGTGAATGCGCCCGGCCGCCCCACAAAGGGCCTGGCGATCACCCGGCCAACTTCGTGAGGACCGCGCAGGATGGCGCGTGCGATTTCGCAGATGCGGTACAACTCCGCAATCGGGATGACCTCTTCATGCGCCGCGATCTGAAACACGCTGTCGGCCGACGTATATACGATCGGCCAGCCGGTGCGCATGTGCTCGGGACCCAGATCCTCGATAATCTCCGTTCCCGATGCGGCCTTGTTGCCCAGCGTGCGCCGCCCGATGCGCCGCTCGAACGCTTCCATAACATCGGGCGGGAAACCGTGGGGATAAAGAGGGAAGGGCCGGTCGAGAAGAATTCCGGCCATTTCCCAATGTCCCGTAGTGGTGTCCTTGCCGGGCGAAGCCAGCGCGCAGCGGCCGTAACATCCCTCGGGCCGCGCGGCGGGCGGAATGCCGGCCAGCGGCTTGATATTGCCCAGGCCCAGGCGGGCAAGGTTCGGCAACGCCAGCCCGCGCCGGCGAGCGATGTTACCCAGCGTGTCGGCGCCCGGAGGGTCCAGATACTCCGCGGCGTCCGGCATGGCGCCAATTCCCACGCTGTCGAGGACAATCCAGATGACCCGTTGAAACACTCAACTTGAGGGTAGCATGGCGGCCCGAGGCGCCCTGTCTCCTGGCCGCCTTTGAGGGACGGGCCGCCGATGTGGGGCCGGGATTTCATCCTGCCGCCGGCTTTCCAGCCGGCTTTCTTCGCGCTGTAGGAAGACGCCGGGCAAAAGCCCGGCGGCAGGCTTAAAGCCTGACCCCACTCTCATGCGTCAATAGCGGAAGAGTCTCAGATGTACGATCTTGGGACCGTCGGCGGGGAAGCGGTAACCCTCGCCGGAATCATTCTTGATGGCCTTGTTGGGGGCGTCGTAGTTCATCATGATGTCGTCGCCATTCAGGCGGCGGCCGGGCGTCCAGACGCCGTTGACATAGACGCCTTCCTCAAGCGCGCCGATGGCGGCGGTGGAAGGTCCGGAAGCGGTGACCGAAAAGCCGAGCTGCACGCCGTTGCCGATGATCATGAAATCGTCGGGCCCGGTCTGAATCGCCATAGCGTAGGTCTGTGGGGCGCCGCCACGGCCTCCCGCACCGGCCGCGGGCGCAGCCGGAGGCGCGGCTCCGCGACGGCCCCCGCCCGCCTTGAAGTCCAGCGAATAGGCGCCCATTTTCAGGGATTGCGTGGGATTGGCATCGTTCAGCACAGCCACGTCGATGGTCCCCTTGGCCTGCCCTTCCAGAATCAGCGGGGCCGCTTGGGACAAGGCATCGTAGGCCTTGGCGTAGGGCGTGCCGGCGTCTGCGCCGCGCTCGATGCCGAAGGGCGAAATGCCCATGGCCCCGTGCTTGCCGATGGCGAAGAAGGCATTGGCGCCGTTGCTGCTGGTTTCGGGAATCCACAGCGGGTTGCCGGAGCGGTGGTACCAGCCGCACCAGTCGGCGAAGTTCGGCAGGTAGATGTCGGGGCCGATGACATCGATCCCCGGCGCGCCTTGCTGCCACACGTTGAGCTGAATGGGCAGCGCCCCGCCGGCCGAATACCCGCCAATCTTTTCGCCCAGATCGACGTTGATATACATCGGGATGGGGTACTCGGCCTTCCCCGCCTTGGCCACCTTATCCACGTAAAGGGCGTAGTGCCAGGCCATGAAGATCTCGTTGGTCATGGGATCCTTGCCGAACACTTCCTCCCACGTGCCGGAGGTTTTGGCGCCCGCCGCTTCCCAATACTTGCGAAACTCGGGAACCAGGGCATCCTTGTTCCTGGCCATGTAATCGAGGAGTTGCCGGGGAACCGGGCCGGCGAATGCGGCCTTCGCCGGGGGAACCCAGTCATGCGTCCCGCCGGGGCAGCCCACTTCGTTCTCCACCTGCATCATGATGACCGTGTGCGCTTCCCCATCCACCTCGCGGATGTGGCGCATCAGCGCGGCGTAGGCGTGGGCGTCGGCCTTCCAGTTGGCCTCATAGAACACCGACATGTAGGCGATGTTGACGCCGTTCTCCGCCAGGAACAGGGGATACTGCTTGGGGTCGCGCTTGACCCACAGCGGCGGGTAGCTGGACATGCCGTTTTTCCAGCTTCCGAACCACAGGAAGATCAGACGCTGGTTGTGCTTGCGGGCCTCGCGGATCATGCCATCGACCAGCGCAAAATCGAACCGGTCCGGCTCCGGCTCGACCAGCTCCCAACTTACCGCCGCCAGCACGGTATTGATGTTGGCGGCCGCCAGTTTGGGCCAGTAAGGCGCGAGGTAATCGAGGTTGGAGGAAGCCGAGTTAGTCAGCTCTCCGGCGAGCATCAGGAACGGCCGGCCGTCCACGATCAACTGGGTGACTCCGCCGCGTTTCTCCAGATGCGGAATGGATGGGCTGGCGGGCTGAGCGGCCGCCACAGCCGCGCCGAGCAGCGCCACGGCGCAAGGTGCGAGATGTCTGAGTTTCATGTGCCTCCAGGCGGGTTAACCGCCGCAACGGGCAGGCTTGGCGCCTGCCCCACTGACGTTTGGGGCCTGCCCTGGAACAACATGGCGATTGCGCCGGCCGCTCCCTGACGGTCGCGGCTCGTCAAAACCCTGGCGAGCCGCGACCGTCAGGGAGCGGTCGGAATGATCGTTTCATAACAGGCCCTATGGTTTCAAGGTGATCATCACGACGCCGTGCGATGCAACCGGCGCCGAAAACTGTGCGGCCAGCGTGCCGAGGTCCTGGTGCTCCCACAGGTCGCGGCCGTTCATAGCCGCATCGCCGGCCAGGCCAAGCTGCTCCCAGGTGACGTTGATGGTCTGCTGAGCCGCCGCGCGGTTGAGCAGAAGAACGGCCAGGCCGCCGCCCGCGAGCGGCTTCACGAACACGTCCTGATCGTTCTCGTGGCGGACGCGCTTGCCCTGTTTGCCGAGCGCGTCTTGATCCACCGCGATCACTTCTTTGTTGGTAAGAATGTCGTGCGTCGCGGGCTTCATGGCGGCGATGTCGTTGCCCGCGATCAACGGCGCGGCCATGATGCACCACAGGCTGAAGTGGGAGCGATACTCGGTGTCGCTCATGCCGCCGTTGCCCACTTCGAGCATGTCCGGATCGTTCCAGTGGCCCGGCCCGGCGTAATCCGCGAGGTCCACCTGCATGTCCGCGATGGTCACGGCGCCGGCGCCGTTCCCGCGCATCTTGCCTTCCCAGATGTCTTTGATGTCCGTGGTGGTGCGCCACAGATGGCCCACGTTGGCGGCCCACGTCCAGGGTTTGGAATTGCCCCACTCGCACAGGCTGAACACGATCGGCCGGCCCGAAAGTTCGAGCGCGTCGTGCATCAGCGTGTAAGACTCCTTGGTGGTCTGCCCGTCTGTGCTACACCAATCGTATTTCAGGTAATCGACTCCCCATTTGGCATAGGTGCGCGCGTCCTGGAACTCGTATCCGCGGCTGCCCGGCCGGCCACCGCAGGTTTTTCTTCCAGCGTCCGAATAGATGCCGAATTTCAGGCCGAGGGAGTGTACGTAATCGGCCAGCGCCTTAATGCCGCTGGGGAAACGCTTGGGATCGGCCTGAATGTTGCCCTCCGCGTCGCGCGCGATCTGCCAGCAATCGTCGATCACGATGTAATGGTAGCCGGCGTCTTTCATGCCGCTCTTGACCATGGCGTCGGCCACGCTGCGCACCGCGCCTTCGGTCACGTTGCAGGCGAACTTGTTCCAACTGTTCCAGCCCATGGGCGGCGTACGCGCCAGCCCGTTATCGAGAGCCGGCAGGGTGGCGGCGAAGAAAGCGAAGTAAGCGAGGAGGGCTAGTGAGTAGCGCTTCATAAGGGCTGTATGGACTCCGTCGATGCGCATATCGTAACAAACTGCGCATCGGAGTCCGGGCTTATTGTGGGGGCTTATTGTGGGGTCATGCCTTCGGGCTTGCCGCCGGCCTTCCGGCCGGCGTTTCCCGCGCCGGCGCCCGGCCCGAGGCTTTGCGGAAGGGTCCACAGGGTCATGGACCCGGCGCGCTGGCTGAGCCTGCCTTGGCGCCGTGGGTTACACTTGGGTGGCGTGACGTTTGAGTGGGACGATCGAAAAGCGGCGGCCAGTTTCAAGAAGCATGGCGTTTCCTTCGAGGATGCGTCATCCGTGTTCCTTGATCACTTTGCGATCACGTTCCCAGACCCCGACCATTCGTTAAACGAGCGCCGGGAGGTCACCCTGGGCTATACAATAAGAGAAGGACTTGGTCTTCGTTTGCCACTGCGACCGCGGGGAACGGATTCGGATCATCAGTGCGCGACCTGCAACACGGACCGGAGGGGCCGCGTGTTGATGACGCCGATAATGCCGTATGATCGCTCAAAAATCCAAATGCGCGAGAATGGAGTCCGGGCCAGCTCAGCATCCAGACCGGCGATGCGACGAACGATTTCTTCAGCCGGATCGCGGGTGCTGTCCGTGTCGTAATAGAGCAGCAGGTGAAGTGGATCTCCGCTAATAGCGTACTTTCCGGCTGCGGCTTTTGCGATCTTCTTCCCGACCTTCCTCGTAACCGCTGCCCAGAGGTCGGAGCAGATGAAACCGGAAGACGGACCCGTCGCCAGAGTGGCTTCGGCATCCTCGTCCGCGATCCGCATCAGTTCGAAGTACGCGCCGCCGTCTGACAGAAGGCGTTGAGAATCCCCTCGGGCACGGGCGAAGCCGGACTGCCCCGAATTCGTTCACCGCCGCCCGCAAAAAACTCACCTCGTCTTTTCAATCACTTGCCAGCTCTACGCCCAGAACCCGCCCAGCCCGCCTGCTACTCTGAATTCGAAAAGGCGCGGCTCGCTCGCCGGGAGGGCTCGCCAGGGCATCCCGCGCCGCGCGCGGATGCACGGGTCGGTTTCATGCCACCAGCAATGTCCGTGAGTTGGCTTCGTTCCGCTCCGTCACTACGCTTGCGTCGGCGCAGCCCCGGCTCCGGCCCAAATTGGCTTCGTTTCGCCACCACGCTTTCCGCCCACGCAGCAACGGTACCCGGCCCCAAATTGGCTTCGTTTCGCAATTTGCCCTGCGGCGCATTCCGGCGCCGGAGCCGGTCGCCCGAACCCCCTTAGCGAACGGCCAGTGCGCCGAACTATAATCAGGCCATGGTGAACAACGACGTGAACCGCCGGACCTTTCTGACAGGCGCCTCGGTGGCGACCGCAATATCATATTCCCGTGTCATGGGAGCCAACGAGAAACTGCGACTCGGCGTGATCGGCCTCGGCGATCGCGGTTCGGGCGACATGGGCAACTTCCTGCGCGACCCGAACGTGGAGGTGGGAGCGCTGTGCGATATCTGGGGCGACAAGATCGATCGCGCCAAGAACCGCGCGCCGCAGGCCAAGACTTACGCGGACCATCGCGAGCTGTTGGCCAACAAGGACATCGATATCGTGCTCATCGCCGTGCCGGACCATTGGCACGTGCCCATCGCCATCGACGCCCTCAACGCTGGCAAGGACGTGTACTGCGAGAAGCCGCTCTCGCTCACGCCCGAGGAAGGCCCGCTGGTGGTGAAGGCGGCGCGCATCAACAGCCGCATCTGCCAGGTGGGCATGCAGCAGCGCTCCGGCAGCCACTACCTGCAAGCCAAGGCGGATTATTTCGATACCGGGAAAATCGGCAAGGTCACCCTGGCGCGCACCTGGTGGCACGGCAACAGCTACCACCTGCGCAAGGCGCCGGCTTCTCTCCAGCAGAAGCCCGCCAACCTGGACTGGGCGCACTACCTGGGCCGGTTGAAATGGCGCGACTGGGATCCGCAGCAGTATTACAACTGGCGGGCATACCTGGATTTCGGCGGCGGGCAGGTGACCGATCTGTTCACCCACTGGATCGACGTGGTGCACATGTTCACCGGGCAGGACATCCCCAAATCGGCGGTGGCGGCGGGCGGCGTCTACAACTACAAGGACGGGCGGACCGCGCCGGACACCATCAATGTTCTTCTCGAATACCCGGGCGATATGACGGCCACCTTCGAGGCCACCCTCGCGCCGGGGGCCACCGGGGATGCGCAGCAGTTCTGCGGCACCACCGGCCGCCTGGATATCGACCGCAACCGGTTCACCTGGACTCCCGTTGGGCGTGGCGCCCAGCCGGTCACGGTGCAGGGGCAACCGAACATACTGGATTTCCAGCACATCTCGAACTTTCTCGAATGCGTGAAGAGCCGCAAACTGCCCAACGGCGATGTGCTGATCGGGCACCGCTCCGCCCAGGCTTCGCACCTGGGCAACATCGCCTACGTGCAGAAGCGGAAGATCGATTTCGATCCGATCCGCGAAGAGATTCTGCCGCTGTAAAGCGGCGTTAAGACATCAGGAGACACCATGAGACTTGCCGCAATTTTCGCGCTTATTTTGCTGCTCCCGGCATTGACCATCGCCGGGAATTACAAGAATTTCGAAGTCGCCGTGTACGCGCGGGCCTACGAAGTGCAGCAGATGAAGGACCCGGCCTGGCTGGAAAAGACCTGGGCCGTCATCACCACCGGACTGAAGGTGGATAAGATCTACCTGGAAATCCACCGCGACGGCCAGATTCCGGACCAGGAGACCCTCGACAAGGCCAAGGCCTTCTTCAAGGCCAAGGGCGTAAAGACCTCGGCCGGCATCGCCACCGTGGTCAACGAGCGGAACAACTTCGAAACGTTCGTCTACACCAACCCCGAGCATCGCAAGAGAATTCAGGAGATGTCCGAGTACGCGGCCAAGAATTTCGACGAGATCATTGTCGACGACTTCTTTTTCACCAGCAGCAAGACCGATTCCGATATCGCCAACAAGGGCGACAAGAGCTGGACCCGCGCTCGCCTGGACCTGATGGCCGAGGTATCGAGAGACCTGGTGGTGGGGCCGGCCAAGAAGGTCAACCCGCGAGTCAAGGTGACCATCAAATATCCTAACTGGTACGAGCACTACCAATACACCGGCTACAACCTGGAAGACGAGCCCAGGATCTTCGACAACGTTTACACCGGAGCGGAAACGCGCAGCGCCAGGGCCCCCGGCCAGCAGCTTCAGCAGTCCCTGGGCTACAACGTGTTCCGCTATTTCGAGAACATCAAACCCGGCAACCACGGCGGGGGCTGGGTGGATAACGGCGGATCGAGTTACAAGGAGCGCTACGGCGAGGAACTGTGGACGGTGCTGTTCGGCAAAGCCCCGGAAATGACCCTCTTCGACTACCGGCAGGTGCAGCAGAGCATCGCCGGAACGCCCGTGCCGGCTATCGCCGGACCGGTCTTCGAGCAGGTGGACTCCTTCATCGGAAAAATGGGCAAGCCGGTCGGCGTGGCCAGCTACAAGCCCTATCATTCCTCGGGCGAGGACTTCCTGCACGACTACATTTCCATGATCGGCATTCCCATGGAGATGACGCCCACGTTCCCCACCGACGCCCCGATGGTGTTCCTCACCGAGTCGGCCAAATTCGACCCCGCCATCGTGAGCAAGATCAAGGCGCATCTCACGGCGGGCAAGAAGGTCATGGTCACCTCGGGCTTTTACAAGGCCATGCAAGGCAAGGGAATCGAGGATATCGCCGAGCTTGAAGTTACCGGCAACAAATTCCTGGTCCGGGAGTTTGGCGGAGGAGGTTTCGGCGGGCGCGGCGGCCCGGCCCCCAAACCGCTCGACTTCGACATCGTCATCCCCGAGGTCCGCTTTGCCACCAACGATACCTCGGATCGCCTGAGCGCCACCACGCGCGGCGCCGGCTACCCGCTGGTGACGGTAAGCACCTATTCGAAGGGCACGTTCTACGTGCTGACCATTCCGGACACCTTCCGCGACCTGTACAGCCTGCCGGCCAACGTGCTGAACTCGATCCGCAACTTCATGGCCGGCGATATGTTCGTCCGCTTGCAGGGACCCGCGCAGGTGGGGCTGTTCGCCTATGACAATAACAAGTTCATCGTGGAATCGTTCCTGCCCCCCGACGGCGGCGAAGTGGACGCCGGCGTCACGTTGGACGCCAAGTTCACCAAGCTGGTGGACGTGGTGACGGGCGAGACCATCGCGGCGCGCCAAGCTGCTGCCGGTGGCATGGGCGGCAGGGGCGGCATGGGTGGCGGCCGCGGACAGGCCGGAGGCGGCGGCGCGTCGTTCGATTTGAAGCTCAAGCCGGCCAGTTACCGCGTGTTTTCGGCGGAGTAGGGGTGAGAACGGGGCCGGGCATCATGCCTGGCCCTACGGCTGGCGTTCTTTTCGAATAATTCGAATTTGTTGCGTTTATTTCGATTGTGCGGTATAGTCGATGTTGGAGGTAAGTGATTATGCTGCACCAGCCTGTCGCATTGCCCGAGTCGGAGGGAATTCAGATCCGAGAACTCAATCGGATGCTCCAGCTTGGATCACCTGCTCTGGTCGGGGCCGATGGAGAGCGGCTTGAACTGCCAAATGCTGTTTTCCGGTTACTCAAGGACATTGCGCGTAACATGCAGTTGGGCCGCGCGATTGTCCTGATCCCCGAAAACCAGCAACTGACGACGCAACGCGCCGCCGATCTGCTGGGTGTTTCCCGGCCCCACCTGATCAAGCTTCTGGAAGCCGGCGAGTTGCCCCATCATAAAGCCGGCAGTCATCGCCGCATCTACCTCAAGGATCTGGTCGCCTATCAAAAGCGCCGCGACGTGGAGCGGAAGGCGGCGCTTGACCGCATCGCCAAGGAAGCCTTTGGATCCGGCCTGTACGACCGCACCGCCATGGTCGAAGGCGGCGAAGACGAATGAGGGCGGACTATCGCGTCGTGCTGGACGCCTGTGTGCTCATCCCCATGCCGCTGGCCGACACGCTTCTGCGCATGGCGGAAGAGCCCAGGCTCTATCTGCCGCGATGGTCCCAGATGATCATGGACGAGGTGACGCGGAACCTCATCGCGAAGTGGGACATGGCGATCGAAAAGGCGCACCGCCGGGAGGAAGAACTGCGCCGGCACTTCCCGGAAGCATGGGTTGACGGCTACGAGCCGCTCATCGACGCGATGGCGAACGATCCCAGCGACCGTCATGTCTTGGCTGCAGCGGTCCGTTCCCACTCCGAGCTGATCGTCACCTACAACAGACGCCACTTTCCAGCCACGTCGGTGCAGCCTCTGGCGATCGACGTCCAGGGCCCGTCCACCTTCCTGCGCGGGCTCTACGATCTCGATGCCGGCCTGTTCGTTGGCAAGCTGCATGGACAGGCTGCAGTGATCGGTGTTCCTTTGTCCTGCCTACTCCACAGCCTCTCCAAGAACGTGCCGAGGTTTGTTGAGTACTTCTGCGGCGAGCAAGGGCTCGATCTTACAGGTAAGCGGCGAACCACGTGAAGACAGGCCATTCTCCGGCAGTCCCGGCCACTCTGCGGCGCGCGCTGCCCGTCTTGTTCTGGCGTTTATCTCGGAAGCAGGCGCCGGAACGACGCCTCGGTGTAGTCGCGCAGGTCGGCGTCGGACCATGCTTCTGACCAATCGACGGCCGCGCCGGCGTTCACTATTGCTAGTCGTTGCGCGAGAGCCGAGAGCTCATCGGCTGCGGTGGCCGGCAGGCGCCGGAAGGCTTTTACCAGCGCCTCCTCTTTTGAGTTGAGCTGCATATTCGCCACCCAAACAGTATACGGCTTCGTGGCGTCCGCCGCTGGCTCGATCGGGTAGCGCGTTTGGGGGAAGACCCTCAGCGTCCGTGGCACTTCTTATACTTCTTGCCGCTGCCACAGGGGCAAGACTCGTTCCTTCCGACCCTGCTAGAATGCGCCGGAGGAGTCTTTCCACTTTCTGCAAGCTCGGCTACGAAGTCAATCTCTCGGCGCGATGGGCAACAGAACGAAAAGGTCGTCTTGCCTTGGTGGTTTGTTACCGCAAAATCTCCTTGGCCCAGAATGTCCATGCCGATCAGGGCGTCGATGTCTGGGCGGACCATAAGCTTAGCGACCCGCACCATGGGGAACATCACCATATTGGGGAGGCCGATATTGATCAGGTGGCTGGTGGTGGTCAGCGTGCCACCGCCGACGCCCACATTCGTGCTGCCAATTGAAGCTAATTGCAGATCCGCGACGAGTCTTGGAGAGATCGCACTATGGGTTGCGCCAGTATCGTAAAGCGCCCTACATTTTAGCGACTTTGGAGGATTGTCCGTAGGAAGAAACGCGGGGAATATTTCAACATCGCTGAATAGTACTGGGGACCTTCCCTGTGGGAATCGGCACGTGAACGCTTTGTGCTTAAACGCAGGAGGTACCCCCGCAGCAGTCATATAACGGCGTAGAAAGGACTGTAGATCGTGAGCGTATAGCTATCAGGCCCAGGGGAGCAGGGCTGTAATGTGAAGGCTCCGAGCGTATAGGTTTTCAGGGCAAGAGCATAGGCCTCAGCCATGGAATCGAAAGCCCCAATCAGCTTTTGGTCCACAATCAGCAAAACCTTACCGTTATACTTGGCGGAAAGTTCCTGCTGGTTCGCGATGTACCAGTCGAGGTTCTTCTTGAGGGGGTCAGGAGCGCTGGCGGAGGCGTCGCCTTCGTTGATTATCGTTTCCATCACCACAAGTTCAGCATATCATATGCCATCGCTGGTCTGTAGTCAAGTCCTTTGTTTTCAATAAAACATTCCCGTGAATTCTTGTGACCGGCCTGAACACTGTCTTTGAGCGTCAATTATTTGTCACTTCAGGCCGCCACCAGGATAGGCACACAGATTTAGCGCACTACCCGGCCATCGGCTCACACCTTCTTCTTCGCCGGATCCCCGTAGAAGATTCCGCGGCCGTGGCAGCCTACGTAGACCCGGCCGTACAGCTTGGGGTCGCCGGTGATTTGCAGAACCAGGCCCCACTGGTGCTGGTCGTCGTTGATGCGCGTCCAGGCGCCCGCATAGTCGTCGGAGCGGAAAATGCCGCGCTGGCCGTTTACGATCCCGATCATGTACAGCGCCGGGTCTTTAGAGCCGGGCGCGGCCTTGCCGAAGCCGAAGCCGTGCAGTTCGCTGACCCCGCCCATGCGGGTGAAGGTCTTGCCCGTGTCGGTGGAGTGGTAGAGGCCGTTGAAAGCGGCCAGCCAGAGGTCTCCTTCCCTGCCGGGAGTGGTGTAGAGGCGGTCCTGGCCGCCGCGGTTGTCCCCGCGGCCGCCGCGTCCGCGCTGAGGCAGGCCGTCGGGCAGGGTGAACGCCTGTTCGACGAAGTTGGCAGCGCCATCCGTGCTGATGAAGAGCTTGCCTTCAAACAGCGACATGCCGTAGAACTTCTTGGGGTTCACCCGGTCGGCGACGATGCGCGTGTTATTGGGCACGCCCTTGGATGGCGTCCAGGTGGCCCCTTTGTCGGTGGTGAA
>JBEKPK010000143.1:0-12577 GCA_049520795.1 Bryobacteraceae bacterium
GAGCTTATTGAGGAGGCGAAGTTCATGTTCAGCATACGAAAGATCGTAGTTCTGGCGCTAATCGTCTGGCTGGTGGTGTTCGCGGTGGGCTGCAAGAAGAAGGTTCCGCCGCCGCCGCCGCCGCCGCCGCCGGTGGTTCAACCGCCGCCGCCGCCACCACCGCCGCCGCCGGCGCCCACAATTGCGCAGTTCACGGCCGATCCGGCGTCGATTCAGCGCGGGCAATCCGCCACGCTGCGATGGCAAGTCAGCGGGCAGGCCACCAACGTTTCCATCAACCAGGGCATCGGCACGGTGCAGAGCACCGGCAGCCAGCGCGTGAGCCCGACGGATTCCACAACCTGGACGCTGACCGCGACCGGGCCGGGCGGCAGCAACACCGCCAGGGCCACCGTGAATGTGACGGCTCCACCGCCGCCACCACCTCCTCCGCCGCCGCCAGCGCCGCCCAGGCCAACTATTCAGCAGCGCTTGACGACGGATGTGCAGGATGCCTTCTTCGACTACGACAAGAGCGATATCCGCACGGACGCGCGGGACGCGCTGACCCGCGACGCTGCCGCGCTCAAGAGCATTCTGGCGGACTTTCCGGCCGCGACCATCGTGCTGGAAGGCCACTGCGACGAACGCGGCTCGGCCGAGTACAACCTGGGCCTGGGCGACCGGCGCGACAGCTCCGCCAAGGATTTCCTGGTGCAACTTGGCGTCCCGGCCGACAGGCTGAGGACCGTCAGCTACGGCAAGGAGCGCCCGCAGTGTACCGAGTCCAACGAGGACTGCTGGCAAAAGAACCGCCGCGTACACTTTTCGGCGGGGCAGTAGGATAGAGCCAGGAGCAGGAAAAAAGGGGAGCCGGCCGTCCCAAAAGGCGCGGCGGGAACGCGTTTGGCGCGCGGCCGCACGGGACGGCGCGGTTCCCCCATTCAGGAGGTAGATCTATGTTCCGACATTTTTGGGTTCCGGTCTTGGCCGCCGCCGTGGCTCTGTTTTTCGTGAGCCGCTACACGGCCCCTACTACGGTCTACGCGGCCGCCAACAAGGACATGCAGGAACTGCAGCGCGACGTGGCGCAGTTGCAGGACATGGTCAAGAGCTTGCAGCGCTCTCAGGACGAGAAGTTCGCAGCCCTGCAAGTGCTGGTGCAGCAGTCCGTGAACGTGGCCAACGACGCAAACAAGTCCGTCGCCGTGATCCAGTCCAGCCTCCAACAGAGCCTGCGCGACCAGGAGGGCAAGGTGGTGGCGCCGGTGGTGGGGCTTGGCGGGCGCATGGACTCGATGAGCAACGATTTTCGCGGGTTGCAGAACTCGGTGTCGGATCTGACCGCGCTCATCAACAAAATGCAGACGCAGTTGAGCGACATCAAGGACACGTTAAAAGTGATGCAAACGCCGCCTCCCGCGCCGCCGCCCGCCGCGGGGGCAGCGCCGGTTGGCACTGGCGGAGCGGCCTCCGCTCCTCCGCTGCCGGCGAGCGACCTCTATACCAATGCGGAAGAGGACCGGCGGGCGGGACATGCCGACCTGGCTCTCCAGGAGTACGGGGATTACCTGAAGTATTATGGCAACACGGCGCTGGCGCCCAATGCCCAGTTCTATGTAGGGTTAGTCCACTACAACCAGGGCAGTTTTGAGACGGCCGCACAGGATTTCGATGCGGTCCTCGAGAGGTACCCGACGGACAACGCCCGCGTTCCCCAGGCGTTCTACTACAAGGGCATGAGCCTGTTGAAGCTCGACCAGAAAACTAAGGCCGGTGAGGAGTTCAGGCAGCTTATAGACAAGTTTCCGGACCACGACCTTGCCAAGCAAGCCTGCACGGAACTGAAGGGCATGGGGCTGAGGTGCGCCGCGCCCGCCAAAGCTCCTGCCAAACGCCCCGCAGGCAAGAAGTAGAACTGTGGTGTGGGGCAGGCGCTTTCGCCTAATGCCACATACTTTTGCCATTTCCGGATGCCTGGACACGGGGTAGGGCGGACCCCCTGGTCCGCGGCCGCCCCCCCGGCCGGCTTCTCGGGGGTGGCAATCACTTGATTCTTCGAGAGAGGAGCGGGTCCAGGGGGACCCGCGCGGACCAGGGGGTCCGCCCCACCGTTTCTGCCCGGATTCGCTGGTCCGGGAAAAGTATGTGGCATTGGGCGCTTTCGCCTGCAACGCGAGCGGACCGCGTTACAGTCCGCGCGCTCCCGCTCGTGTTATGCTCACCAGCGGAATGGCTCGAAAACCGGAATCGGCTAGGCGGTGGTTGGTCGGCGGGCGGGTGCAGGGCGTCGGATACCGCTGGTTTGCGCAGCGCGCCGCGGCGGAACTGGGTCTCACCGGCTATGCGCGCAACCTCGACGACGGTCGGGTGGAAGTCTACGCGGCGGGGCCGGCGGACAAGCTCTCCGAACTGGCCGGCAAGCTGCGCCGCGGGCCGAGATGGGCCGACGTGCGGGGCGTCGAAGAACAGGAAGCCGCCGTCGAGAAACATGGATCCTTCCTGATCGGGTAGCCGCCCGAACGGAGCCGCGCACGCCTCTGCTCGCCCCCGTTCTTGGGCAACTTGTCCAAGACTTGGCCGCAAGTATTTGAAATACAACGAGTTATCGTTTCGCGAAGACGAGGCTTTGGGCAAAGCGCCCAAAAACCCTCTCTTCAACGGTCGAGCGGCGCCCCAAAATGGGGCAGGATTTCATTCTGCCGCCGGCTCTTAAGCAGGCGTATTTCGGGCTGGGCTCGCGCTGTTCTACACTGGAGTACGAAAGCGCGGGGATCGTGGAGAAAACGCTCCTTATCTCCGCCCACCTCTTATGGAAGACCTCAAGAAGCTCATCCGCGAAGTGCCGGACTGGCCCAAGCCCGGCATTCTCTTTTACGACATCACCACCCTGCTCAAAGACAAAGACGGATTCCGCTCCGTGATCGACGGGCTGAAATCCCACTACCGCGAAGCGCAGGTGGACATCGTGCTGGGCATCGAAGCGCGCGGATTCATTTTCGCGCCGGCGCTGGCGTACGCGCTGGGAGCGGGCTTCGTACCGGTGCGCAAGCCCAGGAAACTGCCGGCCGAGTGCGTCAGCGTCACCTATGCCCTGGAGTACGGCACGGACAGCCTGGAGATGCACAAGGACGCCATCGGCGCGGGGCAGCGCGTGCTGATTGTGGACGACCTGCTGGCCACCGGCGGGACGGCCGCCGCCGCGGCCCGCATGGTGCAAGACGTTGGCGGCATCGTGGCGGGGATCGGCTTTGTGGTCGAGTTGACGTTTCTCAACGGCCGCGGGCGGCTGCGCGGTCACGACGTCTTCTCGCTGTTGCAGTACGACAAATGAGCAGTCCCGAACGGGAGTTCCGGCGGGCGCGGGTTCGCGCCGCGGCCAAGATCAACCTCGACTTGCGTGTGCTCGGCAAGCGGCCGGACGGCTTCCACGAGTTGCGCACCATCTTCCAGACGGTCTCGCTGGCCGACATCGTGGATATCGCATTCGCTCCGGGGCGGCGAACGGAAGTTGTGCTGGAAGACGACGCGGGCATTCCCGACAACCTCATGGCGCGCGCGGCGCGGCTGGCGCTGGAAGCCATGCGCATAACGGGGCGCGTGGAGATGCGGCTGCACAAGCGCATACCGATGGGCGCCGGGCTGGGCGGCGGGTCTTCCGACGCGGCGGCGGTGCTATTGGCGCTTCCGGCCCTGGCCGGCGGATGCCTGAGCCTCGCGGAATTGACCGCTCTCGCCGCGCAGCTCGGCAGCGACGTACCGTTTTTCCTGTTGGGGGGAACGGCGGTGGGCATCGGCCGTGGAACCGAGCTGTTCCCCTTGCCCGACGCGCCCGCATGGCCGGCCGTGCTGGTGGCCCCAGGGATTCACGTGGACACGCCCGGAGCGTATGCCGCCCTGAGCCCCCGTTTGACAACCGAATCCCAACAAAATAAAATAGTTAGTTTCCAGGCTCACGTTTGGGATTGGAGTTACGGAAAGCTCGCAGGTAACGACTTTGAAACCGTTGTGTTCGAACGCCATGGCCGCCTTCCGGCGCTGAAAAAGGCGCTTACCCGCGCGGGAGCGTCGGTTGCCATGATGACGGGCAGCGGTTCCGCCTTGTTCGGATTGTTTCCCACCCGGGAAGGAGCTTCCCGGGCGTGGCGGCGTTTGGCCGGAGGGTCCGGTCTGCTTACGGAGGAGAAAGCGTATCGCGTTTCGCTGGTCGGCCGTGCAACGTACCGCTCCATGTGGCGGCGCACGCTGGCCGGGCACGTAATACCCAGAATATGGCCGCCCCGAAGCCGGTACTTGAAATGAATCACAATCGTCTGCAAGTCTTCACCGGGAACGCCAACCCGGCGCTGGCGCACGAGATCTGCGACAACCTTGGCATCCAGGTTGGACGGGCCATGGTGAAGCAGTTTTCCGATGGCGAAATCTACCTCCAGATCAAGGAAAACGTGCGTGGCGCGGACGTTTTCGTGATCCAGCCGACTTGTACGCCGGTGGACCGCAACCTGATGGAGCTGCTGTTGATGATGGACGCCCTCAAGCGCGCCTCGGCGGAGCGAATCACGACAGTGCTACCCTATTATGGGTACGCCCGCCAGGATCGTAAAGACAAACCCAGGGTTCCGATATCGGCGAAACTGGTGGCGGGTCTTTTGGAGACCGCGGGCGCGGACCGGATTTTGACCCTGGATTTGCACGCCGCGCAGATTCAGGGATTCTTCGACGTTCCGGTGGACCACCTGTTCGCTTCGCCGGTTCTGATCGAGTACTTCAAAGCAGAGGGCGCCACGGACCGGACGGTGGTATCGCCGGACGCGGGTGGAGTGGAGCGGGCGCGCGCGTTCGCCAAGAGGTTGAACTGCCCGTTGGCCATCATCGACAAGCGGCGGGAGGAAGCCAACGTCGCCGAAGTGATGAACGTGGTGGGCGATGTCAGGGGGCGTCACTGCCTGCTGGTGGACGATCTGATCGACACCGCGGGTACGCTGGTGAAGGGCGCCGAGGCGTTGATGGCGAAGGGCGCGGCCAGCGTTTCGGCCTGCGCCACGCACGCCGTTCTCTCGGGTCCGGCGGTGAGCCGGATCGAGGCGTCGTGCCTGAAGGAAGTGGTTTTTTCGAATTCGATTCCGCTCTCGAAAGAGGCGAAGAAGTGCAGCCGGATCAAGTCGCTGTCGATCGCGAAACTGCTGGCCGAAGCCATCCGATCGATTCACGAGGCGACTTCGGTGAGCGTGCTGTTTATTTAGGGGAAGACCGGTCTCACCGCGGAGACGCGGAGACGCGGAGGCATCGCGGAGAAGCCGGTCAGGCGAGTTATTACGGGCTCTCGAACCCACGTTAACCCCCAGGGGCGAACCGGACTTCGATCCCGCCAAGGAGATATGCAGTGAGAAAAGATATAACCGTGGCCGCCGTGGTTCGCGCCTCGCGCGGCAAGAACGCGGCGCGTCGTACGCGCCGCGCCGGACAGATTCCGGCCGTAGTTTATGGAGCCTACAAGGAACCCGTGAGCGTGGCGGTGAACCCGCGCGACATCATAAAGATCGTCCACAGCCAGACGGGATACAACACCATCTTCAACTTGGCCATTGAGGGCGGCGAATCCACGGCGGTGATGCTGGTGGACCAACTCTCGGACCCGGTCCGCGGGAACCTGCTGCACGCCGACTTCAAGCGCGTCGATTTGACCAAGCGGCTGCGCGTGGCGGTCCCCGTGCGCGCCGAAGGCGAGGCGAAGGGAATAAAATTGCAGGGCGGGCTGCTGGAGCTGGTCATCCGCGCGGTGGAAATCGAGTGCCTTCCGGACGACATCCCGGAGAGCTTCGCGGTGGACGTCACGGAGTTGATGATCGGGCAGGCCAAGCGCGCCGGCGACATCGCGATGAGCGGCTCGATGAAACTGTTGAGCCCGGCGGACGCGGTGGTGGCCCACGTGGTGGCGCTGCGCGCCGAAGAAGTGGCCGCCGCGCCCGAGGCTGCCGCTGCCACGCCCGAAGCCGGAGCCACGCCCGGGGCGGAGCCCGAAGTCATCAAGAAGGGCAAGAAGGACGAGGAAGCTCCCTCCGAGGAAAAGGGCAAGAAGGCTCCCTCCGAGGAAAAGGGCAAGAAGAAGTAGCGCGCCATGTTTCTGGTGGCCGGTCTGGGCAACCCTGGCGTGGAGTACGCGCTCACGCCGCATAATCTGGGGTTTCTCACCATCGACCGCCTGGCGGAGCGGCACGGCATCCGCGTCACCCGCAGGGATTCGAAGGCGCTCGTCGGGGTGGGCGAGATCGAGGGGCGCCCGGTGATGCTGGCCAAGCCGCAGACGTTCATGAACCTCAGCGGGACCTCGCTCGGCCCGCTGATGGGGAAGCACGAGATCGGGCCGGAACGCCTGATAGTGGTTTACGACGAATTGGACCTGGCGTGGACTTCCGTGAGAATCAAGCCGAAGGGTTCGGCGGCCGGTCATAAAGGTATGCAGTCCTTGATTGGCAGCCTGGGGACGAACGAATTTGTGCGCGTACGGTTGGGGATTCATCCGGACCATCCGATTGGGGATGGGGCGGAATTTGTGCTGGCGCCGTTCCGGCGCTCGCAAATGAAGGAATTGGACGAACTCACCGGCTATGCGGCCGATGCGGTCCGTTCGATAATCGCCGAGGGCGTCGAAATGGCCATGACGAAGTTCAATCGTCGCGCCCCTGGCTTACAAACTGAGGAAGCATGAGAATTTACGAATCGCTGTTCATCATAAAGCCGGATGTTCCGGAAGAAGAGATCGACCAGCGGCTGGAGGCCCTGCGCACGGTTCTGACCGGCGCCGGGGCCACCGTGGACAAATTGGACAAATGGGGCAAGCGCAAGCTGGCGTACCGCGTGGACAAGTACCGGGAAGGTTTCTACGTGCTTGTTCAGTACACCGCCGGCCCCGAGATGGTCAAAGAGTTCGAACGCCGCCTGCGGGTATCCGACATCGTGCTGAAGTTCCTGACGGTGCGAATCGACGAGACGCTGAAGCGTCTGGAAAAGCGGAAGAAGCAGCGCGACAAGCGCGCGGCCAAGCGGGCCGTGTCCGCGCCCCCAGGGGCCGGGCCGGCGCCCGCGCAGCCCGTGGCGGCGCATCAGTCTGTGGAAGCGCCGGCCATGCCCGGCTTGCCAAAGGAGGCGTAAACCATGGCGGAATCCAGAGGAAGACCGGGAAGCGCCGGACAGCGGCCCACGGGCGGAGACAAGGCCGTCGCTACCCAGAAGAAACAGTATTTCCGGCGCAAGAAAGTTTGCCGGTTCTGCGTGGAGAAGGTGGACGATATCAACTACAAGGACGTGAAGATGCTGCATGCCTTCGTGGCGGAGCGGGGAAAAATCGTTCCGCGCCGCATCTCGGGAGTCTGCGCGCCGCACCAGCGGCGGCTGACCGACGCCATCAAGAAAGCGCGCAACATCGCCCTGCTGCCGTTCGCGGCGCAGTTCTGAGGGGCGGGAGGAATCAGGCATGGAAGTCATACTGAGACAAGACGTGGAGAAATTGGGCAGCCGGGGCCAGGTGGTGAAGGTGGCCTCGGGGTATGCCCGCAATTTCCTGCTACCCAATAAGATCGCCGTCCCCGCCACCGACGCCAACCGCAAGATCGTGGAGCAGGAACGCCAGGCGCATTTACGCAAGGAGGCCAAGCAGAAGGGCGAGGCGGAAGACCTGGCCAAGCTGGTAAACGGCGTCAGCCTGACGATTGTGCAGAAGGCGGGCGAAAACGATCAGTTGTTCGGATCGGTAACGTCCAAGGACATCGTGGACGCGCTGGCGGCCCAGAACTTCGAGATCGATCGCCGTAAGATCCACCTGGAGGAGCCGATCAAACAGCTCGGCGAGTATAAGATACCGGTGCGCCTGCACAAAGACGTGACCGCGGAGATCGCAGTCCACGTAGTGAAAGAGGAGTAATCGCGGGCGGCGATAGGGGCAGGCGACCGAGCCTGCCCCACATAGCTGCTACCGCGCGCGACCTCTGGGGCTGAGAACAGCCTTTGGCCCCGTTCCAGGGCTCGCATTCTCACGTGCGCTTCCACACGGCTAGCGCCGTGGGCTAGCGTCTTTCGCCCGGGCGCCGGGCTTCGGAAATGTACAAACTCCAGAGTACGGCTGAGGCCGTACCCTGATACAAGGCTCCCAACCGCGGAATTCGGGATTAGACTACCTTGCTATCCTGGCGCCGCCGCCTTTCATGACGCTCAGTACTTCGGGGAGCGTAGCCATGGTGGTGTCGCCGGGCGTGGTCATGGCCAGGGCGCCATGCGCCGCGCCGCAATCCACGGACCACTGCGGGTCCTGGCCGGAGAGGAAGCCATAGATGAGGCCGGAATCGAAGGAGTCTCCGCCGCCCACGCGGTCGTAAATCTCCAGGCCGGGACGATTGACGGCTTCGTAGAACTGGCCGTCGCAGTAGCAGATGGCCCCCCAGTCGTTGGTGGAGGCCGTTTTGGCCTTGCGTAGCGTAGTAGCCACAACCTTGAAGGGGAACTCCTTCACCACCTGCTCGATCATCTTCTGGAAGGCGGCTGTCTCAAAATGGGTCAGGTTTTCGTCGACGCCGGGAATATCGAAGCCCAGGGCGGCGGAGAAATCTTCCTCGTTGCCCACCATCACGTCCACCAGGGCGGCGATCTTGCGGTTCACCTCCTGGGCCTTGGCTTTGCCGCCGATGGTTTTCCAGAGCGAGGCGCGGTAGTTCAGGTCGTAGGAAACAATCGCGCCGTGGCGCCTGGCGGCCTGCATGGCCTCAATGGTAAGTTCGGGCGTAGTGGCGGAGAGGCCGCAGAAAATGCCCCCGCAGTGGAACCAACGGGCGCCGTATTCGCCAAAGATCTTGTCCCAGTCGAAATCGCCGGGCTTCATCTGCGAGGCGGCGGTGTGGCCGCGGTCGGAGCAACCGGCCGCGGCGCGCACGCCGTAGCCGCGCTCGGTGAAGTTCAGGCCGTTTCGGACCGAGCGGCCGACGCCGTCGAAAGGAACCCACTTAACTAGGGACTGGTCCACGCCGCCCTGGTAGATCAGATCTTGAATCAGGCGCCCTACCGGGTTGTCGGCGAAGGCGGATACCACCGCGGTGTCCAGGCCGAAGCAGCGCTTCAGGCCGCGGGCGACGTTGTACTCTCCGCCGCCCTCCCATGCATCGAAAGTGCGCGTGGTCCACACGCGCCGGTCCCTGGGGTCCAGGCGCAGCATGACCTCGCCCAGCGCTACCAGGTCCCAGCGGCAGCCTTCCTTGGGCTTTACGTTTAAGGGCATAGAGTTCTCCGAATGAAACCTCATGGTAAATCAAATGCCGCGGTGGAAATCGGGGCGCCGGGAAGACGCGGACGAGATAAGCGACGGGGCGTTCCCTGCGTCGATTGCCGTACGCCAAAAGCCGCGGTTTGCCGGCAGTTTTGAGATGGACTCTTGCGATTCGGGACGCTACTGGTTCGCGGCCGGCTGCTTCGCGAACTCCAGCGTGCAGGGGCGGCCGACGATGCCGAGGCCCGTGTCGCGGGCGCCTGTGCCCTCTGTCTCTTTGAACTTGGCCTTGATGTCGTAGCTATAATCCTCGCCCTTGTGGGCTAAGGGTCCACGAGCGTATTGCCGGGAGGCGACTATGCCGTTGGCCGACAGCTTGGCGCTCCCGTCATCCGCGATCTTGCCTTCGATCAGCAGGTAGCCGGGCTCTCCCGCCGTGCCGCGCTCTCCGCGAAAAGCCCCGTTCTGGACGGCGCTGACGAACTGCCAGGTGTAGCCCTCGGTGTTCCCTTTTGCAGGGCAGGTGAGTTTTGTAGTCCACTTGCCATCGAAGCGGTCGCCCGCGAGCAAGACCCCTGGCGAGAGCAATAGGGCGCAAACCACCAAAGGCCGGACCGTTTTTCGCATTCCATTCTCCATATAGCAGACTGGGATTTCCTTCTTGGCTTACTGCGCTAGTCATTATACACCCAACTGGTTGCATCAGAGCCGTTTATCGCATTCTTCCATCCCCGCCGTTCCGGCGGACTGGAAGTGCGCCCGAAGAAACCTGCCGGGATGATCGCGCGTTTAACTCCCTAATGACGAGCGAAAGGTGGGATGGATGACTCTCAGCCGGTTCTTCAAGAACCTCGCTACGAATTACATCGTTGACATACGAAATCAATCGGAATATGCTCCAATCATGGCTTCGACTCTAAACCCGTTCAAGCTCCCGCTTCTGCTGGTCTCGGCGGCGTTGCTGTGCCTCGCCAGCTACCAGGTGGTCATACATACCAACGTCCGCGCGGTCGAGGTCAGCGTTATCGCGACCGATTCCAAAGGCCAGCCGGTGAGCGGCCTGGGCGTAGGCGATTTTCGGGTGTTCGACAACGGGAAAGAGCAAACCATCGCCAGCTTCGAGAAGATCGACTCGCGGGCGGCTCCCGGCCAGGCGGCATTGCCGCCCAACACCTACTCCAACCGGATAGGCGAAGCGGGTTCGGGCCCGTTGGGCAAGGCGAAACAGCCCCAGGTGCTCTCCATGATTCTCCTGGACGCGGTCAATACCAAGTACCGCAACCAGACCGTGGTGCGGCGCGCGGTGGCGAAGATCCTCGATCAAATCGATCCGGCGGAGCGCGTGGCCATCTATGCCTTCGGGTCGCAATTCCGGGTACTCCACGATTTCTCTTCCGACAGGGCGTCGCTTCTGGCCAAGCTCAAGGCCTATCATGGCGAAGTGCCCGACAAGGACGACTTGCTGGAAGAGCTTGACTTGGACATGGGCATCGCCTCCATCCCTCCGGACCCCGTGCAACTGGCGCACTTCGATGCCGGCAGAATTCTCGATACGTTCGGAGCGCTGGAGGCCATCGCCAACCATATAAAGGGCGTGCCCGGGCGGAAGAACCTGCTGTGGCTCTCGGCGGCTTTTCCGTTGACGGTCGGGCCGCCGCAACGGACCATCGCGCCGGCCCCCGGGCACCCCGGGCCGCTGGACCAGTGGCGAACGTTCGGCACGGAGATGAAGCAGGCCATGGACGCCCTGAACGACGCCAACGTCTCGGTCTATCCCATCGATGCCCGCGGCCTTTCCAAGGCCACCTACCGTCTCGACCTCGAAACACTAAAGACATCCCATGACCCCACCATCAACATCAGCACCATGAACAGCATCGCGGCTGAAACGGGCGGGGTGGCGTATGCCAACCGGAACGACCTGGACCGCGGCGTACGCCTGGCGCTCGACGACTCGCGCGAGGTGTACGTGATGACTTACTACCCGAAAGCCATCACCGAGGACGGCGCCTATCACCAGATTCGCGTCCGCACCAGTCGCCCGGGCGTCCAACTCCGTTTTCGCCGCGGCTATTACGCCACCGGAAGGGAAGAAGATCGCGGCGTCGCGGCGGTAGATCGCCTGGCGCGCGCGCTCGCGTCGCCGCTCGATAGCTCGGAGATCGGAATTCAGGCCAGCGTGGAACAAAGCGGCGGCAACGACCTGGCGGTGGTGATCCACTTGGATCCCGCGGACCTCAGCCTGGCGCACAGTACCGAAAGGTGGACGGGGTCGCTCCGCATGGTCGGGGTTCAAATCGGCGCCACGGGCGAGCGCTACGAGGGGCAGAGCCAGACGGCGCAATTGGACCTGCGTCCGGAAACTTACCAGCGCGCGTTGGCGCAAGGGCTGCGATTGGAAATGCGGTTGAAGCGCGAGCCGGATGCCGTCGCGGTTCGGGTTGCAGTGGTCGACGAGCGGGGCGCGCATGTGGGTTCGCTCTTGGTTCCGCTGCCGCTTTTGCCCGAAAAGGGCGGCGTTCGATGAAACCTGGCCGGATAAACGCATGTTTAACACCCTAATGGATAGCTTCCGGAATTCGCTCGCATATGGTTGGGCCGCTTTCCTGAAGCCGGCGGATCGGACCTACGAGTCCCTCGGCGGATCCCTCGGCGTCGGCGAATTTGGCGGAATGCTGCATAGTATTTTCGATCCCTCTTCGGCGGCCAGCTTTCCGCTGGGAGAGATGGAAAAACGTCGTCCGGCGCCGCACCGCGGTCTACTCCTACGTGGTCCGGCAACCCCATTCGAGTTACCACCTTATGACCCGTGCGTCCGACGGCCCCCGAACGGCCTTAGTAGGCTATCGCGGGGAATTGGATATAGACCAGGAAACGGGCGCCATGCTCAGTTTCACTTACGAAGCGGAGAGCATCCCCAAGGAATTGCAATGGGACTCCGCAATCACCACCGTGAATTACGACTTTACGGCCGTCGGGGGCCGGAATTATTTGTTGCCGGCGAGCGCGGAAACAGTGATGCGAGGCCCGGCGAAGTGGACGCGGAATCGGATGGAATTCCAAAATTATGGCAAGTTTTTCAGCGAGTCGTTCGTTACCTTCGACGACGTCAATTAGGGTAATTTCCTTTATGAAAGGCGACAGGTGGTCTCGGATGACTATGGGCCAATGCTTCAAGTTTGCACTCCTGCTGGTCTGCGCGGCGCTCTTGTGCGTTTTTGCCAAACAGGAGATGGTCATACATACCAACGTCCACGCGGTCGAGGTCAGTGTCATCGCGACCAACTCCAAAGGCGCGCCGGTGAGCGGCCTGGACGTAACCGATTTTCACGTGTTCGACAACGG
>JBEKPK010000144.1:0-12546 GCA_049520795.1 Bryobacteraceae bacterium
GCCCGACTGGTCCAACCAGGGCGTGCCCATGGATCCGCCCACCGTGACCATCGGCGGCGAGCCGGCTCTGGTCTCGTGGGCCTTCATCGTCACCGACCAGACCGATCCCGACTTATGCTACGGCGCCTGCCAGGTCTGGCATTGGGAGGTGATGGTCACCCTGCCGGATTCCATGGCGGTCCATGACCAGCACATCATGCTCGCTATCGGCGGCGTCAGCAGCCAGACGCTGACGGTTCCCATCAACGCCACTCCCATCGTGAACGCGGCCGTGAACGGCGCCAGCTTCGCCGCCGCCGCGCCCCTGGCGCCAGGCTCCCTGGCCAGCGTCTTCGGGACCACCTTCGGCGTCACCGATCAAATCGCCGGACTGCCCGCCCAAAACACCACCGGAGTGTCGGTGACCTTCAACAGCGCGCAGGCGCCGCTGCTGGCGGTGCTGGCTTCCGTGGGATTGATCAACCTGCAGGTTCCCGCCGAGTTGCCCGACGCCGGATCCGCGACCATGGTAGTCACCACCTCCTATGGCGTCAGCGCCAATTACACGGTGCAACTGTCCGCCGCCGCCCCCGGGGTGTTTCGCATTCCGTCGTCGCTGGCCGGCCGGCCGCCCGTGGCCGCCGTGCTGTTCAACAACACAGTGTGGTTGGCGATGCCCAACGATTTTGCGCAGGAATTGAACATCGCGGGCAACTGCCACGCATCGGGGATCGGCGCGGCGACCATCTGCGGCGAACCCGCCCAGCCGGGCGACTACCTCCAGATCTACGTCACCGGCCTGGGCAAGGCCTATCCGAACGGCGACTCGTCCCAACCCGTGCTCGGAACCGGCGAGATCGCGCCCGCCAGCGGGATTCCTCTGTACAAAACCCTTTTGCAGCCCACCGCCGTGACGGTAGGCGGCGCGCCAGCCAATGTGCTGTTCTGCGGCGTCGCGCCCGGCTTCTTCGGCCTCTACCAGATCAATATCCAGGTTCCCGCGGCCGCGCCCACCGGGGATTACATCCCGCTCGTCATCACCATGCCCAACGGCGCCCAGGACGCCGCCACCACCATCGCCATCCGGTAAGGTGGGGCAGGCGCTTCCGCCTGCCAACAGGCAAAGCACAGACCCGGGCTTGACAGGCGAAAGCGCCTGTCCCACATGTTCCGTCCCTATTTCGCCCCCATGCCCACCAGCGTCACGCCGATGAGGATCAGCGTCAGACCCGCCAGCTTCTGGCGCGTGAACCGTTCCTTGAAGAAGATCCTCGCCCAGATCATGGTCCACACGTAGCCGAGGGAAACCACGGGGTAGAGAATCGAGAGCTGGCCGCCGCGAATGCCGAACGCATAGAACACCGACGAGCCCAGGTACAGGAGCACGCCCAGGGCCAGTTGCGGGTTCAAAAAGCTCAAAGGGTTCTTGGTGACCTTGGTCGATCCCAGCTTGAGGAACGCGGCCCCGAAGGAGCCCACCACCGATGCGCCCAGCACCAGCAGCATCGATTTTATGAGTGCGGGGGTCATTTCTTTCGGCCCCGCCCCAGCACCGCAACGCCGATCATGATGGTGGCGATTCCGATGTTCTTGAATGCGTTGGGCGGCTCCCGAAGCAGGGTGTAGCAAAGCAGGGTGACCCATACATAGGTCAACGCGATGATCGGATAGAGCATCGAAAGCTCGCCGTCGCGCAACGCCACAACCAGCAGCAGGGTGTTGAGCCCGTACAGCGCGTAGCCCGCCAGCAGCCAGAAGTTGGTGAGAATCGCCCACACGTCCGGATGGAAGTGCGTCATCCCTACCTTCATCAGAATCTGGGCGGCCGCTCCGGTGACCGTGCAGCAACAAACCAGAATAACGGCGCGGCGGCGCGCGGCGGCATCGCGAACGGGGTTGGCTGTGGGGGCGCTCAAATGGGTTCCTCGAAGATCTCTCGCCAGGATAGCAGGCTTTCCGGTTAGAATGAGTGTCTGTGGATCAAGACAACCTAACCGTGGGTGGAGACAGCGCGCCGGTGAACCAGCAAGGCGCGGAGACCGTTGCCGCGGCCGAGCGGGAAATTGCCCCGGGCCCCGCACATCGCCAGGAGCGCCCGCGCGGGTTCATCGCCGAGTGGACCGTAACGATTATTCTGCTGCTGTTCGGCACTACTACTCTGGTTCAGGCGTTCGTCATTCCCACCGGCTCGATGGAGGATACTCTGCTCATCGGCGACCACCTGCTGGTGGATAAGCTGGCCTATGCGCCCACGGGCCCGGTTTCCAGATACCTGCTGCCGTATAGTGAGGTCAAGCGCGGCGACATCATCGTGTTCCGCTATCCGGTGGACATCACCCAGACTTTCGTCAAGCGCGCCATCGGCATCCCGGGCGACCACATCCGCCTGGTCAACAAGCAGCTCATCCTGAATGGGGCGGCGGTGAAGGAACCGTACGTCTACCATAAGACCGACTACATCGATTCCTACCGCGACAACTTTCCCAGCGACCCGAACCTGCCGGTGGTCGAGAGCGCGCACGACATGCTGGCCTACCACATGCAGAACGGCGAAGTCGTGGTGCCGCCGGACAGCGTGTTCGCCATGGGCGACAATCGCGACTCCTCGCTCGACAGCCGCTACTGGGGGTTCGTGCCGCGGGACAACATTATCGGAAAGCCTCTGATCATCTATTGGTCGTACGAAGCGCCCACCGAGGATTTGTCTAGCCCGGGCCTCTCGGCCAGGCACATCATCGACCTGCTGGCGCACTTCCCCACCAAGACGCGGTGGCGGCGCACGCTCCAGTTGATCCACGGCTATCCGCTGAACTAGGAGCAGATAGATGCTCTCTCACTGCTACGCTCTCATATTGGCCGGCGGGCGCGGCACGCGCTTCTGGCCGCGGAGCCGCAAGCGCTCCGCCAAACAGGTGCTCAACGTGGTGGGGCGCCGCTCCATGATCCAGGCCACCCTGGACCGGCTCGCGCCGCTCATCCCCCCCGCGCGCGTCTGGGTTCTCACCAACGATCACCTGCGCGACACCATCGTCGAGCAGCTCCCCGAGGTCCCCGCCGAACAGATTCTGGCCGAGCCGCTGCAGCGCAATACCGCCCCCGCCATCGGGCTGGCGGCTCAGATTCTCGGTTCCATGGACCCCGACGCGATCATGGGCGTGTTCCCTTCCGACCACGTAATCGCCAAGCCGCCCGGCTACCGCGCGGTGGTTCGCGCCGCCTTCAAAGGGGCCGCCGCCGGACGCCTGATGCTGGTGGGCATTGAGCCCCGCTGGGCCGAAACGGGCTATGGCTACGTCGAGTTCCCCCGTGGGACCGAGGCCGGCGGCCGCCAGGCGCTGCCCGTCCTCCGTTTCCACGAAAAGCCCAACCCGGCCAAGGCAAAACGCTATCTGGCGGCCGGCAACTATTACTGGAACTCGGGCATGTTCTTCTGGCGCACCGGGGTGCTCCTCGAGGAGCTGCGCCGGCGCCTGCCCAAGACCGCCACCCTCCTCGCCTCCCTGCCGCCATTCGGCGATCCGCATTTCTTCGCCCGGCTGAAGCAGGTATTTCCGCTGTGCGAGAACATCTCCATAGATTTCGCCGTGATGGAGAAATCCGACAACGTCGCCGGCATCGCCGCCGCCGATTTCGGCTGGAACGACGTAGGCAGCTGGAACGCCGTCTATGAGCTGTTAGGCCGCGACAGTCATGGCAATTCCATCGGACCCGACTCCATTTGCCTGGACTCGCACCATAACTTTGTGGATGCCCGTGGAAAAATGGTGGCCCTCCTGGGCGTCCGCAACCTGATAGTAGTGGATACCCACGACGCCCTCCTGGTAGCCAGCCGCGACCGCGCCCAGCAGGTGGGCGACGTAGTCAAAGCACTCGAAAAGCTGAACCGCGAAGACCTGCTCTAGCCCCCGCGCTGGCAAGCCCCGCACGCAAGTCCTTCTCGCCACCCTGAAAAACAGGGGCTTAAAGCCCTCCGAGAGTTCGCGGTTTGCGGCACGGCTGAAGCCGTACCCTGATACGAGGCTTCCAGCTTCGGGTTTCCAGGCTTAAACAACCCGCAACGAGTGGCAGGGTCATGCATCTATGAGATTAGCCAGCCACTTAGTTCGGGCGAGCGTCGGAAGGAGAAAGCGAGCGATATGCTGAAGGTTGGAATCATCGTTGGGAGCACGCGGCCGGGACGCAAGGCCGCGGCAGTGGCAAAGTGGGCGTACGACCTCCTGAAAGGCCGCCAGGACGCGGAATTCGAGATCGTCGACATTGAGGATTACAAGCTGCCGCTCCTCGATGAGCCCGTACCGCCCTCGATGCATCAATACGGCAAAGCGCACACCAAAACGTGGAGCGCGAAAATCGACTCCTTCGATGCCTACATTTTCGTCACTCCCGAGTACAACCATTCCGTACCGGCGGCGCTAAAGAACGCCATCGATTTTCTCTTTCGCGAGTGGAACAACAAAGCCGCTGGGTTTATCGGGTATGGCAGCGCCGGCGGCGTCCGCGCGGTGGAGAGCCTCCGGCTCGTGATGGGCGAAATCAAGGTCGCCGATGTGCGGGCACAGGTGATGCTCTCGCTCCGTACCGATTTCGAGAACTTCACCACCTTCAAGCCGCACGAGCTTCATGACAAGGCCGTGCACGCGATGGCGGACGAGGTGATCGCCTGGGGCGAAGCGCTGAAAGGGTTGAGAGAAGCCGCTCGAAAATAGGGCCTCCAAAAGCCGCCTCCACGCACGCCCCCGCACGCGATCGTCACAGCGGCCGGAAGTTCACCTCCAGTGTGGCAGCCACCGTCACCGGCTTTCCGTCTTTCATGCCGGGTCGGAAGCGCCACTGCTGGACCGCCTCAATGGCCTTTTCATCGAGGCCCATGCCCAGTGGCCGCTGCACCTTGATGTTGTGCGCCACTCCATCCGGACCAACCTCTACGTATAAGACCACCGTGCCTTGCAGCTTGGCTCTGCGCGCCTCTTCCGTATATTGCGGTTCTACTTTGCTGATCAGAACCGGCGGCGCCGACACGAGATCCGGGGGGCGATTCGACCCCAGAGACGCGCCCACCAAAATAGGCTGCGGCCCGCCGGGGTTGGCCCTGAGCTTCTCCCACTGCTCGGCCGTCAGCACCCGGCGGATACCCAGCAGCATCCTGGCGTTGGCTTTTTCCAACTCGGCGCGGGCCTGCGCCACCTTGTCGATCTGCGCCACAATCTTGACCTCGTCCGGCTGCTCCGCCGCCACCAGCGGTTCCATGATGACTTCTTCCTTCTGCAACACCGCGTTGAGGTCGATCAGCTTCAAGCGAGCCTGCTGGAACACATCGTCCATTTTCTTCAGTTGGTCGGCTGTCAGGCCCAACTGTTGCGCCATCTCCGGGCGCCTCCACCAAGTGCCCTCCGGCCCGCCCAGCGACGCGGGATAGAGTACCCCGGGCGTCTCGTTCAGGCGCGGCGCGGCAAGGGGCTGCTTCTTCGCCGGCGCGCGCGGCGCGACAGGGGCCTGTGGCGCGACCGGCGGTTGGGGCGCCACACCGTATCCAACCGACTCCTGGGCCAGCCCCGCCGCACCCGTCAATAGCATGATTAGTCCCAGTTTTGGTAATCTCATCGCTCTTCTCCCTTTTCCTTGCCAGGCAAATCCTGCCCTGCCTCCGCCTTCCACTCCACCGGGTTCACCAGCGGCTCCAGCGTCACCGGAACCGTCCGCGATACCTGGGCGTCCACTTGTTCCATCAGGATGTCGTCCGCTCTGGCCGCCTCTTCCGCCATGCGCCTGTCGCGCGCGCTCTTCCACGTTGGAATAACAGCCAGCACCACCAGCGCCGCGGCCGCCAAGCCCCAGCGCAGCGGTCTCACCATCGATGTGTGGTCCATCCGCCACGCGCCCGCGGACTGTGCTCCGGGCTGGGCCGCGCTCCACGCCCGCACCGCGCCGCCAAACCGCTGAAGCGCGCCCTCCATCCGGGCAACCTCCGCGCCGCACAAGGAGCACTCGCGGACGTGCCGCTCCTCTTCGGCGCCGCGCTCGCCCGCCATCCAACGGCACATGTCTTCCGAACCCAAATGCCCGCGCATCATACCGATTTCCCCAGTCTTTCGCGAACCGTGACCAGCGCACGAAACAGGTGCGCCTTCACCGTGCCTTCCTTCATGCCGGTGGCGGCGGCGATCTCCAGGATGCTCATATCCTCCACGAACCGAAGCAGAAACACGGTCTTCTGCTTCGCCGGCAGCCGGTCCGCGGATTTCCAGACCGCCCGCACTTCTTCTTTCAGTGAGGCCATGGCTTCCGGAGACACGCCGCAATCCGCCAGCCGATTCCCCGCGTCGCCCAGGTCCACCGACGACGCCCGCGCCAGCATCCAGAACCGCGACGCGCGGTTGCGCGCGGCGTCGCGTACCAGGTTGACGGCGATCCGCATCAGCCAGGTGTGGACGCTCGATTCGCCGCGGAACCACGCCCGCCCGCGATAGGCCCTAAGAAAGCAATCCTGCGCCAGCGTTTGCGCCGCGTCGCCATCGCGCAGCGATGCCAGCGCGAAGCGAAACACGCGTCCCCAGTACAGCCGCACCACCTCGTCGAAATCCTGGATTCCCACGCACGGCAGTTCCATGGTCGCGGCCATCGGCGGCGGACTGGCGGTGGGTTCCATTCAAACGTGTAGACGAGTATAGCCCCGCCGGGGATTACTCGGCCTTCCGGGCGGGATTTGCCACCCAATGGTAGGGTGGCCGCCTAGTCCGTTGCCAGCCGCTCCTTTTTGGGCATTTTGCCCAAAAACTCTCGGACCCAAAAAATAACTCCTTACTGCGCAAGTAGATACGAGTGCGTTTTTGGGCATTTTGCCCAAAAACGGGCCAGGAGAGGCATGGATGGCATGGGCCGGACGCAGACATGGCGGTCCGCCCTAGCGAGTCTTCCGGCCCGCTTTCGGGTTATTACAGGAGTATCGGAACCGGTTTTCCGTTACCCTGGGGGTGAGCCATGCCGAGACTCTGGTTTCCCGCCCTGCTGCTGGCCGCTGTGGCGGCCGCCGCCGACAAGCCCTTCACGCCGCCGTTTGAGACCGCCTCCGAACCCTCCCCGCGCTGCCGCATCGACGAGTTGGTCTTCGCTCGCCTCCAGAGCCTCTCCATCCAGCCGGCGCATCTCTGCTCGGACGAGGTTTTCCTGCGCCGGGCCTACCTGGACATCATCGGCACGCTGCCCACCTCCCAGGAGGCATCCCAGTTCCTGGCGGACGCCGACCCCCATAAGCGCGCCGCCCTGGTGGACCGTCTGCTCGATCGCGCCGAGTTCGCCGACTTCTGGGCCATGAAGTGGAGCGACCTGCTGCGCGTCAAGTCCGAGTTCCCCATCAACCTGTGGCCCAACGCCGTCCAGGCGTACTACCGGTGGATCCGCACCTCCATCGCCCAGAACAAGCCGTACGACCGCTTTGTGCGCGAGATGCTCACCGCGAGCGGCAGCAACTTCCGCGAAGCCCCCGTGAATTTCTATCGCGCTGTTCAAAGCAAGGAACCGCAAGCCATCGCGCAAGCCGTGGCGCTCACGTTCATGGGCGAGCGCGCGGAAAACTGGCCCCCGCCGCGCCTCGAGGGCATGGCGGGATTCTTCTCCCGGATCGGCTACAAATCGACCGGCGAGTGGAAAGAGGAAATCGTTACCTTCGATCCCTCCAAGCCCGCGCGGACGGCGGTCTTCCCCGATGGCAAGCCCGCGCGCATCGCGCCCGACCAGGACCCGCGCGAAGTGTTCGCCAACTGGCTGCTCGCGCCCGGCAACCCGTGGTTCGCCCGCAACATCGTGAACAGGATGTGGTACTGGCTGCTGGGGCGCGGCATCATTCACGAGCCGGACGACATAAGGCCAGATAACCCACCCGCCAACCCCGAGCTATTGGCCTACCTCGAAAAAGAGCTGATCGCGTCGCATTACGACCTCAAGCATATCTTCCGGATCATCTTGACATCGGAGACGTATGCGCTTTCCGCGATACCCGGGAGCGAACGCCCCGAGGCCACCGCAAATTTCGCCTATTACCCGCTGCGCCGCCTGGATGCGGAGACGCTCATCGACGCCATTTGCCAGATCACCGGCACGACCGAGCAATACTCCAGCCCTATCCCGGAACCGTTCACCTTCCTCCCGGAGGAGCAGCGTTCCATAGCCCTGCCGGACGGCAGTATCGGCAGCGCATTCCTCGAAATGTACGGGCGGCCGCCGCGCGATACCGGCCTCGAATCGGAGCGCAATAATCGGCCCACCGCCGAGCAGCGCCTGCACCTGCTCAATTCCACCCACATTCAGGCCAAGATCCAGCAAAGCCTCGCGCTCAGGACCCTGCTGCAAGCCCAGCCGGGCGGCAAGCCGCGCGATCCCATTGATCGTATGTACCTGGCGATTCTCTCGCGATACCCCACCGACGCGGAGCTAAAGGTGGTCGCCGCCTATTTTCAAACCGTACAAGGCAACAAGTGGCCGGCCGCGGTGGACCTGGCCTGGTCCCTAATCAACGGAGCGGAGTTTCAGTATCGGCACTAAAGTGGGGCAGGCCTCCTGGCCTGCCTCCCCAGCGGAGAGCGAGATGAACGAGATGCACACAGAGCGGATCGACAGGCGGGAGGCCCTCCGCCGCGCCCTATTCGGCGCCACGCTCCTGGCGGGATTGGGCGGTCCACCGGCTAAAGCCGCCCCCACGGCCAAAGCGAGGGCTGTCATCCAGATCTGGTTGTGGGGCGGCCCGCCGCACCTCGATACCTTCGATCCCAAGCCCGCCGCCGGCTACGATTACTGCGGCCCGCTCGATAAGCCCATCGCCACCAACGTGGATGGCATCATCATCTCAGAGCTGCTGCCGCTGCTGGCCAAGCAGGCCGACAAGTATTCCATCATCCGCAGCCTCACCCACGGTATCAACGCCCACGAAACCGCGACTTACATGGTGCAAACCGGCAGGAATCCCGGCGAGCGCACCGTATACCCCGGCGCCGGCTCGGTGGTGACCGCGTTCAAGGGCTTCAACGCCGGGTACAAAGGTCTCATTCCGCCCTACATCGTGCTCACCCAGCCGCTCGGCCGCTTCTCCGAATCGGGTTTCCTGGGAACGCGCTACGCGCCTTTCGCCACCGGCGGCGATCCGCAGCAGGCCCGTTTCGCCGTGGAGGGCATCGTTCTGCAAGGCGTCCCGGAGCAGCGCCAAAAGGCCCGGCGCAACCTCATGCATAACTTGAACACCCTCGAAAAGGCTCTGCCGGGCGACGCTTCGCTGAAAGCCATGGGCGAGGCCGAAGAGCAGGCCTATGAGCTGATTCTGGGCGATGCGGGCAAGGTGTTCGATCTATCGCTCGAGAAGGACGACCTGCGCGACCGATACGGCCGAAACACATTCGGACAATCCTGTTTGGCCGCGCGGCGCCTGGTCGAAAGCGGCATTCCCTTCGTCACCATTAACAACCCGGGGTGGGATACCCATCGGCAGCATTTCCCGATCATGCGCCAGAAAGTGCCGCAGTTGGATAAAGGCATGGCCACGCTGCTCCAGGATCTCTCCGACCGCGGCCTGCTCGCCAGTACTATCGTATGGTGCTGCGGCGAGTTCGGCCGGACCCCGAAGGTGCTTTGGGAAGCTCCCTGGAACGGCGGCCGGGGCCACTACGGGCAGGTTTTCTCCGCCGTGGTGGCGGGCGGAGGGTTTCGGGGCGGGAAGCTGGTGGGATCTTCCGACGCCAGGGGAGAAGAGGTGAAGGACCGTCCCGTGTACCCCTGCGATGTGCTAGGCAGCATGTACGCGCTGCTGGGCATCGACCCCGATGGCATACTCCCCAATCCGCAAGGCCTGGACGCACGCGTCACACCCACCGCCGCAGATGGCGTCAAGATGGGCGGACGGCTCAAGGAGATCATGTAATGACCAGCCGCCCAAGTGGGGCCAAGCCTTCGGGCTTGCCGCCGGGCTTGTGCCCGGCGTCCGGCGCGAAGAACGCCGGCCAGAAGGCCGGCGGCAAGCCAGAAGGCTTGACCCCACATAAGGCGATTCTCCCGCTTGCCTGGCTCACCTTCGCCGCCCTGGCGCACGCCCAGAATGCCCCGCACCTAGCCTATGTCTTTCCCGCCGGAGGCCAGCGTGGAACCACCATCGCGGTGAAGGTGGGCGGCCAGTTCCTCAACGCCGTCACCGGCGCCTACGTTTCGGGCCGTGGCGTCCTGGCGGTAGCGGCCGATTACGCCCGCCCCATGAACGGGCAACAAGCCACCGAGCTGCGTGAGAGGATGCAGGATTTACAGAAGTTGCCGGCATCGCCCGATACGCAAAAGCAGCTTTCCGAAGTTCGACTTAAGCTGGCAACCTTCAACCGCAGCATGAATCCCGTCCTCGGAGAGACCGAAACGCTGCGGGTCACCATTGCCCGCAGCGCCGAACCCGGCCTGCGCGAGCTGCGCCTGTCCACTGCGCAAGGCCTTTCGAACCCGATCCTGTTTGTGGTTGGGCAACTGCCCGAGTTTACCGAGAAGCAGTCCGAATTCCGCACGCTTCTGGCGGGGATGACGCTTGAAGACGCTGGCATCGGAAACGAATTGAGCGTCACCATCCCCGTGACCATCAATGGGCGCATCACGCCGCGCCCCGCTCGCCAGCAGACCGCGCAATTCACCCCTGGCGAGGCCGACCGGTACCGCTTCCACGCCCGCCGCAGCCAAAATCTGGTGATGACCGTCAGCGCGCGCGAGCTAATGCCTTACCTTGCCGACGCGGTTCCGGGCTGGTTCCAGCCCACCATCGCCCTCTTCGACGACAAGGGAACCGAGCTGGCTTACGACGACGACTACCGTTTCAATCCCGACCCGGTTCTCCATTACCAGATCCCCGCCGACGGCGACTACGTTCTGGAAATCAAAGATGCTCTGTATCGTGGCCGCGAAGACTTCGTGTATCGCATGAGCGTTGGAGAACTGCCCTTCGTAACCAGCGAGTTCCCGCTGGGAGGGCGGGCCGGCGCGGTGACCAACGTCGCACTCGGCGGCTGGAACCTGCCCAGCAGCCGCGTGGCCATGAACGGCAAGGGCAAACCGCCAGGAATCTATGCGCTCCCGGCGGCCTCCAGCCGGCTTCCGTTCGCCATCGACAACTTGCCCGAAGTCACCGAGAAAGAGCCCAACGATACGGTCAAAAACGCGCAGCGCGTCAAGCTGCCGGTCACCATAAACGGCCGCATCGACCGGCCGGGGGACTGGGACGTCTACAACATTCAGGGCCGCGCCGGTCAGGAGATCGTGGCCGAGGTGCTGGCGCGCCGGCTCGGTTCTCCGCTCGATTCGATCCTCAAGCTCACCGACGCCAAGGGCAGCCAACTGGCTTTCAACGACGATTTCGACGACAAGGGCGCCGGCCTGCTCACCCACCAGGCGGATTCGCTCCTGCGCGCCACCTTTCCCGCTACGGGAACGTATTACATTTCCATCGGCGACGCGCAGCGCAAGGGTGGCCCCGAGTACGCCTACCGCCTGCGCATCAGCCCGCCACGGCCCGATTTCGAGTTACTGGTTACTCCCTCCGCCATCAATGGCGGACGCGGCATGAGCATCCCCATCACCGTCCACGCCTTGCGCAAGGACGGCTTCTCGGGCGAGATAGCCGTCGCGCTAAAGGATGTCCAGCCAGGCCTGACGCTGAGTGGCGCGGTAGTTCCGGCCGGCCAGGACCGCGTGCGGATGACCGTAACGATACCCCCGACGGCGCCCCTGGCCGCCCCTGTCAGCCTGAAACTGGAGGGCCGGGCCACCGTCGAGGGGCATCCCGTGACGCACGCCGCGCGGGCCGCCGACGAGATGACGCAAGCCTTCGCCTACCACCACCTGGTCCCCGCCGACGACCTGATCTTGGCTATCACGCGGCGCGCCGTCTTTCGCAGCCCGATCCGGATGCCAGGCAGCCAAACCTTGCGCATTACGGCTGGCGGCTCAGTCCGAATACCAGTTCAAGTATTGCTTCCTCCCAATGCCGCTATCACCAAGCTGGATTTCGAATTAAGCGAACCGCCGGAGGGCCTCGGTCTGCGCCCGCAACCGGCCGGCGGCGGCGGCGAATTGGTGCTCCAGTGCGATGCCGCCACGGCCAAGCCCGGCCTCAAGGGCAACCTGATTGTGAACCTGGTGGGAGAACGCACGGTGACGCCAGCCAAAGGCGCCGCAAGCCCCACTACCCAGCGCGTGCAGCTAGGCGCGCTCCCCGCCATGCCATTCGAAATCGTGGCGCGGTAACCGCCCGTGGAGCGGGCTCCGGCCTGCCATGTCGGCATCCGTGCCGACATTTTTCCTCAGCGGACATAGAATAGAGTCATGGCGAAATCAGCGCTAAAGGTCCCCGCTGGCCGAAACTGCGCGGTTCTGAAGGACCCGAATCGGATCTTGTCGGTTTGCCGTCATCCCGCTCTGCATGAAGTGGTCGGCGAGCGGATTGTCACCGAAGACCAGCAGGTCTGGCTCTCCAGAGACGAGATTTTCGCGGACTGAGGGCGACCGCGGCTACTTCGCCAGCACCACGCGCCCCGTGCCCGTGGCTGGCGCGGTATC
>JBEKPK010000145.1:0-12542 GCA_049520795.1 Bryobacteraceae bacterium
CCGCCGAGAGATCAGGCAAAGTCGCCAGATCTTCGAGTACCAACGAGCCGTCATCACCTCGCGTCGTGGCGAACTGGCACCGACCCACGTCGCAGTTCAAGTAGTGCCCAAGAACGTGGCCAAACAGCTTGCAAGCATCAATGTGCCGATCATTATTGGGAACGATCTCGTCCTGATCCGAGACCCAAAGGACGCGCTGTTGGTCCCCGACCAAACCGGAAATGAGCAAAGCACTGAAGTGGGCGATACGCATCAGTTTCTCAAACTGAGCTGCTCGCCAACGGTTTCTCGGAACGGCCTCGGGGAAGCCGAGATCTAGGTCGGGCTTGAACAACGATTTGACTCTCTTGTCAACCAAGAGTGTAATCAACAGGCCGGGTATGCTGTTTGCGGCTCGAAGGAATGGTACCAGGCATCGAGCACGATTCTCGTCGGACTGTAGCTTTTTGTAGCTGAGGCGGCGTCCATCCTTCAAAACCGACCTCCTCAATGCCCGACGGACCTCGTCCCAGTACCACGCGAATGCAAGATCAGCGAGTAGGAAAGAGTAGCTGTGAAACCCGAAAGTGCTATTGTCTCCGGCGTAGTCGCTGACAACTGCGAGAGTTGGCCCGCGACTTACGGAAACAAGCAAGTGCGGATCGAGCCGCTCTTCCTTTCGGACCGACTCGCTGATCGAATCGACGACGCCAAACTCCGGACGATTGAGCGGTCGCCAGACAGAAACCATGTGCTTAAGAGCTTCGCCCTGACCCTGATTATGCGACATTTGTCGGTAGCCGGGAGGAGCGGCGGCGGGGCGAAAGATGACATTCCGGATCGTTGGCCACTTGGTACCTGCGTGGTTGAAGGGTGGGGACGCACAAACCATCGAGCACAAAGAGCACAAACTCAGTTCTCCGAGGCCAGCTCCTCATGCTTGCGCGCCATGAATGCGTCGCTGCTGGTGGGAACATGGGCGTATCTGCCCCGGACGGCGAGAACCAAATTCCTGTTCGGCTGCGCCGCGGAAACCAGCGCCTCCCGATCGAGCGCTTCGGCCAGCTCTTGCCGCTCCTTCAAGCTCAAGGCCCGAACCGCAACCAGAATCTGCTGCACTTCCGTCGACATCGTGGGAGTCCGACTCCAACTCCATCTTACCCCGTGCAATGCGGACTTGGTGCGGGAAGTTCCAGGGAGTTGGCAGGCGGAAGCGCCTGCCCCACGACAACAATCGCCTGCCGTTTTGTCGGCTAACACCCCGCCCCGATGCCCAGGCGCCCGTGCTACCGTGATCCCATGACATGGCTCACCTGGGCGCTACTCTCCGCTTTGTTCGCCGCCGCCACAGCCATATTGGCGAAGGTCGGCGTCGCCGGGGTGGATGCGAATCTGGCTACGGCTGTCAGGACCTCGGTGGTCGTGGTGTTTACATGGCTCCTCGCATTCGCCACACGGCCACCGGCGGGGTTTCAGGCATTGCCGGGCAAGTCGTGGATCTTTCTGGTTCTTTCCGGCCTGGCTACCGGCCTGTCGTGGCTCTGCTATTTCCACGCTCTTCAGGTCGGTCCAGCTTCACGAGTGGCGCCCATTGACAAGCTGAGCGTGGCGCTCGTGATCGTATTCTCCGCTCTGTTCCTGGGAGAGCGGCTGACGTGGGGGAAGGGTATCGGTGGAATCCTTATCGTCGCCGGGGCGATTACGATTGCACTCGAATGAAATGGCAAGGCCAACCCCGCCGCGTCCATGTGCTACTTTCAAAGATCAGGCTCGCAGAACAGCCGCGGGATTCCCGCCCTGCTGTCTCGCCTGAATCGAGGCCAACTCCATGTCGAAGAAGCCAGACCATACCCAGCCTGTATCCGTAATCGGCGAGGGCGCCACGCTCGGCGTCATCGGCGCCGGCGTGATGGGGCAGACGCTGCTGCGCGGACTGCTCTCCGGTAAGCTGATCGCGCACGACCGCGTGTGGGCCGGCGATAAGAAGCCCGACACCTGCGCGGCCGCCTCGGAGGCGCTTGGCATCACCGTCGAATCCGACTACCATGCGCGGGTGCCCGGCGCCGATCTGATTCTGCTGTGCGTCAAACCGAACGACGCGCCGGTGGTGCTGGCCACGCTGCGCAACGCCGGGCTGCGGCGCGAGACGCTGCTGATTTCGATCCTCGCCGGCGTCGGCACGGACCGGCTGGAGCTGCTGCTCGGCGCCGAGAATCCGGTGGTCCGCGCGATGCCCAACACGCCCGCGGTGGTGGGCGAGGGCATGACCGTGATCTGCGGCGGGCGCTACGCCACCCCGGCCGATCTGCAGCGCGCGCAGGCGATTTTCGAAGCGGTGGGCCGGTGCCTGATGGTCGACGAGGTTCACTTCAACGCCGTCACCGCGCTCAGCGGCAGCGGGCCGGGCTACAACTTCCTCATCATGGAAGCGCTGGCCGACGCCGGCGTGCGGGTGGGGCTGCCGCGACAGCTAGCCCTCACGCTAGTGGCGCAGACCGCGCTCGGGGCGGCGCGCATGGTGCTCTCCACCGGCCGCCATCCGGCCGCGCTGCGCGACGACGTCACCACTCCGGCCGGCTGCACCATCGGCGGCCTGCTGATGCTGGAAGACGGGCGCATTCGCTCGGTGCTGGCGCGGGCCGTGGAAGAGGCCACCAAGATCTCCGCGCATCTGGGCGTCGGTCCCACCAAGGTTTCCGAAAGCGGCGGTCCGCGCTCCGGATACTAAGGGACCCGCCAATGCCTGAAGCCGATTCCCATGGGCTCGCCGCGGAACTGATTCGAACTGAAGACCGTTGGGGCGCACACAACTACCGCCCGCTCGACGTGGTGGTGGAGCGGGCCGAGGGCGTGTGGGTGCACGCCATCGATGGGCGCCGCTACCTCGATTGCCTGAGCGCCTACTCGGCCCTCAACCAGGGCCACTGCCATCCGCGCATAATTCAGGCGATGCTCCGCCAGGCGTCGCGCGTCACGCTGACTTCGCGCGCGTTTCGCAACGACCAGTTGCCGCCCTTCTGCGAAGATCTTGCGCGGCTATGCGGGATGCAGATGGCGCTGCCCATGAACACCGGGGCCGAGGCGGTCGAGAGCGCCATGAAGGCGGTCCGCCGATGGGGCTACACGTACAAGCATATCCCGCGCGAAGAGGCCGAGATCATCGTCTGCGAGAACAATTTCCACGGCCGCACCACCACCATCACCGGCTTTTCCAGCGAGCCGCTCTACCGCGACGGCTTCGGACCCTTCACGCCGGGCTTCGTGAGCGTGCCCTTCGGCGACATCGATGCGCTCGAAGCCGCCATTACGCCGCGCACATGCGCGCTGCTGATCGAGCCCATCCAGTGCGAGGCCGGCATACTCATCCCGCCCGACGGGTACCTGCGGCAGGCGGCCGAGCTGTGCGCGCGGGAGCGCGTGCTGTTCGTCGCCGATGAGATCCAGACCGGCCTGGGCCGCACCGGCATGATGTTCGCCTGTCAGCACGAGAACGTGCAGCCGGATGTGTACGTTCTCGGCAAGGCGCTCTCGGGCGGCGTGTATCCGGTATCGGCGGTGGTCTCCTCGAGCGAGGTTCTGGGCGTGTTCCGGCCCGGCAGTCACGGCAGCACGTATGGCGGCAATCCGCTGGCGTGCGCGGTGGCGCGCGAGGCGCTGCGGGTAATCGAGGACGAGCGTCTGGCCGACCGCTCGGCCGAGCTGGGCGCGTGGCTGCTGCATGAGCTGCGCAAGCTGCGCCATCCGCACATCAAGGCCATCCGCGGACGCGGCCTGCTGATTGGCATCGAGCTGCTGGCGCCGGCGCGTTCCTATTGCGAGCGGCTGAAGGATCTAGGGCTGCTGTGCAAGGAGACCCACGATTTCGTGATTCGCCTGGCTCCGCCGCTGATCATTTCCGAAGAGGATCTGGCGTGGGCTGTCGGACAGGTACGCAAGGCCTTCGAGGGATAGGCCAAGCTTCGGGTTAGGGATTGTCATGGAATAACCATTCCAACCGCTCCCTGACGGTCGCGGCTCGCCAGGCTCTTAATGAGCCGCGACCGTGAGGGAGCGGTTGGCAACTGAACTGGTTATTCCCTGTCAAGCCCTTAGAGCGTGGCTCTCCCCATTCCCCCTTACTGGCTTTGGCGGCTGGAACGCGGCCGGCCGGCGCAACTGGCGAGCCCTAATCCGCACGCCGCGGCCGGACGCGCCGCCGGCGTAGGTCTGGGGGCCCGGCGCGCGGCCGCGGCGGGGGTCGCCACGCTCGCCGCCGCGCCTGTACCCACCGAAATCAGGGCCTCGCTGGTGTACGAGTCCGGTCCCTCGATGTCCAGGTCGTTATCCCCCGCCGTCAAGCCGGTCGGAACCTGCACATCCAACTGGTACAGCCCCGCCGATCCCGGAACCAGGCCGGAATAGACGGGCGTAACCGATTGCCCGCCGATGAAGACGGTGATGGAGTTGGTGTCCAAGCTAAACGAGGGGCTGCCCGGCGCCGCCGAGCCGTCGGCAACCGCCGGGCTCACCGCGCCCAGCCCGCTCAGGTATACGATCAAATACTCGCCAGGTTGCGCCGGTTTCGCGGCCGTCACCAACGAATAATCCGCATTGTGCTGCACGGCCCCGTAGCCCAGCCCGTCCTCGTTCAGAGTGAACACGCCCGGGGCGGTGGTTCCCGCATACGTGGTCACGGTATTCGAGAGCGCCCCGTTGTTGATCACCTGGATGGTGACGACTCCAGTGCCGATACCATAGGGCACAATCGCCGAGATCTCTCCCGGGCTCACGGTATAGAGCGGCGCCGGAAGGTTGTCGATCATCACCTGAACGCCGCCCAGAATGGGGGGGAAAGGAACCGTCGCAGCCGCCGAAGCGCCGCTGGGCGCCATGCCCGTGCCGAAGAGGGTGATGAACTCGCCCGGCACGATGGCCTCGGTGAACGGCGCCCAACTGGCCGCGTTCACGATATACAACGGATTGAGATAAACACCCGCGCCGCTGAGCGTGGGCGCCGCCAGCGCCACGTTCAACCCCATGTTGTCGGCGCCGATCCCGGAGCCGATTCGCACCGCGCCTCCCGCGCCCACCGCGTAGCGCGTGTACGCGGTACTGTATGTGGCGGCGCTGGCCGTGTACGTGTCGCCGTAAGTGTAATCGATGGCGGTGGAAGCGGACATCTGCGCCAGACGCTGGTGCCCCACGCTTCCGGAGGGCAGGTAGGTGACCGCCCCATAATAGGTGTCGAGGTCGCCTACGTTCTCATAAACCGGTTCGTCGATCCCGGCCTGATAATACAGGCCGCCGAAGTTCGGCGCGCCGGTCCCGGTGCGGACCCCGACGAAGAAGTCCCACCCCGTGGGCGATCCGCCGAACACGAAATTCCCGTCCGGCGAGATATAGAGGAATTTCTGCCCCGAAATCAGACCCGAAGAGGTTGGGAAGCCAAGGCTGGCGGCTCCGTTGCTGAAAGCGTATGCGACCTTCGACGAAATGGTCTGGGAAACCACCGTGGAACCGCCGTCGCCAACGTATCCCGTGACGCTGATATTGCTCCCCAGGTTGCCCGCGCCGTCCGGGTTCAACTGATACATGTAGCTGCGCGCCAGCGCCACCGTGCCGCTCGGAAAATCCATGTCCGCAATCCAGTAGGACCCCTTGAAAGTCGCGTTGTTGGACCCCGTGGAATATGGCGCGGCGACGAACATGTCGTTGAAGCCGCTCTCGGTGCTGCTGCCCACGAAGATGTTCTGCCCGCCCTCCTGGGAGACCAGCCCGTAGACGCTATCCGTCGGCGAAAGCGGATTGGAGAGAAATCCGTAGCCCGAGGCCGAGATCGAGTATGTGCCGCTGGTGGTGGCGGACGATCCGTAATAGTACTGCAGCCACTCCAAGCACGTCCCGTCGCCCAGGTTGGAGTCCGCCACATTGCAGCTCAGGGTGTAGGTTCCGGCGCCGCTGAAGGTGATGTTTCCGAACACCGAGATGGCCTGGCCGAGGTCGCCGTATGCGTCGCCACTGGCCAGGTAAAACACCTCGCGGAAGTAATACGTACCGTTCAGCAGGCCGTTCCCGCTGGTATCCCAGCTCTGGGCGGAGGCCGGGCCGGCGGCGGCGGCCAGGAGGAGCAATGCTATCGGTGCGAGTTTCATGTTCGTCATACTCCGTGGGAAAACCAACAAAACCTTATGATAGAGGCGCGCGCCGGAGGGCGGGCTTCAATTTTTGTGACGCGTCCGCGGCGGCGCGGGTTCCTTCGGCGATGGGGTTGCCGCGGCGGGGCGAAGGAGAATGCCGGCATTCTTTTTCACCCCGGCGGTGACGCTACACTAAGTCTTTCATGCGTCTTTTTCCGATTGCCTCCGCCGCTGCCGTGCTGATGGCCGGCTGCGGGTATATCGGGCCGCCCCTGCCCCCGCTGGCGAACGTGCCCGCCGCGGTGCAGGGCCTCACGGCGGTACAGCGTGGAGCGCGCATCGTGGTCCAATTCCCGCTTACCGGCCGGACCACCGAGGCGAACCCCATCAGGCCGCCGATCACCGAGGACCTGCGCATCGGCGTGTTTTCCGGCGCCGATTTCAACGCAGATGCGTGGGCCGCTCAAGCGCAGCGCATCGTGGACGGCCAAGTCACCGGCGGCGCGGCGGTTTTCGAGACGCCCGCGGCGCCGTGGATTGGTAAGGAGGCCATTATCGCGGTTCGCGTGGTGGGCGGCAACCGAAAGCATTCCGGGTGGTCGAACTATGCGATCGTGAACGTGGTTCCAGAGCCGGAAAAGCCGCGGAATCTCAGCGCCGTCGCGTCACCGGGGGGGGTATATCTCACCTGGAGCGCCCGCGGGAATGGCTTCCGGGTGCATCGCCGCGGCCCGGACGAAGCCGGTTTCACGGTCCAAGCCACCGTCGAGAAGCCGGAATGGACGGACGCCAACACCGATTTCGGAAAGCGTTATACCTACATGGTGGAGACCGTCGTGAAGCTGGCCAATGACAAGGAAGCCCTGAGCGACCCCTCCGAAGAAGCCACCATTACGCCCGAAGACGTGTTCCCACCCGCTGCGCCGTCAGGACTCCAGGCCGCCGCCGCGCCCGCTTCCATCGAACTGGCGTGGAACGCCAATACGGAGCCGTTCCTAGGGGGATACCGGGTCTACCGTTCCACGGCCGGAGGGCCGTTTGAAAAAATCGCTGAAGTGGGCGTAATCCCGAGTTACTCGGACCGCCAGGTGGAGCCGGGCAAGAGCTACCGCTATGCAGTCGCGGCCGTGAGCAAGACCGGCCATGAGAGCCCTCGCTCGGCGCCGGCGGAAGCCGGATTGCCCGCGCAGAACTAACGGTGGGACAGACCATCGCGTTTCGTGGTCTGTCATTCCTTGCGCCGCAAGCCTCCGACAGACGACGGAGACCGATCGTCTGTCCCACTGCTTCTCCCAGTCACCGGCTCAGTAATGAAAGCGGTAGCGCACTTCCACATAGACCTGTCGCGGATCGGCGTAATGGGTTCCGCCGAACGTCTGGCTGTTGTCCAGCAGGAACCGGCGATTGGCGATATTCAGGGCCGTCAAGGAAACCGTGACGTTCTCCGAGACAGGCTTTCCGAGCGAAAGATCGAAGGTGGCGTGCCCTTCCAGATGCGCCGGCAGGACGCTTGATCCGTCCGTGAATCCCGATCCGTAGTAAAGACTGCCGCCGGCGATAACCCGATACGGCAGGCTGAAGTTGAACCCGGTGTGCAGGGTATGCCGCTGGTCGTGGTCGAGCAGGAAGTAGCCGCTGGCAGGCACGGAAAAGTCGGTCAAGCCGCCGGTTATCGCGCCCGATCCCAGGGCGTGGGCATGGGCATAGGCAAGGTAGACCTCTCCCCGATGAAAGATCTGTGGCGACCGGATGCCAACCTCCTGGCCGTACAGGCGCGCATTGGCGATGGTCAAGGGAAAGAAAATGTCGGAGTCGCCGATGGCGTTGTGATCGAAATAGTTTTTCGCGCGCTGATGGTAGTCATTGACCTCCAGCGCCCAACCCCGCAGTGGAATGGTCAGTCCGAACTGATGCTCTTCATCGCGCTCACCGCGCAACGGGATGAATCCCAAGCCTTGCGACACGGCGTAATCGAGCAGAGGGCCGCTGACTGTGGAGAGAGGCGGAGCCTGGTAGTAGCGGCCCCAGAACCCGCGCAAAACCCAGTTCAAACCAGGGATGCGAACGGAACCGCCCAGCCGGGGAGTGGCTGCGTTTTCCGAAATGGCTCCGCTGAAATACGTCAGCCGGATTCCGGCGGTCAACGTCAGCCAGGAGAACGCCCGGTACTGATCCTCCAAAAAGAGAGCCTCGAGGCGGCCACTGGAGATCTTGTCCTGCGCCAGGGAATCCGCGGAGCCGTCGTTGGCAATCAAACCCACGAACTCATCGTCGCGCTGCCCGAAGCCGTAGACTCCGACTCGCGCATTGTTGCGGCCGGTGACCGCGGTAAGCGCGATCTGCGCGCCGGCGTATTGAGAAGCGCGATGCTGGGTGGTACTGACGGGAGCGTCATTGGGGTCGCCATCGTAATTCGCGCGATTGTAATGGTAGAACGGCGAGACAGTCAGCAGAACGCCCGGACGGAATGTGCGCGCCCAGGAGAAGTCCACCAGAGCGTCGCGCTCGCGCTCGACGTCCCGAATGCCGGCAGCCTGCGCGTCCGGGTCGTTGGGGATCTGATAGTCGTCGCGCCGGAGGGAGGTCACGAATCGGAACTGGTTGTTGGCATCGCTGTTGTAGACCAGGGTCGCCAGGCCGCCGAGACCCCAGGCGCGATCGTGCAGCACGTCGGGGCCGGGCGTTTCGAGGCCGTAATCGCTTCGATTGCCGTTGAGACTGCCATAGTAGGCGAACTTTTCGGAGTGGCTTCCGAAGTTCATTTGATCGTTGGTTTGACCGAACGCGCCAACGGTGGTGTTCAGCTCGCCTTCGTTATTTCCCTCGAAACCGGTCCGGGGCACGGCGTTGAATGCCGCATAGGTCCGGTCGCCGATGTCGGAGGAATAGCCTCCGCGTTGCGCTTCCAGGTAGTCGATGTCCTTTGGATCGATCTGCGGGCCGACGTTGCTGGCGATGTTCGTATTGGGTATGGGGACGCCGTCGATGGCCCAGGTGACCTGGTGTCCGCCGCGCACGTGAAGCTGATCGTGGGCAACCCAGGCGCCGGGAACGTAGTCGGTGATCAAATTGAGACTGTTGCTGAGGTCGGCGCCGGGCGTGGCCCGGATCTCATTCCGGCTGACGATGGTCGTCGGGGTGACGACTTCGGGGCTCGCCACCAATGCCGCTTCAGACACGTCGACTACCTCGTGCGAGGTCCCGATGGCGAGCTGGAAATGCAGCACGGGGGCGCTTCCGGAGACCACCACCACGCTTTGAGCTGCGGGTGCGAATCCATCGCACGTTACGCCGGCCTGGTAGGCGCCCACGGGAACCGACGAAGTCTCGAATACTCCTTCGTCGTTGGTGGTGAGGCTCAGGGAATAATCCGAACCGGCGGATTTCAAAGTCACGCGAGCGTTAGGCACGGGCCGATGGTCTGGGTCGTGCACGACGCCGCGAACGGAGCCATAGACCGCGGCCCAGATCGACGGGAAGCCGAGCGCAGCCAGGGCTAGCGATGTAAGAACGCGACGCATCCCCCATGGGATGCCAATGCCATCGCCTTGGCCATGCGGCGAATTGTCGCAGCGGCGAGACCGGCGTATCGGCGCATACAAGTCGAGCGCGCCCCTACGAGAGCCCGCGCTCCGCCCCGGTGGACGCGAGCTTGCCATAGCGCGGCGCGGACCGGACGCCGCGCCAGCGCCGCTCGCGCGCCCAGACCACCATGCGATAGCCCAACTCCAGCGCCACCAGCGCGCCGTAGAGGAGGGGAAGGCGGACGTCCGATTTCACCAGCCAGTAATAGTGCGTTACGGCGGCGATGGCGGTGACGTAAATCAGCCGGTGCAGGAGGCGCCAGCGCTTCCCGCCGAGCCTGCGGATCCAACCGGCGGTGGATGTCGCCGCCAGCGGTAACATGCAGGCGAACGCGGTGAAGCCGGCAATGATGAAGGGCCGCTTGGAGAGATCCTTCACGATTTCGGGCCACTGGAAGAACTTGTCCACGCACAGCCAGGTGAGAAAATGGAGCGTGCCGTAGAAGCACGCGAACAGCCCGATCATCCGGCGGTAGCGAATCAGGGCGGGCACGCGCAGCAACTTGCGCAGAGGGGTCACGGCCAGGGTCGCGACGATCAGCCGAATGGTCCAATCGCCGGTGAAATGGGTGATGTACTCGATGGGGTTGGGGGTGAGGTCGCCGTTCCAGGCCCGCCAGCCCAGGTGGGCAAGGGGCACAAGACAGGCCAGGAAAAGCAGCGTTTTGGCAACGCGCAAGAGGGCGTTGGAACGGGCTTTGGCCATGGTCAGTAGTTTCTTTTCAGATCCATTCCCGCATAGAGACTGGCCACCTGGTCCCCGTACCCATTGAACATCAGGGTGGGCCGCCTGAGGAATTCGCCCAGCCGGCGCTCGGTCGCCTGGCTCCAGCGCGGATGATCCACGGTCGGATTCACGTTGGAGTAGAAGCCGTACTCGCGCGCGTTGGCGATATTCCACGTGGTGGGAGGCTCGGTGGCGACAAGGCGGATCTTGACGATGGATTTGATGCTCTTGAAGCCGTACTTCCAGGGGATGGTGATGCGCACCGGTGCGCCGTCCTGGGGCGGCAGCGTCTCGCCGTACATGCCCACGGACAGCAAGGTCAGCGGGTGCATGGCCTCATCGAGACGCAGACCTTCGACGTAAGGCAGTTGGATACCGGCATAGCGCCCCTGTGGCATCTGCTTAAGATCGTAGTAGCTCTCAAAGGCCACGAATCTGGCTCGCGAGGTAGGTTCCGCCGGCTTGAGCAGGGCAGCGAGCGAATAGCCGATCCAGGGGACCACGATGGACCAGCCCTCCACGCAGCGATGACGGTAGACGCGCTCTTCAAGCGGCGCCAGCTTGAGAATGTCGTCCATGGCCAACTTCCGGGGCTTGGCCACTTCGCCCTCGATGGAAACCGTCCACGGCGAAGTCTTGAAGTTCTTGGCGAGATCGGCCGGCTGCTCTTTCCTGGTCCCGAACTCGTAGAAGTTGTTGTAATGGGTAGCGGCGTCGTACGGCGTTTGCTTCTCGTCGGCGCTGAAGGGGCTCCGGGCGAGGTTGGGCAGCTTAACGCCGCCGCGAGCGGACCCCGCCAGGGCGAAAGCGGCTGGTATTCCCACCAGGAATTTGCGCCGGTTCAGGTAGGTTGCCTTGGGCGTAATTTCCGAATACCGAATATCCCAGGAATTGCGGAACAGCAGCATAGCTCCTTCCTTTAATATCACAATGGACGAAGGGATATCCCCGGCGGATACCGGCCGTGCGGGTAACCTGTACGATTGGATGCCAAATGCGGGGCAGGGCGCAGCCACGGTTCGAGGCCAGCCAGGGCAAACCGTGCGGGGAAGCGCCGTCGGAGGGATCAGGCTCGCGCCTGGCTGTTCATACGGTCGGCGAGAATGGCGAGAATCGAGGCCATTTCCGACAACGTCTGGCGGGCCTGGGCGGGAAACAGCGTACGCACGAGACCGTACCAGATCTGCATGATCCGGTAATCCAGAACCAGCAGACGGTCCTCGAAAGACTCCAGCTCCAAACCGGAAGCATGCTCCACCAGGTACATCAACAATTGGTAATCGCGCCGGAGGGCCTCATGCAGGGGATCGAGGGCCTCACCGAGCTGGAGAGCATTCTGAACCTCATGGGGCCGGAAGCGGGAAGAGTCCGGGAGGGGTTCGGAAGAGACCTTGTAGCCGCGAATCAGCAAAAGGCAACTGTAACGAAACCAATAGGCCAGCAGTACCAAAGAACAAACGATGATGAGAATGCTTGCCAGCATTGCTTTACAAACTTTACAGTAGTTCAAGAACTGCTAGTACTACCTGAACAGAACGAGTCTAGCACCGCAGGTGGGCTTATGCAACAGTTTTTTGCGAAAGTTGATGCTACCGGCTCCTCCCGCGCGCGGGGCGTGCCATACCCGCGAGTGGAGGGACGGCGAAGGCATCGAACACCGGCAAGAAATGCGTCTTAGAACATCATGCGGAGCCGGGGCTTACTGGACGGGCCACGAAGGCGTCTTGGCCGGCCGGTGCAGAATCGGGGAGGCGGATCTTTTTTGGGATTGGCCTTGCATCGAGGGACCATCTCTGATATTCTGATTAAGTCGCCCAATCGAGGATCATGGAACACCGGGGCTGGCGCTCGCCAGCGTGAGGTGGTGTGGGAGAAAGCGATCCTCTTTAAGGAATGGTAACAAAACTCCGCGCGGGCCACCGCGTGGAGCGGAATACGGCCTTCCTGTTTTGTTCTTTATCAAGTTCTTAGGTTTTCGCTGCGGGCGCGCCTCTGTGGGGCGCAGCCGCGCGAAGCAAGTTTCGAGGCCTGCCGTTGGCTTCCTTATACGATATGGGGGAGCGGGCGCGCGCGGATCTTTGACAATCCGGTTGGATGCAGTAAGGAAGAAGTTCGTCAGTTTTCCGAGTAAAGCTG
>JBEKPK010000146.1:0-12486 GCA_049520795.1 Bryobacteraceae bacterium
GCCGTGGACACGGTGGGCGCGGGTGAGGGCGAATGCGTGCTGTACACCCAGGGCAGCGCGGCTCGGTATGCGCCAAACGTCAAGAGCGCGCCGGTGGATGCGGTGATCGTGGGGATTGTGGATTCCGTGGAGATGGGTGGAAGCGCGCTGAAGAAGCCATGACATTGGAAGTGGGACAGACGATCGGCTTCCGTCGTCTGTCAAAGCTGGAGAGGCCATGACATTGGACCCGCGGCTGATCGCGGAAATTGCGGAGGAAGTAGCGGCGCGCCTGGAAGGGCGTCTCGCGGCGGCGCCGGCCCGTCCGTCGGGCGATGGCGTCTATGCCACCGTGGACGAGGCCGTGAAGGCCGCCGCACGGGCTCAGCAGCGCATCGCCGATATGAGCCTGGAGGAGCGCGGGCGCATCGTCGCCATCATCCGGCGCATGTGTACGGAGAATGCCGCGGAGTGGGCCCGCATCGAGCTGGACGAGACCCGCCTGGGCCGCCTGGATCATAAGATCGAGAAGCTCAAGAACATACGCTTTGTGCCGGGCGTCGAAGCCATGCGCAGCGAAGTGCGCACCGACGCCTCGGGCCTGTGCCTGATCGAGCGTGCGCCGTGGGGCGTGATCGGCATGATCCTGCCCGCCACGCATTCGGTTCCCACCATGGCGAGCAACGCCATTAACGTAATCGCCTCCGGCAATACGGCGGTATTCAGCCCGCATCCCACGGGCGCCAAGGTGGCGGCCCTGGCGCTCGGCGCGCTCAACCGCGAGATCCAGCGCGAAACCGGCGTGGCGGACGCCATCACCACCATGGCGGAGGCGAGCATACGGGTGGCCGAGGAAGTGTTTCATCACCCCGGCATCGCGCTGCTGTGCGTCACCGGTGGACGCGCGGTGGTGCGAGCGGCGGCCAAATCCGGCAAGCGCGTGATTGGGGCCGGGCCGGGCAACCCGCCGGTGGTGGTGGATGAGACGGCCGACCTGGACAACGCCGCCGAATCCACGGTGCTGGGCGCTTCCTTCGACAATAACCTGCTGTGCATCGGCGAGAAGGAAGTCTTCGTGGTGGAAGCGGTGTTCGAGGCGTTCCGCGCGGCCATGAAGCGCGCCCACGCCCACGAGATCGATTCGGCCGCCATCGAGAGGCTGGCGCAGGCGGCGTTCCAGTCCGAAAACGATGCCAAGGGCGTGCCCCACGTGCATGTGCGGAAAGAACTGATCGGCAAGGACGTTTCGGTCCTCGCGGCGGCCTGCGGAATCCAAGCCCCCGCGGGCGCGCCCCTGTTATTCGGCGAGACCGCCGAGGATCACCTTTTCGTGCAGGAAGAGCAGATGATGCCTTTCATTCCGCTGGTGCGGGTTCGCGACGTGGATGCCGCAATAGCCGCCGCCGTAAGGGCCGAGCACGGCTACCGGCACACGGCCATCATGCATTCACGCAATATGGACAACGTGACTAAGATGGCGCGGGCCCTCAACACCACCCTGTTCGTGACCAATGGGCCTTGCGGGGCCGGTCTGGGCAACGGGGGGCCGGGATACCTGAGCTATAGCATCGCGACGCCCACGGGGGAAGGCGTTACCACGCCGCTGACCTTCACGCGCGAGCGCCAGTTGACCATCTGCGGCGCGCTGAGGATTACCTGAGGGGACCAAGGGTCTTTCATGACGAGCTTCGATCTCAGACATCAGAAAGTAATCGCCGTCGAGGATATCGACGCGGCGGCCAAAGCCGGGGCCACGGAGCTGACGCTGCGCGCGGGCGCGATTCTCACTCCGTCGGCGCGAGAAGCTATAGCGGCGCGCGGCTTCACCATCGTCAGCGAAGGGGCGGCGCCGGCGAACACGGAGGTGCCTACGGGCGATTGGGAGCGCCTTTTCCATTCTCCCGGGGCGGAAGCGATCAAAGCCGAAATCATCGAAGTCGGCCGCAAGCTGTGGCTGCGCCAGTATGTGGACGGCAACGGCGGCAACATCTCCTGCCGTCTCACCGCTGAGGCGGTGATCTGCACGCCCACCCTGGTCAGCAAGGCGGATCTGAAGCCGGGCGATATGTGCCTGGTGGATTTGAGCGGAAACCAGCTTGCGGGCGGCCGCGCGCGCACCAGCGAAATCCTCCTCCACCTGGAGATTTACAAGTCGGTTCCGGAAGCCAAGGCGGTGGTGCACTGCCACCCGGCGCATGCCACGGCCTACGCCATAACCGGCCGTGTCCCTCCTAGCTGCGTGATTCCGGAATACGAGGTGTTTGTCGGCCGCGTGGCGCTTTCGCCTTATGAAACGCCGGGCACGCAGAAGTTCGCCGAGACCGTGCTGCCCTTCGTGAAGACGCATAACACGGTGCTGCTGGCCAATCACGGAATTGTGTGCTGGGCGGATAGCGTGACGCACGCGGAATGGTACGCCGAGGTGGTGGATACGTACTGCTGGACGCTCATGCTGGCCTCTCAACTGGGCGCGCCGCTCTCTTTCATTCCATCCGAAAAAACCGCCGACCTGCTGGCCATCAAGCAGCGCATGGGTTTGCCGGACGTGCGCACGGGCATGCAAGAGTGCAGGCTTTGCGACCTGCCCGAGCCCGGCGCAATCACTGTGGCCCCCAACGCCTGCACGCTCGGCTCGGCGGAGCCGTCCGTGACGGCCGAAGAGATGGAGACCATCGTTCAGGGCGTCACCAACGCCGTGATGGCGTCGATCGAAGCCAAGAAGAAATGAAAGCGGCCGGCCGACAGATCAAGATTCGCGAACTTCTGGAGTCCCGCGAGTTTGTGGATCTGGAGACGCTCCGCCGGGACCTCGACGCGTCGGAATCGTCGCTGCGCCGCGACCTGATCGCACTCGAAAGAGATGGCGTTTTGAAGCGGGTCTACGGCGGCGCCATGGCCGTGGAAGCGCGCGCCGCCGACCAGGATTTCGAGTGGCAGAGCCGGCGCATGGCGGAGGAAAAACGGCGCATCGCGGCGGTGGCCGCCGGTCTGGTGGAAGACGGACAGACGGTGATTCTGGCGGGCGGCTCCACGGTGGCGGCGGTGGCGCGCTCGCTCAAGAACCACTCGCTGCGCGTGATCACCAATTCGCTGCCCATCGCCGAGGTGTTCCACGATTCGCGCCAGATAGAAGTGACCCTGACGGGAGGTTATCTTTACCCCCGCCTGCGCATGATGATGGGGCCGCTGTGCGAGCAGATGCTGGCGGGGGTGGCCGCCGACGTCCTGATCATGGGCATAGGCGGCGTCACCGAGGCCGGCTTCAGCAACAACAACACGCTGGTGGTAAGCCACGAACTGAAGATGATCGCGGCGGCGCGCAAGGTGGTGATTGCAGCCGACCACACCAAGTTCGGCCGGGCGGCCCTGATCAACGTAGCGCCGCTGGAAGCGGCCCATATCGTGGTTTCGGATGGCGCCCTGGGCGCGGAATACCAGAACCTGCTGCGCGAGCACGGGGTGGAAGCGCGGCTGGCTTAACTTAAGTTATGGTACGTGCGCTCTGTGACGGACTACGCGTTTCTTTGTTACCACTGGACCTGGATCATTTTCTCCGGCTGGCGCATCATTAGGTCATGCGGATCCTGATTCGATACTCCGACACGACGGTCCAGGCGGCCATGCTTCTCGCGACGATAGGGCCCCGGGTTCGCGCAGCCGCTCCGGGCTGCGACGATGCCTTGGAGTTCACGCGGACAAGCGAGCGGTGGTGGGCCGAGGACGGCCGGACCGCGGAGATCGAATTCGACGTCGCGGCGGACGCCGCCGAGTGGATCGCGGCGTGCAACGCGGCCGCCCCGGCGGATTCAACCGCCGATTTTGCCATGCCCTACTGGCCGGTCCCGGAACCGGCGGAAACCGGCTCAGCCTACTTGAACTGACCGCGTCAGCGCACCGGCGACGACCGGTGAGCATGCAGAATCTTCCACTGCCCCTCAGTGAGCACGAAGACATCGGTCTGGGCGAACGGAGTGGTGAACGTGGACCCATCGTCGATGGTAGCGGTGGTCTCGCCTTCGCCTACCAGCAGCGCTATGGTGGGCGATAGAACCGTGACGTACTGGTTGCGCCAGTGGTATTCGATGCTGCGCAGGCCCTGCATGCCGCGGCTGACCTGTTCCTTGGCGTCCTGGCGGGTCCGCAGAATCACGCCGTTCTGCGCCACCGAGCCCTTGTCGGTATCGAGCATGTAACCGAAGAGCGCGTCCACGTCGCGCGCCTGGCCGGCCCGCGTGGCCTGGGCGTTGGCTTCGAGCACCGCCCGTTCGATGGCCGCGCGCGCCCCGCCGCTCAATTCGCGGTCGCTCTGGGGGGCCGCTAACAAGAGGGCCCCGCAGGCCAGAACGGCCCACCTGCCCGCCTTCGACACGATGTTCTCCATGCCGCCAGCTTAGCGCAGCCAGGGCGCCCGCGCCGGCGCGATAATGGTTCCAATGCAAAACATTCTCCCGGTCCTCTGTTTTATTGCCGGATTCCTGCTGGCCTGGACGGTATTCCGCCTGCGGCGGCGGGAAACCGAAACGGCCTTCAAGGCGCTCTCCGCGGATGCGCTGGCCCGCAACAATCAGGCGTTTCTGGAGGTGGCGCGCTCCGCCTTCGCCGAAACGCATGAAGCCGCGCGCGGCGACCTCGAACAGCGCCGGCAGGCCATCGGCGAGCTGGTGGCCCCGGTGCGCACTTCCCTCGACCGCATGGACGGCCGGATTCAGGAGCTGGAGAAATCCCGCGCGGGGGCCTACGCGGCCTTGACCGAGCAGGTGCGCGGGCTGATGGAAACGCAATCGCAGCTTCGCTCCGAGACGGGCAAACTGGTGACGGCCCTGCGCTCGCCGAGCGTGCGCGGGCGCTGGGGAGAGATGCAGTTGCGCCGCGTGGTGGAGATGGCCGGCATGTTGGAGTACTGCGACTTCCTGACGCAGCCGGTGGCCTCCTCCGAGGAAGGCCGCCTGCGGCCCGACATGCTGGTTCGCCTGCCCGCCGGTAAGACCATTGTGGTGGATGCCAAGACGCCGCTGGGCGGATATCTGGAATCGCTCGAAGCCGGAAACGACTCGCTCCGCCAGGGTCGCCTGGCCGACCACGCCCGCCAGGTGCGCGCGCATATCGCCGCTCTGGGCCGCAAGTCTTACTGGGAACAGTTCGACCGCGCCCCCGAGTTCGCCGTCCTGTTCCTGCCCGGCGAGTGCTTCTTCAGCGCGGCGCTCGAAAGCGACCCTTCGCTGATCGAGTGCGGCGTGGAACAGAACATCATCCTGGCCACGCCCACCACGCTGATCGCGCTGCTGCGCGCCGTGGCCTACGGCTGGCGGCAGGAGAGGCTGGCGGAAAACGCCGCCGAAATCAGCGCGCTCGGAAAGGAGCTGTTCAAACGCCTTTCCGACATGAGCGACCACTGGAACAAAGTGGGCAAGGGTCTGGAGCGCGCCGTGGAGGCGTATAACGGCGCGGTGGGCTCCTTCGAAGGCCGCGTGATGGTGAGCGCGCGCCGCTTCGCGGACCTCAAGACCGCGCCTCTGGGCGTGGAGATCGCGGAACTGGAGCCGGTGGATAGAAACGTGCGCTCCATGGGAGCGCCAGGCTCCTGAGTGGGGCAGACGATCGGTTTTTGTCGTCTGTCGCCCAGCCCGCGCTTGACTCCGGCCCGAGGCATGACAGAGTTGAAAAGGCAGGCGGAGCCGCCTGCCCCACCAACTCCGGCCCGGTGGGGCAGGCGGTTCCGCCTGCCCACTGGTCGGATTTCCATGAAATTCCACGGGCCGAAGGCCCATCCCACCAAACCACAAAAACCGATGGTCTGTCCCACCTTCATGACAGACGACGAAAGAGGATTGTCTGTCCCACAAGGCTGGTTTACCCGTTAGCGGCGCGTCTTTCGCGCCACCAGCGGCGCAGCGCGACAACCGACCATACACCCTCGACCAGGCCGAATGGCCAGGCGCCCTGCATGAAGCCATAGGCTGAAGCCAGCACGCAAGAGCCCGAGAACGCCAGAATAAACCAGTGGCTTCGCTTCTCCAGGGCATAGAAAACCAGCATCAGCGTCACCGCCAACAGTCCGAACAAGGTCAAGCCAGTCATTTCCCGCTCCTGCTCGCGCCCTTTTTGCAATGGCGCCGAGGTCAGTTTTTCCAGAAAGGGCCGGATGGCGGGCCGCTCTTGATGGTGATGTTTCCGCGACCCATGCGCAGTAAGATCCGCCGTGACTGAGCCTGAGTTGCGTGAACGAATTGAGAACCAACCAGAAATTGCTTGTGGCCCTGGCCCGTAAAATCGGAAGAAACACTGCCCATCCTGGTCCTAGCGTCGATCGAGTATGGACCCGGATCCGGCAGCATCACGATCATGTCGCCAGTGTGGCTATCCACCGAGATGTCTCCCGTCACGTCGCTCACCCATACGTAGCCATTGTCTTGATGAACTACCACGCGCGAGTCGCGGGGCACATGGACTGTGTATTCAACCGTGACGCCGCGCTTGCTGGTCTTCGGCATGGTGACGACGATGCGGCGCGAAGGAAGAACCGAGGCCGGGAAGCCATGGCGCACAGGCAGCGTCGTCGAAATCGCCAATTCCTTATCGGACCGCCGTTCGGCGGCCACGCGGATCTCATCGAAGTGCATCTCCGCCTTCTCCTTCTGGTCGGGTTGGTAGAAACGATTGGTCGACTTAGTCACAGTGATTTCGACCTCCGGCTCATCCCAACCTTCCACGGTCAGATAGCCGTACGAATTGTTCAGAATAATCGTGCCGCCGGGCGAAAAGCTCACCCGCTCCGTGCTGGTTACTTCAAACGACTGTTCAGGCCCCGCGAACACCGGGGTCGCGGCGCCCATCACGCTCAGTCCGAACAGGATCGCGGCGAGTTTGCGCGTCATAAGCCGGCCTCCTTGTGTATACTGCGCGCCTCGGCCACCATCTTCCTGTACCGCCGCGCCAGTTCGGTGATCCAGCCCCGCTCCCGACGCCGGATCGCATCCTGGTGAATCAAGTCCCGCCCGATGCCCAGCGCCACCGCCCCCGCGCGAATGAAATCCACTGCGTTCGTTTGATTCACACCGCCGGTAGCAATCAGCGGGACTTCCGAAAAAGGCCCCTTGAGAGCCTGTATGTACCTGGGGCCGCCGTTCGCAAAGCACGGAAAGACCTTCACGAAATCGCAGCCAGTCTTCCAGGCGGCGAAGACCTCGCTGGGCGTCAGGGCGCCCGGGAAAACCACCACGTCGCGCCCCAGCGCAAAGTTAACGATCTCGAGATCGAGCCCAGGCATGGTCAGGAAGGCCGCTCCCGCATCCAGGCACCGGCGCGCAGTGTCCACGCGAAACAACGTGCCGGCGCCCACCAGAACGTCGGGGTGATGGCGCGTCAATTCGCGAATGACCTCGACGGCGCCCGGAACGGTCATGGTCACTTCGACAATGGGAATGGCGCTCTCGCTGACCGCTTCCGCGGCAAACAAGGCGTCCTCGGCGGTGGATACGCGTATCGCCGGGATGATGCCGATTTCCTCGATACGCGCGCGAACCTCTTGTCTTGTCATAAAGTCATTCTACGGCGTGGCAAACGGACGCCGTGGCCGGGATCAGAGCAGGTCCCTGGTTCCCACCGCCTGGCGAAGTTGCTCCAATGCCGCCAGGTAAGCCGCCACCGCTTGACGGTAGGCGAGTTCGGTCTGGCGGTAGGTCCGCTCGGCGTTCAGGAAATCCAGCAGCGCTATGGCGCCTCGCCGGTACGCGTATTCGCTGATATCGCGGCCCCGCCGGGCCATATCGAGATAGGTGTTTCTCAAGAGTTGGGCTATTTGAGCGGCCTCCTGGAGCCCCTCGTAGGCGTCCCTCACGTCCGTCAGCACCTGCCCATTGGCCGCTTTCCGCTGTTCCTCCATTTGCCGGATGGCAATGCGCGTCTGCGCAATGTTGCCCTGGTTCCGGTCGAAGATCGCCAGCGGAATACTGAACGACCAGGTGACGCCGCTGACGCCGTTGGCGTGCGAGTAATTGGCCGAGACGGTGGGATCCTGCTTCCCATTGGCTTTGGCTAGCGCATATTGGCTGTTGGCGGCGGTAACGCCCAACACCGCCGCGCGCAGGTCCGGACGATTCTGAAGGGCTTTCGCCTGCAATTCGTCGATGGTGACGGCCAGCGGCTTGTATTCGAACTCGCCGGCGACATCGTAGTTTGCGGGCACCGACTCGTAACCTAATTGTTGGCGAAGATCTGACAGCGCCTGGGCCTTGGCAAGTAGTGCCTGTTGGAGGTCCTCTTGAAACTGCAGCAACTGGAGCGTGAGCTGTAGGTGGTCGTTCTCGCTCATGGCGCCATCCTTGAATTGGACGTCGCCGATGTCGACCGTCTGCTGAAAGCTTTTCAGATCCAATTGCGCGAGTTCGAGAGTGGATTGCGCAAGCTGGGCATTGATAAAGAGGGCGCCCACCTGGGCCGTAACGCCGCGCTCGTTATCGGCTACCTGCGAGCGCGTCACGGCGGTTATGTCCCTGGCTGCCTGCAGACGGCGCGCCCGTTGGTGGCCACGTTCAATGAGATAACTCAGACCCATGTCGCCCTCCGTTGAATTCTGGAGGTAGTCCGCCACGGAAACACCTTGCTGGCGGGTAAAGAGCGGCAGGTATTCCCAGTCGGTGAAGAACGTCGGATTCGGGCGCAGGTTGGCGGTTATTTCCGCGGCCTGGTTCTGTTGGATGGTGGTCCGCGCGGCCTGCAAGGTGTGGTTGTGCTGGAGCGCCATTTGAATGGCTTGCTCCAGCGTAACAGTGACAGGCGCCTGCTGCGCGAACGCCGATTCCGCCAGCAGCAGGCTGCCGAACACTCGAGCGGCCGCCCAAATAACCCGGATCTTTCTCATAGGCAAAACTGCGCGCTTAGTTCTCATAAGCCGTTAGAATGCTCCGGCGCCGGAAGTTGATCGCCGTCGCGGGCGATCCAGACATAAAAAGTAGGCAGTAGAACAATGCTCAGCAGCAAATCGGAAATCAGGCCGCCTACGATGACAATCGCGAAAGGCCGCTGCGAATCGGATCCGATATCGTGCGACAGCGCCGCCGGCAGGAGCCCCAGCGTGGCCACCAGCATGGTCATCATGATGGGACGAAGCCTGCGGACAGCGCCGTCCACCGCGGCATCCTCAATCGAGTGCCCCCTGGCGCGGAGCTGGTTAATGTACTCCAGCATGATGACGCCGGTTTGCACCGAGACGCCGAAAAGCGCCAACATGCCGACGCCCGATGAGACGCTGAGGTAAGTTCCCGTGACCACCAGAGCCAGCAGGCCGCCTATCCGGGCCATGCCGACGTTCAGCAGAATCAACAGCGCCCATTTGTACGAGCGAAACATGGTATAGAGAATGATGAAGATAACCAGGACGGTCAACGGCACGACAACAGCCAGCCGCGCTTCAGCCCTCTTTTCGCTCTCATATTCGCCCGACCAGCCGATGGTGTAGCCGGCCGGCAGCTTCACTTTTTCGCCGATTTTCTTGATCGCCTCTTCCACCGTGGTCCCCAGGTCCCTGCCTCTCACATTGAAAGTCACCGCTACGTAGCGGCTGTTGCCCTCCCGGAAGATGTCGTATGCCCCGTCCTTGACCTCCACGTGAGTCAACTGGGCCAGGGAGACCCGCTCTCCGGAAGGGGAAAGCAGGCGGACCTTGGCGATGGCCTGCTCGGTATTGCGATAGGGCGCCTGGTAGCGCACCACCACGTCGTACCGCTGCTCGCCGATCAGCACCTGGCTCACCGCGTTGCCGCCCACGGCCGTCTGAACGGCGTCTTGTATGTCCGTGACGTTGATTCCAAAACGGGCCGCCTGGCGGCGATCGATGGTCAAGTCGAGATTTGGCTGGCCGAAATCGCGTAACAGCTTGACGTCGTGCATGCCCGCGATGCCCGACATGACAGTCGTGACTTCTTCGCCCTTCTGCTCGAGCACCTTCAAGTCATCCCCGAAAATCTTGAGCGCCAGCGAACCCTTGGTGCCGGTGAGCGTCTCTCCCACGTTGTCTTCAATGGGCTGCGAGAAGTTCCAGATCGCCCCCGGGTATTTTTCCAGCGCGCGGTTCATGGCGGCGATCAGTTCCTCTTTGTTTTTGTGAAATGCGGGTCGCCATTGGTCGTGATGCTTCAAGTCGACGAAATACTCGGTGTTGCCGAATCCCCCCGTGTCGGTACCGTCATCCGGACGGCCGGCCTGCGACACGACTGTTTTCACCTCCGGGAAAGATGCAAGAACATAGCGGCCCTCGGCGGCGAATTTCTCACCCTCGGAAAGACTGGTGCTATTCGCCAGAGTACCGCGCGCCCAAATCGCGCCTTCATCCAAATGCGGCAAAAACTCCGCGCCAATAACGCCGCCAAAGCCCAGATAGATTGTGCCCGCCAGGGAAATCACGGCAACGCAAAAAACAATCCAGCGATGTCGAACGGCCCAGCGCAGCCGCACGCGGTACTTTTCCGCCAGGAAATCCATGACCAGGTTGCGCCGTTCCCGAACCCCCTTGCGGAAAAAGATGGCTGACAGCACAGGCGCGATGAGAATCGAAAATGTCATGGCGCCGAGAAGCGCCAGGGCCACAGTCCACGCCATGGGCCTGAATAACCGGCCCTCCACGCGTTGCAGCGTGAAGATCGGCAGATAGGCGGTGATGATGATGGCGATGGCGTAAAAGACCGGCCGTTGGACTTCGTGGCAGGCCTCGCGGATGATCTCCGCAATGGTCTTCGGAGGTCCATTGGGGGCGCTGCGGTCCTTGGTCAAGTGCCGGATGATGTTCTCCACCATGACCACCGCGCCATCCACCACCATTCCGAAATCGAGTGCGCCCAGGGAGAGAAGATTGGCCGGGATGTGGCTCAAATCGAGCCAGATCGAGGCGAACAGTAGAGAGAACGGAATGGTGAGCGCGACGATGAGAGCGGCGCGAACATTGAGAAGAAACAGGAATAGGATGACGCTGACCAGAATCATGCCCTCGGTCAGGTTATGCATTACCGTGTGCAGGGTGAAATGCAGCAGATCGCTGCGATCGAGCATGGGCACTACTTCCACGCCCGGGGGCAGGATGCCGTGGTTCAGCTCGTAGACTTTCTTGTGAATGGCCTCGAGGGTGGGTTCCTCCTCGGCGCCTTTGCGCATCAGCACCCCGCCCTGGATGACATCCGGCTCGTCGATGATGCGCCCGTCTTCCATGTGGTTGGCCCTGGCCATGTGGCCCAACCGGATTTTGGGTCCCTGGACGACGTCCGCGATGTCTTTGACCCGGAGGGCCGTGCCATTCTGGGTCTTCAGCATGGTCTGCTCGATGTCGTGCACGGTGCCGAAAAGCCCCAGCGCCCGCACATTCATCTGCTGCATGCCTTCCTCGACGAAGCTGCCGCCGGCATTGATGTTGTTGTTGGCAAGCTGCTGCTCCACCTGGCCGATGCTCAGTCCATAAGACACCAGCTTGCTCGGGTCCACGCGCACCTGGTACTCTTTCACCGTGCCGCCGAAGTCGGAAACATCCACCACGTTGGGGACGGATTTGAACTGCTTGAGAAGAACCCAGTCTTCGAGCGACCGTAACTCCATGAGGTCGTACCGGGGATTTGTACTTCTCAGCGTGTACCAATAGATTTGGCCGGTGGTGCTCCAGTCCGTGCCGATCTGAGGCTGCAGGTTCTGTCCATTGGGAAGATTGACCTGGGTCAACCGTTCCAGCACCTTCTGGCGGTTCCAATCGTTAACGGAGCTGTCGTCGAAGATCATAATGACGAACGACAAGCCGAAAATCGACTCGGAGCGCAGAAAGGTCATGTGCGGCATTCCGGCCATTTGAATCTCGATCGGAATCGTCACCTGCTGTTCCACTTCCTCGGCGGAACGTCCGGCCCATTGGGTAATCACCGTCACATAGTTGTCGGCGATGTCGGGATAAGCTTCCACCGGCAGCTCGTGAAACGAGATAGCCCCCCAGCCGGCCAACAAGATGGCAATGGCCAACACCACGAACTTGTTGTTAAGAGCAAAGTCTACAAGAGCGCGAATCATGTGCTGTTTCCCTGTTTCATTAGCGTCTTAGATGTCGCTTTTAACCCCCAACGTCATTGAGCGAGCACGTGGTCTAAGACCAGCGCGTTCGTAACCACTTGTTGTCCCGGCTGGAGCCCCGACTTGACCTCTTGCAGGTTCACATTGTCGGTCAAGAGGTCGCCGCCGACCACCTCCACGCGGCGAAACTTCTTATCGGGCGCGGGAACGTAGACAAAATCGCGATCGTGCATGTGCAGAATGGCGGACGCCGGGACAATGGTGTGCATTTCCCTGGTTTGGCCGCGGAAGGTGGCGCTCACGAACATGCCCAGGCGCATGATTCCCGGATTCTGAACTTCGATTCGGACCTTGGCCGTGCGGATGTTGGGATCGAGAATCGAGCCGATATTGCTCACCTTTCCCTGGAATTTGCGATCGGGATAGGCATTCAGGCGGATCTCGGCGGCGTCGCCGATTTTCACAGTG
>JBEKPK010000147.1:0-12443 GCA_049520795.1 Bryobacteraceae bacterium
TCACACCCTGGCGGTCGGCGCCCTCCGGGGCCGACCTGGAGCACTTGACCATCGATTGGCTCAAGGAGATGCTGGGCTACCCCGCCGGAGCCGCCGGCCTGCTGACCAGCGGCGGATCCATGGCGAATTTCGCGGCCTTGGGCGCCGCTCGCAGCGCCAAGGCGCCGGTGGATGTGGTCCGCGACGGCCTCCGCGCCATGGACCGCCGCATGTGCGTCTATGTCTCGGAAGAATGCCACTTCTCGATTGCCAAGGCCGCCGGCATGCTGGGGCTGGGTGAATCCAGTGTGCGAGCGGTGAAAACCGACGACCGGCTGCGCATGGATCTGGCGGACCTGGAGCGCACGGTGGAAGCCGATCTCGCTCGCGGCCATCTTCCCTTCTGCGTCGTGGCCAACGCCGGAACCACGGCTACGGGCGCCTTCGATCCCCTGGCCGACCTGGCCGATTTCTCCCGCCGCCACGATCTCTGGCTGCATGTCGACGCCGCTTATGGAGGCTTCGCGGCGCTGGCGCCCTCCGCCCGCCATTTCTTCGCCGGTATTGCCGAAGCGGATTCCGTCACGCTGGACCCGCACAAGTGGCTCTACCTCCCGGTAGGCTGCGGCTGCGTGCTGTACAAGGACCCGGCCGCCGCGCGCGCCGCCTTCAGCCACGGCGCCGATTACACCCGCACCATCGGACTGGAGCGCGATGAGGCCTTCGCGTTTTGGGACTACGGTCCGGAGCTCACCCGGCCGTTCCGCGCGCTGGATCTCTGGCTGCTGATCAAGTACGCCGGCGCCGAGCGGCTGGGCCGGGCCATCGAGGAGAATATCGCCTGCGCCAAATATTTCGAGGAGCTGGTGAAGGCCAGCGGGGATTTCGAAATGCTGGCCCCGGTGGAGCTCTCGATCTTCTGTTTCCGCTACGTCCCCAAGGGGTTTGCGGGAGACCTCGACGCACTCAATGAGCGCGTCCTGGTGGCGCTGCAGCGGGCCGGGAGCACGTATCTTTCGAACGCCACGGTCCGCGGCCGGTTCGCGCTGCGGGGGTGTGTGCTGAACTACCGCACCACGAGAGAGGACATGGAGAGGGTGCTGGAAGATGTGCGGGAAGCGGCGGAGGCCTGCCGCTAGATATCCAGGTTCTTCACATCCAGCGCGTTATCTTCGATGAATTTCCGCCGGCTCTCCACGTCTTCGCCCATCAGCGTCGAGAAGATGATCTCGCTCTCGGCGGCATCCTCCAGCCGCACCTGCAGCAGGGTCCGCTTGTCCGGGTTCATGGTGGTCTCCGCCAGTTGCTCGGAGTTCATCTCGCCCAGCCCTTTATAGCGCTGCACCGAGGCGTCCTTCTTGCCTTCGTTCTTGACGTACTCCAGCAGCTCGCGCCAGTTCGGCTGCCCCTGGCGATGCTCGTTCTTTACCACCATGAACGGCGGATCGTTGTGGCGGGAGATGGTCCGCGCCAGCGTGCGGAAGCGTTTGTACTCGGGCTGAGCGGCCAGGGCCAGGCCTATGGACCGTTCGGCGTTGGTGGAATCGTGGAACACCACCGCGTAGGACGAGTGTTCTTCGTCGCGCCGCATCTCCGGGTTGAGGCCCAGCGCTTTGAGGGTTTCCAGCACCGGCTGCAAATTGACGGCTTCCTGAAAATCGGTCTTGTGATCCACGTGCAGCTCGGTCGCGGCCAGCGTCTCCACCACCCGCGGATCGCGCAGGCGCCGCTCGACTTTGTGGAACATCTGCTGGTACTCGTCCAGGCTGAGCAGGAACGCGCGCAGCTCGGGGCCCTCGAGCGTCGCGCGGGCGCCGCCGCCGTTGGAGTGGATCTCGAGCGTCAGGTTCTCGGTCGCCCGGCGCATGATCTCCTTGGTGAATTCCTTCTCGTCCTTGATGTACTTCTCGCTGCGGCCCTTCTTGATACGGTATAGCGGCGGCTGGGCGATGAACACCCGCTCCCGCATAATCAGCTCCGTCATGTGCCGGAAAAAAAACGTCAGCAGCAGGGTGCGGATGTGGGAACCATCCACGTCCGCGTCGGTCATGATGATGATCTTGCCGTAGCGCACCTTGGTGGCGTCGAAATCGTCCTTGCCGATGCCCGTGCCCAGCGCCGTGATCAAAGCGCGGATTTCCTCGTGGCCCAGCATCTTGTCGTAGCGCGCCTTCTCCACGTTCAGGATCTTGCCCTTGAGAGGCAGGATGGCCTGGAAGCGCCGGTCGCGGCCCTGCTTGGCCGTTCCGCCCGCCGATTCGCCCTCCACCAGGAACAGCTCGCAGCGCTCCGGGTCGCGCTCCTGGCAGTCCGCCAGCTTGTGCGGCATGCCGCCCGATTCTAGGGCCCCCTTGCGGCGCGTCAGATCGCGCGCCTTGCGCGCCGCCTCGCGGGCGCGCGAGGCCTCGATGGCCTTGCCGACGATCTTGCGGCCCACGGTCGCGTTCTTGTCGAAGTACTCGCCCAGCTTCTCATTGACGAACTGGGTCATGTACCCGGCGATGTCGCTGTTGAGCTTGCCCTTGGTCTGCCCCTCGAACTGCGGTTGCGGCACCTTGACGCTCACCACCGCGGTTAGACCCTCCCGAACGTCGTCTCCGGTGAGGTTCTCTTTCACGTCCTTAAAAAGCCCCTGTTCCTGGCCGAACGCGTTGATGGTGCGCGTGAGGGCGGTGCGGAATCCCGTCAGGTGCGTGCCGCCATCCACGGTGTTGATGTTGTTCGCGAAGCTGCTGATGTTCTCCGAGTAGCCGTCGTTGTACTGGAGCGCCACCTCCATGGTCAGCGTGCCGGCGTTGTTGGGCAGATCGCGGTCGGCTTCGAAATGGATGGGCTTGTCGTGCAGCACCGTTTTCCCGCGGTTGAGCAGCTTGATGAACTCCGCGATGCCTCCCGAGTATACAAACTCGGTGGTCTTCTCGGGATCCACTCGTTCGTCGGTCAGGGTGATCTTGAGACCCTTGTTCAGAAACGCCAACTGCCGCAGGCGCGTGGCCAGCGTGTCGTAATTGAATACAGTTTCCTGGAGAATGGTGACGTCGGGTTTGAAGGTGACGCGCGTGCCGGTCTTGCGGCCCGCTCTTCCAGCCTTCGCCAGCGGCGCTTTGGGTACGCCGCACGCGTACTCCTGCTGCCAAGTGTACCCTTCGCGCCAGATTTCGAGCTCCAGCCTCTCGGAAAGCGCGTTCACGCAGCTCACGCCTACTCCGTGCAAACCGCCGGATACCTTGTAGCTCTTTGTATCGAACTTGCCGCCGGCATGCAGCTTGGTCATCACCACCTGAGCCGCAGAGACGCCTTCCTCTTCGTGCAGATCTACCGGGATGCCGCGACCGTTATCGATTACGGTCACGGAATTGTCGTCGTGAATGGTCACGCTGACCTCGGTTGCGTAACCTGCCAGGGCTTCGTCCACCGAGTTGTCCACCACTTCATAGACCAGGTGGTGAAGTCCCATCTCGCCCGTCGAACCGATGTACATGGCCGGCCGCAGGCGCACGGCTTCCAGGCCTTCCAGCACCTTAATACTGGTTGAATCGTAGACTCCCCCGCCGTTCGGGCTTTGATTTACATCGTTTGACATATTCCTCTGGTTCAAACCCGCTTGCCGGCTTTGCGATTCCACGCGGGCCTTTCCATGAAGTCCGCTATCCCGCCGAGCAGGCGCTTCAGATCCTCATGGGCATGACTACGTAGCGGTACTGATCCGGTACGCTTTCAGCCTCCGGCCGCATTTCGCCGGCGCTTTTCTGATCTTTCAGCTCGAAGGCGACCCGCTCTTGAGGGATGGCGCGCAGAAAATCGAGAAGGTACTGGGCATTGAAGCCGATTTCAAGGTCCGGTCCCGTATACTCACTGGAAACCGTCTCCTCGCTTTCACCGGTCTCCATCGAAGATGAGAAAATGCGCACTTCGCCGGTGGCGAACTGCACGCGAATAGCGCGCGAACGCTCGTCGGCGAATTGGGCTACGCGCTCGATGGCGGACCGAATCTCGTCTTTTTGCAATGTCGCTACCAGGGTATGATCCTTGGGCAGCACGCGCTCGTAGTCGGGAAAGTTTCCCGTGAGCTTTCGGGTGATGAGCAAACGGTGGCCCACCTGAAAGAACAAATGGTTGTCGTCGCCGGAGAAAACAGCCGTGGCGTCATCGCCCGCTTCGTCCGCCAGTTTTGCCAACTCCGCCATGGCCTTCTTTGGAACCAGCGCGCGAAACGGCTTATCCAGCGTTCCGCTGTTTTCCGGCTTGGCCTGCACGAAGGCTAGGCGATGTCCGTCGGTAGCTACCATGATAAGACCCTCCGGCCGTATCAGCAGAAGGGCCCCATTGAGCGTAAAGCGCGATTCCTCCATCGAGATCGCAAAGGAGGTGCGTGCAATCATGGAAGCCAGCGTTTTCATGGGGATCTCGGCGATCTTCTCCGGCGGCTGCGGCAATTCCGGAAAGCTTTCGCGCGACATCCCCGCAATTCTCGTCCGCGAGCGCCCGCAAGTAATACTGGCCCACTGGTTCTCCAACAGCTTCATGTTCACGTCGCCCTCGGGAAGCAGGCGAACGTAGTCCAGCAATTTGCGGGCAGGAATAGTTCCCGCGCCTTCCTTCTTCACGCGCGCCGGGCAGGAGCAGCGAATTCCCAACTCGAGATCCGTAGCCGTCAGCGTGACTCGATCGTCCGCTGCCTCCAAAAGCACATTGGACAGTATTGGGATGGTCGTCTTCTTCTCTACCACGCCTTGCGACAGACTCAACTCGCGTACTAGATCGGCTTTGCTGACGGTGAATTCCATAGGACCTTAGCTCCTATTGTCTTGATGTACAAGTAAGTACTATAAGAACCGTATTAATAGGGCCTGTGCAAACTGTTGAAGACCACCTAAATTATACTAAATTCAGCCACTTTCCGCCACCAGAACTTGTGAAACAAGGGTATGGCTGGTTGGCAAGACCGGCCTTCGATCGCAGTTTTACACATTTTCCCTAAAGAGCTTCGCAAAATGAATGTGGAAAAGATAGTTAAGTTCACTGCAATGAGTCCATTAAGCTGTGGATCATCCTGTTTAAATCAGGATCAATCTGACGTGTTTGGTCGATTTTGTTTATGGAATGAAGGACGGTGGTGTGGTGCTTGCCGCCAAAGGCTCTGCCAATCTCGGGCAGGGAAGCATTGGTAAGCTCCTTGGCCAGGTACATGGCCACTTGTCGCGGGTAGACCACTTTTCTGGTGTTGCTTTTTTCCTTGAGCTGCGACTGCTTGATTTGGAAACGCTCGGCAACCGCCTTTTGTATTGTATCCATGGTGATTCTACGATCCTGAACGTGTACCAGGTGCTTCAATACCTGCTGGGCCATCTGCAGGTTGATGGATGTCCCGGTGAGCGAAGAATAGGCTATCAACTTGATGAGCGCGCCTTCGAGTTCGCGCACGTTCGACTTGGTTTTGGAGGCCATGAACGAGCGAACATCGTCCGGCAGCGTGATACGCTCGGCTTCGGCCTTCTTGTCCAGAATGGCCATCTTTGTTTCCAGGTCCGGCGGCTGGATGTCGGCCATCAGGCCCCACTCGAATCGCGAGCGCAGGCGTTCCTGCAATCCGGGTATGTCTTTCGGCGGGGAATCGCTCGATATGACGATTTGCTTCTGATGATCGTGCAGTTCATTGAAGGTGTGGAACAGTTCCTCTTGCGTGCGCTCTTTATTGCCCAGCAACTGGATATCGTCCACCAGGAGGACATCGGCCTCGCGAAAGCGCGTGCGAAATTGGTCCATCCGCTCCGTGCGTATGCACGCAATCATTTCATTCATGAATCGCTCGCTCGACGTGTAGATCACCCGCATAGAGCTGAAGCGGTCCATCAACTCCCGCCCGATGGCGTGCATCAGGTGGGTTTTTCCCATTCCCACGCCGCCATACAGGAACAGCGGGTTGTAACTCCGCGCGGGTTGGGTGGCCACGGAGCGCGCGGCCGCATGCGCGAACTGGTTGCAAGCGCCCACTACAAAAGACGCAAACGTGAACTTGGGATTCAGCAGAATAGCGGCCGGCTCCTCGGTTGGATCGCCACTCGAAACGGCGTGATTCTGAGCGGGCCGCGAAGCCCGCACCTCATAGCCAATCCCGTCTATCGGCAGGCGCAGATCGTGGATGCCATCTCTCACCAAACCGGCATATTCAGTTTCAAGCCACGACCTGGTAGAGCCATCTGGAACGGAAACCAATAGCATGCCTCCATCCATACCGATGAACTCCGTACTCTTCAACCAGTTATTGAAGCTGTCGGCGCTCACCTTCCGCTGGAGGTAGTTGCGGATCTGATCCCAGAGATTCATCTGCGTTTAGACACCCCACGCAAGCGTTTTCCACAGGTTTTTCCACAACGGCGTGGGATCAATCGGCGCTCAATTCCGGAGAATTGTCAGCGGGCCCGTTCCTGGCCGCGCCACTCGATTGCAGATGCGTGTGAATCCGCCAACCGAGACAGTAGTCTAGCACAGCCGGGCGACTTTCCCGCAAGTTTATAAGGCTTCTGTTTTCATTAACTTATACGTAACGTTTGACACCAGTATTGTTTCTGAAGGAAAATAAGGCTTTCCCATCGGGCGGGAGTAACTCAGTTGGTAGAGTGCGACCTTGCCAAGGTCGATGTCGCGGGTTCGAATCCCGTCTCCCGCTCCAAAAGTTTTTTGTCCCCCGATGGTATGATCAAACGTTTTGTAGTGGTTGCCTGCGCCGCCATTCTGGCGGCGTTTTCCATTTGTGCGCAAGAGTACAAATTGGAGGCCGCTTCACCGGCGCCTCCCGACCTTCCTTCGGCGTACGCTTCAGTAGCCTTTCAGAATCCCGGCTATCGCGTCGTAGGCCCCAGCGGCCCCTGGTGCGAGGTCTGGTTTCGGAATTCCCTCCCTAGCGGGCCTAAGCCGGCCGATAGCGCCATTTCTTTTGCCATTCCGCAAGGCGCGCTGATCGGGATGCTGCGCTTTCCGTCGCAAGGGGCGGATCGCCGCGGCCAGGTTATCAAGCCTGGCGTCTACACCCTGCGCTACAGCGACTATCCGGTTGACGGCGCCCATCAGGGCGTCGCCCCGCAGCGCGACTTCGCCTTGATGACGCCAATCGCCGCCGATCCCGATCCCAACGCCACGCCCGCTTTTGAAGCCCTGGTGAAGCAGAGCGGCGGCGCTTCCGGCACGCCGCATCCGGCGGTACTTTCGCTAGAAACGCCGGCCGATCCCAAGTTCCCGGCCGTGACCAAAGAGGGCGATCACGACTGGGTCCTGAACGTGAAGCTGGGCGATCTGCCCCTGGCCATCATCGTCGCCGGCAAGGTCGAATGAAGGGTTCCCCGACCAGTCCGCATTGACCCTTCGGGACGCCAAGTCCGATCCGCCGCGCCGTAGAGCGGGCCTCCGGCCTGCCATGTCGGCATCCTGCCGACATTCTTCCCGCACGCCCGGCGCCGTACGCTATATTGACCCTTCGGGAGGAGAAGAATCCATGCGCCGGAATTTGCTTTTTCTTGCGGGGATCGCTCTGCTGATGGCCGCGTCCGCGTCGGCCCAGTTGGTGGACGAGTTCAACCCGCCGAGATCGAATTGCTGTCTGCCCACCAGCGCCAAGACGCTCGCCGACCAGCTTCAGGACTGGAACCAGCTTGGCCAGTTTCATGCGGCCAACATCGAGTTGAGGAACCAGTCGGCCGACCCGCGGCGCGTGGTCTTCATGGGCGATTCCATCACCATCGGTTGGAACCTGGCCACCTACTTCCCCGGCAAGCCGTACGTCAACCGCGGCATTAGCGGCCAGACCACCCCGCAGATGCTGGTGCGCATGTACCCCGACGTGATCGATCTCAAGCCCGCCGCCATGGTGGTTCTGGCGGCTACCAACGACGTGGCCCACAACACCGGGCCCGAGACCGCGGAGATGATCGAAGAGAATCTCATGGCCATGACGGAGCTGGCCCAGGTGCACGGCATCAAAGTGATTCTGTGCTCAGTCACGCCGGTGAGCGATTATCCATTCCTCAGCGCCCAGCAGAACCAGCCGGGCGGGCGTGGCGCCGGCGCCGTAGGCATGTTCGGCGGCGGCCGCGGAATGATGCGCGCCCGGCAGACGGATCAGCGGCCGCCGGCCGACATCCTCAAGCTCAATGCCTGGATGAAGGACTACGCGGCCAAAGCGGGAGCCATCTATGCCGACTACTTCACCGCCCTCGTGGATGAAAAAGGCTGGCTGAAGGAAAGCATCTCGGCCGATGGACTGCACCCCAACGCAGAGGGCTATAAGCTGATGGTTCCGGTGGTGGAAGCCGCCATTCAGAAAGCGCTGCCGTAGAGCGAGTTAGCAGAATTGTGGGGCAGGCGCTTCCGCCTGCCAACGTTTCCCAGCGCTACCACCCGCAAATTGATTCGATGTAAGCGGCCGAGCCGTCTCTTAGCCAGCCATCGAGCTGCGCCGGCTCCTTTAGTTGCTGGCCCCGCGCGCGTGGGACCAGCGCGAACCGGCGCTTCCATTCCGGCAGTGCGGTCATATCGCCCCACAGCTTTTCGAACTGCGCCACCGGAAAAACGTCTTCTTGCCCCTTTCCCCAGCGCTTCTTGACGTCCTTCAGCGTGATGTACGTGGGCATGCGCGCGGCCAGGTTGCGCACCGCTTCGGCCACTCGCCCGGAATCGTGAAGCTCGTCGCGTTTTAGCCCGAACACCCTCAGCAGTTGGTCGATATCGATCCAGTACGTGGCGCTGTTGTAGAACGAGAGCCGCGATTCGATTTCTTCGTTGGGCAGCGCCATCCCTTCCACCAGGCGGAGCGAACCGTCCACCGCCGCCAGGCCGCCGCCGCGGTCCTCTATATGCCGTTCGATCACTTCCGCCGTAATCGCCGCGCCCTGGTCGATATGGTATCCCAGCAACCCCGAGTCCAGATCCGCGCCCGTGGTGTCGACGTTATGAACCATGAGGTACTTCAGTTGCGGGCGCTCGGCCAGCAGGCGTTCCAGAACTCCGTTGCGCAGCAGGTTGGGGATTTCATACCAGTGGCCCACCGGATGCAGGCACTGCAACGGAAGGTTGTCCGTGTAATTGGAGCCCTCGCCCATCTGTTTGGCCCACGCGATCAATGTGGCGTGCAGGCCCTCGCGGACTTTCTGCGCCTGCTCGTCGAGAATCTGCTGCTGGGTTTCCTCCCAGGCGAATCTCAGGTCGCGCTCCATGGGGACCATGCGCAGCCCGATGGTGCGGCCCGGCGAGAGCAGCAGGGGCCCCGGATAGTGGTAGTTGGCCTCCGCCCGTAAATACTCCTCCACCGCCTGGTGCGTGAGATAGCTGGTGGTGATCACGTGCGGCGGCAGGGTTCCCACCTCGCGGCCCACGCGCGCGCTCTTCGCCAGGTGGACCTCGATGAAGCTTCGCCGTCTTCCGCCCAAAAGGCAGAACGGGTTAAGCGCCTTGACCACGCCCGCGCCCTTGGTCCAGCGGCTGCCGATCCCTCCCGCCATCGAGACCACTGCCACCGCTCCGGCGGCCAGAGCATCGCGGCCCAGGTCGCGGTAGCGCGCCGCCAGCGGACGCGTGGCGTCGAACAACGCCTCCGGATCGGGGTCCTCTATCCGGCTGTTGGCCGGCAGACGGTTCTGCGCGAGGCCGATGCGGCCGGCGCGCAGATCGCTCTGAATGCGCTCGTGGTGCACGGCGTCGAAGCCGTAATCCTGGAGCAGCCGGTCAAGACTGGCGTGTAGCGCGCCTTTCCCGGTCTGCGCTCGCGGCAGGATGTGATCGAACAACTGCTGCACCATGCCGGAGAACTCGGGCGCCGTGCGGCACGCCGCCGAGAAGCGGTCAAGCTCGGCGCGCCGTCCCGGCGAGAGCAGCCGCGATTCCCCCCGCAGCAGCGCGGGCGTGGTCAGGGTGTAATACTCCGCCGGCAGCAGCGCGCGCTCGCCCGCCAGCAGCTTCGCTCCGGTTCCGCGTTCGTTGATGGCGAAATCGTACACCACAGGCTCCATGGCGAAGGGTACGGCGTGTTCCAGGCGCCGCTTGGCCTCGCCCATGATGGCCGCCATGCGCTCCTGCGCTTCCGCCTTCCTGCGCGGAGCGAACAGGAAGCCCATGCCGCCGCCCGACATGCCGCCCAGCATCCAGAAACCCCAGAAATCCTGGCCCATTTCGCGGCGGGCCTGCCGGATGAGCGAATCCGTGTAGAGATTGCCGGCCCACGGAATGATGGTCTGAATGGGGCCGTCGAAATTGCGCTCGGTGCACGCGCCGATGGCCCGAATATCGCCGCTCTTGAGCCGCTCCAGCATTTCGTCCAGCGCCCCGATGGCCTCCAGCCGCCCGGCCCACTCGGCTTCCGAGCGCAATAGGTACTTCTCCGTCACCATCTCGAGAATGGGGCCGACGTCTTGCGCCATTCCGCCATGCACCAGCACCAGGCTCTCCTGCAATTGGCGCCTGGCGGCGGGCGAGACCTCGTCCTCACCGAAGACGTGGTGCCCCGGCAGCAGGCGTCCGCGGCTCACGCCGAACTCCGGGTCGCCTTCCTCGGCGCGCATGCCATGGATCAGCTTGATGCCCGGCCAAACGCCGCCGGAATCCTGCCAGCCGCCACCCGAGCCGGCCAGCCACTCGCCCAGAATGGCGCGCGCCGCCACCAGCCGCCGGTCCTCTTCCTCGAGCCCGCCTTCCAACTCGTGAATCTGGTTGGTGGCGCGCATGCACACCGCGATGAGGCACGCCAGCAGGCTGGTGGAAACCGCCAGCCGCGAGCCCTTGGGAATATCGTTCACCTTGCTGACGATTTCGATGCCGTGCCCGGGCCGCCCCACCAACTGGGTGAGCAACTCCGAGAGCGGCTGCGTGGAGCCTTCCATCCCCGATGGGACGATTCCGGAAGCAATCAGAGCCGCTTTCAGCAGACCCAGGTAATCGCGGGCGAAATCGAAAACTTCGGCCACCGTGGAGATTTCGGCGGTGGCCTTCAGATCCACGCTCGCCAAGCGCAGAACCGGCTGGTCGATCACGCGGAAGCAAGCTTCCACCGGAGGCTTGGGAGCGACTTGGCCGGCCCCGCGCACGCTCAGATCGATGGAGATATTCAGCACCCGCGCGCCTTCCGGAAAATCCATCCCCAGGAAAAAGATGTCGCTCCATCCGCTGTGGGTGAGGTCCATGCGCACCGGCGTGGCCTCACGCAGAATCGGAAACAGTGGATCGGATTCGCTCCGCGCCAGCAGTTCCGGGCGGATGCGCAGCGGATAGTCGGCGGGATGGCCGGTGCGGAACATCCACTGATTTCCGCGCACGGAGCGCACGCTGCGCCGAACCTGGTCGGCTAGCGTCTGGAAGCCCAGCGCGCGATACGCCGCGGCCAGCGCGCTCGAAATCGCGGGCCCCGGCCCGCCGGAAGCCTGGGCCGCCAGGAAGATATCGAGCGCCTCCTGGAAGCGGCGCTTCAACAGGTCGGAGTATCCCGCGAACGGTATCAGGTCGTGCCCCGCGCCCGAATGGCCCACCCGCGGCGGGATATGAAAGCGATGGATGGCGTAGAGAAAGAACAGCGCCCGGACGCGCTCATAGAGATTCGTGCTGGAGCGCCGGAAACGGTCGAGCGCCCGGCACTCCTCGACGAGCTGTTCGAGCGAGGCGCTTCGGCAGAACGAATCGAGCGACCGGTTGCGGACCGAGGGATCGCCGGAGGTGATGACGCCGATCAGCTCGCTCACGCGCCGTTCCCCGCCGCCATATCCCGCGCGGCCAGCAATTCCACAAGCTGAGCGAGGACTTCGGCGCGCTCGCGCCCGTTCAACGCCAGGGCGAGCTGCGCGATCAGCAGCCCGTAGCGCGCGCCGATATCGTAGCGGCGGTCCTGCTCCTCCACGGCCAGATACTGCTCCCGCGCGGCCAGCTCCGCCAGCGCCGGAGAGAGCAGAATCGGCCCGTCCGGCGCCTCCTCAAGCTGGCGCTCGAGCAGGTCCATCACCACCGGCGTGAGCACGTGCACGCCGAAGAAGCAGAGGTAATAGCCGGCGCGCAATCCCGGCGTGGTGAGGCGCCGCTCGGCCTCGGTGGGAGTCGGCTTCTCCACCACCGTCTCGATGCGATAGAGCCCCTGACGGCCGGGGACGCGCCGGCCGCCCACCGCGCCGAACCGCGGCAGCAGGTTCTCGCGCGTCACCTGAACCGCCGAAACGGCGCATTCCTCGGCCGAAGCAAGCTCCGCCACCCGATGCGCGCAGGTAGTGGGAGTGCAGCTCACCGGAAGATGATCGCCCACCAAATGCAGAAACGGTTCGCCGTTCACGGCCGCGCGCGCGCAGAACACCGCATGCCCGTAGCCCAGCCGCCGCGCCTGCGGCACGAAGCGCACGCGGCCCAGGTGCTTGCCGGCGGCCTGCGCATAGCGCGCCTCGTCGCCCGGCGACACCACCACCGAGATCTCTTCCACCCGCGCCGAGAGGGCCTGTTCG
>JBEKPK010000148.1:0-12412 GCA_049520795.1 Bryobacteraceae bacterium
CCGGCGAGTTTGACGCGAGCTGCGATGGCGACGGCCGTGTTGGGGGAGACCCGGAAGCGCAGGTAGTTGGCCGGGCCGGCGGGCGGCGCTGAGTCGGCGAAAAGCCTCTGCGGCGCCGGTTTCAGCTCCACCAGGACCTCGGTCGCGGTTTCGGCGAGGTGCTTGCCGGAGCGGAGGCGCCACGGCACTCCCTCCCAGCGCCACGAGTCAATGAAGAGCCGCATGGCGCAGAAGGTTTCGACGTCGGAATTCTTCGCCACGCCTTGCTCCTTCCGGTAGCCAGCATACTGGCCGCGCACCAGGTCGTCGCGCTTGAGAGGGCGTGTGGCTTGAAAGACCTTGGCTTTTTCGGTTTGTACGGCTCCAAAGTCCCTATAGGACGGCGGCTCCATGGCGAGCAGCTAGCCAGGCCAAGCTTCGTCTCCTTCTCCCAGAGGCGAGAGCCACCCACAAACGCGTTCCGGTTGCCCGGTTACCATCACCTTGATAAGGGTTCCTCCGACATCGATCACATTTTCGCCCTTCCTTCGATAAAGACCCCGCACGGGCTTTGCTGCTGTCGCTCACCCGCAGTAGGGCGAGCGTCCGCCTGCCAGTAGAAGACGCACGTCGCTGCTTCCTCGGGTCTAAACGTCAGGTTGAGCAAGTATTGAACCAGATCGCTCTTCTCACCGCTCAACAAGCCCAGCCCCATGCGAGTATTGTAATCATCGCCCACATTTGTTTGAAGGTTGCGAACCGGCAATCGTGATATGCTGTGCCCGCGACTGGCAAACTCGAACCTGGACGCAACTCTTGCACTTGAAAGGCAAAATCTGCGGGTAGGCGATCCGGCGGCGCCCGCTCGGCGGAGACTCGGCTCAACCCAAGACGACTGGCCCGATATGTGCTCACTGAGGAGCGGTGCGTTTTGGCGCGCCAAGGAGGTTTTGATGCTTCTCGCTCTGTTTGTTGTTTTGCTGGTGCTGTGGATGCTTGGATTCTTCGCCTTTCACGTCGCCGGAGGGCTGATTCACCTTTTGCTAATCATTGCGGTGATTGCTTTAGTGGTGCACCTTTTCAGGGGCCGCACCGCTTAGCCTCAGGGCAGGCAAGGGCTGTGTGGACACAGCAGCCTGTTAAGCCGAGCAACTCATTGCGACTTGGGAATGCGGTTTCAGTGCTGTAATGTCCAATAATCCGGCTAACTTATTGATTTTGTTTGCTCCCGGTCATTCACCGGTCCAGCGGATCGGATTTGCGCGTTGTAATGTCCAATAATCCATCTAAGTTATTGATTTTGCGTGGTCTTGTCCCGCTCCCGTTCGGCCCCCGCTGCTGTCTTTGATGCCCGCGACGCGCACCCTTCGCCGAGCCCGGCCGGCGAGCGCGGCGGGCGCCGGAACATTCAACCGCGGCTGGAGAAGATCGCGCTCGGGTGGGCTTCTTTTCAGGTGATGCGCCGGGCAAATGCAAACCTCGGCGCCAGGCCAAAGTTGACGACAAGGTGGCGGCCGATCAACGCGGCCATGGGCTCGGCGTCAGTATGGACGTGTACGCCAATTCGGATTTCAGCAAGAAACTGGAAGCCGTCCGCAAGTTGGAGAAAGTGATCCAATGAAGCGGACGGCGACGATAGCTCCGAGTCGGGCTACCGGAGAATTGAGCCAGTGGGACTCTTTGGGCTTTAATGCAGTAAACGCAGGAACGGTTCCGGTGGGTTCTTCCTAAGTTGTTGAATCTGGAGCGGGAGACGGGGCTCGAACCCGCGACGTCCAGCTTGGGAAGCTGGCATTCTACCACTGAATTACTCCCGCGCTATGTCAAATCAGCTATTTAGCTGAATCCACTGGACTTGCCAAATCGAGGCCCAGTCCATTCCGTCCTCCCGTTTGGACGCCGAGATGGACAGCATGCTTCTATTCTACTCTCCAAAGCTCGTTCCACGCACACTATTTGGTCTCGTGGGTTTAGCGATAGGACACCGGCGCGGACGGTAGCGTCCGGATTCGAAACAACGACGCCTGTCGCGGGTGGGGCGGCCCATTCGACTCCAAGCCGTTCTTTTCAGGCGGTTTTCAGACGCCGATTTCGGCGAGCGATGAGCGCGATTCGGGATGCCATCCTCTTAAACGGCTCCTCGATCAGTCGCGAAGCGCCCCAAGCGAAGAGAATGGCCGCCCCGATTGCGGCTAGCTGTACGCAGAACACCAGCAGCTCCGAGTGGACCAACCGAAGACCGACGTGGAGCACTCGATCCACCACAAGCAAGTGGAAAAGATATAGGGAATAGCTGATGGAACCCAACCACATGAATACTCTCGCCTTGAAGGACACGAACGCTATGAAGAGCGCGGTGCTCAGCGCCGTCACGGAGATGATCGCTCCGGAAGTTCCGGACAGAAGCACCGCCAAAACGATCGCCAGGGGAACAAAAAAGCGGGCGCTCAACAGTCCGGCGCGAAGCCGGAACGTCAGTATCCCAAGCAGGAAGGCAATCGAGTAGTGGCCAATAAGTGCGCCTTGATCTTCATGCGCGTAAAGCGGAAACCGGAACCCGCTGCTTGCCAGACATAAAGCGAATAGCGCGATCTGCGCCCAGACCCGCCGCGATGCCAGAAGTGGATACAGCAGCCCGACCAGCACATAATACTGAAACTCAACGCCGAGCGTCCAATACACGGGTATGATCCACGTCGTGATCCCGCCGAAGAAGGAGTTCAGGTACCCCAAATGCATCAAAATCATCGCTGGCGTGTAATGGGGGGCCTGGCCGCGAAATCCCGGAGATAAGTACGAGACATAGTGAAGTGCGATGGCCGTCGCAATGGAAACCAGGTACGGGGGGTCGAGCCGAACCAATCGTTTCGCCAAAAACCTGGGATAAGATCCAACTGTGTAATTGGCTCGCCACAAGCTGAAGGGGATAACGAAACCCGAAACCACGAAGAACACGTATACTCCCAGCCACCCGTAGTGGGCGGAGGAGGAAAGCGGCCCCTGCGTGATCGCATGACAACAGCAAACGGCGAAAGCGGCGATGCCCCGGAGGCAATCGATCGAGAAGACGTGATCGCGCGGCGCGGAAATCGCCACGACGCCCGGTTTGGCCCGGCGGTTCGCGGAAGCCTCTGGTCTTAATCCGCCTTCCGCGAGTTTAGACGGCTGGAACGGCAGCCCCATGACAAGCCCTCTCACACATGCGGTACAAAGCCCCGGCGTGGCGTCGTCAATTGCATTTCGAACCCGCGCGGCAAAGCGAACAAGTCTACCTCAAACCGATCGAACTGCTTAACTTGATAGGGCGCAATCCTCTTTTCCAGCGCCTCCAAGAGATCGTTGACGGGCCCCGCAAACCGCACCACGGCAATGTGCGTATCGTACAAAGACCTAAGCCCCCGAACGTTATCCGGGTAGATGATACGAGGGTCCGCCGCGGTATAGACCAGGACGCCGGTGCCGTCGAAGATCCCATCGAGATGTTCCGAACTGAGCAAGCGATGAACGGCGGCGAGGTCCGCGAAGCGAAGGAATCCGTCCGGCCCCTGGGTCATCCCCCCCATGATCGAGTGATTCTTGACTGTCCAGTCGACCATGCACACGAAAAGAAGCCCTGCTAACACCCTCCGGAGAGCCGGATTCCAAGCCGGCAGGCTGAACGAGGCAAGCACATAGAGCGCCGCCACGCTCAATGGTTGTGTAAGAGAGTAGAAGCGAGCGGTGGCAAAGGCAGGCTGAGTGTATGCGTACATGCTCCCGAAAAAAATCTGGGTGATGATCAGAAAGACCATATAGTACGCCTGAAAACCCGCCAGCAGCACAATCCATCGCGGCAGGGCGCCTTTCCACGCGAGGCGCGCCAAGCCGGCCATGGCCATGAGAACCATGGCCACTGCGATTACTCGTAATGGCGCGTTGCTGGGACTCCACCCACCGGTCACGGCATAGTAGACGCCCTTCAACAGCAGAAGCCACCTGGTCTGCCGGCCGGGTCCCACGCCATGATAAGGCGTCGATTCGCCGCCCACCAAGCGAGTGCAAACGAGGTACACAACCAGGGATGGCAGGGCGGCGAGAAAGACCTTGAAGCAGGTGCTCAACCGGGGCCGGCGAGCCCATTCGACGAGAGCGTAAAAGCCCAGCAACTTGACGGCGGGGAATCGAAAAAACGTTCCCCCGGCGATCGAAGCGGAGGCTGCCCCGGCGCTGGCCGTCTCCCTCAGACGTTTGGACACGGCCAGAAAGAGCAGCGCGATCGCGGTCGACTCGAAGATCTCGGTGGTGGTCGACGGATAGGTCAACATGAGTGCGAAACCCACCGCGCCGGCGGCTATGGGGTACGGGACATGGTGGGCCAGGCATGCAGCCAGCCAGGAAAGGCTCCAGAGCAGTTTCGCCAAGTAAAACAGGACCAGTGCGCTCCCGGCCAGGGACAGCCCCAGTTTGGCGAGCGCATAAAGCGCCACGGAATAGCCGGGCGGATACCACCGCAGCGGCTGACGCAGGTCGCTGCCGATGTTCACCATGACGGCAGGGCCATAAGACTCGTGCAGGGATACCTTGTATGCGCCCTCGCGAAGCATAGACTCAGCCGCTACCACCGGAGCGGTCTGGTCGCCTGAAAGCTCGATCCGGCTCCCGTACACGCAGAAGTACACCGACAAAAGTCCCAGCGTCGTCAAGAAGAATCGTAAGCGGCCGATCCGCGGAGCGGGTTGGTAAGGCACCACGCAAAGTTCCGGCGTAGCGGTCGCTTCCAACCCTCGCCGCGGGCTAATTTGCATGTGTCAAACCTCCGCGCCCATAGACTGTCCACTGAGACGCTTGCCAGTCCAAGATCTTGACTTGCGCCTCGTCGAGATCGAGCGCGGCGCCGGGCAGCAAGCTGTCCGTCCGGAACCGGAGCGTCAAGGTCCGGCCGGATTGGATCTGAACCGGAAATTGAAACTCGGGTTGATACGGCGGAAACGAAACAGATAAGCTTCGCGGGCTTCCCTCAATGGCTGCCAGGTATCGGGGCGTCTTTCCTAACAGAGGTATCCATGCCCATCGATTCGAGACCCGATATCGAATCCGCACGACGCCAATGCGATCGGGCCCGCTCACAAGCGGAAGCGTGACGGAATGAGTTACCCGGTCGATCGGCAGTGTTTGAAATCCCGCCGCGGGCTGGCGCCAGGGCGCGTCGGTACGCTGCCAGATCAGCGCGTGCCCCACCACCTTGAGTGGAGTATAGTTGTCCAAAACCGCCTCGAAAAACTCCCACCTTTCGTTCTGCAGCCCCTCCTGGAAGTCGAAGGTCTGAGTCCGCGTCTGAACAAACTCCGGATTGGTTCTCTCGAACGTGGCCAGGTAGTTACGCCACCTCTGCTGCCCCACCGTGTGGATGATATAGTCTTCCGCGGGGTGGAAGATGCCGTAATGCGATTCCAGCATTGCGGAGTAAACGGACCAAAGCGAGACCGTGCTTCTCTGGCGCCTGGAGTCGATTAGGGAGGTTGCGTCCGCCATAAACGAATCCCAATGGCGATCGAGGAATCGGCTGTAGGCGAAAGTATCCCGCCGCAGGTGTCGAATCAATCCCGTTGTCAAGACCGCGGAGTTAAAGGCAAGTACGAGGGCGACTATGGCGGACACGGCTATGAACGACAGGCCCGCTATCGGCCGTCTTTGAAGGCGCGTGGAAACCCATTCGCGAAATACGCCTGACGCCGGCGCGTTCGCGAACACGAGGAGGCCTGTCAGCGCCACGATGCGAGCCAATGGAAAAGCGTAATGCCTGCTCAGGATTCCCAGCATCGGGATGCCCGTCAGCGCGCCGTATATCATCATGAGCATCGCAAGCGCCTGCCAGTCCCGCCCGAGACGCAGCGGGCGGCTCCAAGAGTGGAAGAGGATGAACCCGAAGATTGCCAAGGCGAGACAGTAGGGAAGCAGGCACAGTACCACGTGGTGATCGGAAATCAACTCACGCCAATGGCTCCAGTATGGCAGCGGCGGACTGCCGAAGAACCAGAATTGATCCGCCGGCAGGTCCACCAGATTATAGCGGATCGCTTTCGTGGCTCCATCGACGCCGCAAAGCAGCCAGAAAATAAGAGCCGCGGCCGCCGCCGCCGTGGCCAGCGCTATAGCGGTGAACCTGATATTCAGCAAGGCGATTCGGCCCTGTGTTCGATTGCCGAAAAACGCCTGCGCCAAAGGCAGCCCAGCCACCAGTCCGAGCGCGAGCAGCAAGCTGATTCCGTGTTCGGTCCCGCACGCAAAACCGATCGCGGCGCAAATGCCAGTCAGCATTGCCTTTGTCCAATCGCGGATCGGCAACTGAAGCGCCGCGAACGCGAAAACGGGCATAGTCGATCTGGCGGAAACCAGGCTATGGCCCGGAGCGGCGCTCCATGGGAAGAGCAAGTCCATGAACATCACCGCCAACGCCGCGCCAATCCACCTGTACGAAGGGCGCCGCATCGTAGCTCGGACAAATGCGGCCAGTGAGAGAACGAACAGACCAATTGAGGTGAGCTGCCGCGACAATTCGGACGCAATGAGAGACTTGCCGAACAACGCGAAGAGGGGATAGTGAAGGTACGGCACGCCTATCCCGTGGAAAAAGATGAAATCCCGGCCTCCAACCTGCCCGGCTGCGATCCTGCGAAGGGGATCGAAAATCTGGAAGGGTCCGTTGTCGGGGACGCCGTCAAACCAGAGAGCCGCCTTCAGCGCCTGGACTAAATAAGCGAGCAGCCACACGGCGAGAAAGACCTGCGCCGCCCTGACAACCCATTGCTCGAGGTTGTCCGAAGGTATTCGCGATCCCGAGATCGCAGGGTTCCCCGTTCCGCTAACAGAAGTGTGTACCATGCCCCTCCCTCCGAGTGCTGGAGGACGTTTATTCAGTGTAACCCGTCAAGTTGGCCCGAGCAGGCTTTTTGGTTTCTAATCGTACTCTCTCTGGAGCGGCTAAACGCCGCTCAACGGTGAGTACACACACACCACGCGGGCAGTATCGGCCCGTTCCGAAGGAGAAAAAGCGAAGCGCCGCCCGGCGAGGCACGGAAAGCGGTTTTCTCGATCTCCGCATCGGCGCTTGGGAAAAAGGCCGCCCGGAGATCGGCGTTCGCGCTTCAGACTCCCAGCCGTGTGCGTCTGCCGAGTTCTCCCAGAGTCTGGTTGGTCCCCGGTTTATAGCCCTTCAGCGGCAGAATGCGCTCGTGAATGGCGTCCAGGAACCAGGTCGGCTGGGGGAAGAAGAGGGCTTCCAACTCGGCCGCGGGGGTGATCCAGTTTCTCGACCCAATCACTACCGGCGGAGCGTCCAGATCGTCGAAGCAGAGCTGGGCGAGCGTGGCCGCCACCGTTTGCATTACGCAGCCGCGCTCCACCGCGTCGCAGGCCACCAGAACCTTGCCCGTCTTGCGGACGGATTCCACCAGCGCGTCGTAGTTCAGCGGGTTGGCGGAGCGGAGGTCCACCAGCTCGGCGGAGATTCCGAATTCCGCTTGCAGGCGGTCCGCCGCCGTCACCGCGGTGTAGAGCGCCGGCCCCAGCGTCACGATCGTGAGGTCTTTGCCCTGGCGCTTGATTGAGGGCTCGCCCAACTCGATTTCGTAGTAGCCTTCCGGAACGCCGGCTGCCTCGAACATCTCGCCGTAATCGTAGATCTTCTGGCTCTCGAAGAAGACCACCGGATCGGTTCCGGCCAGCGCCGCGTTCATCATTCCCTTGGCGTCGTAAGGAGTGACGGGATAGACCACCTTCAGGCCCGGGATGTGATACGCCAGGGCGGTCCAGTCCTGGGAATGCTGCGCGCCGTACTTGGCGCCCACGGAAATGCGCAGCACCACGGGCATATACAGATCGCCGGCCGACATGGCCTGCCATTTGGAAAGCTGGTTGAAAATTTCGTCGCCCGCGCGGCCCATGAAATCCGCGTACATCAGCTCGGCCACCACGCGGCCTTGCTCCAGGCCGTAGCCCACCGCGGCGCCCACGATGCCGGCTTCGGAGATCGGAGCATTGAAGAGGCGGTGATAGGGCAGCGCCTCGGTTAGTCCGCGGTACACGGCGAAGGCGCCGCCCCAATCGCGGTTTTCTTCGCCGAAGGCCACCATCGTCGGGTCGATGGAGAAGCGGTGCAGCAGGGCTTCGAAGATGCCGTCGCGAACGTTGTACGCCTTCATCTTCGGGACGGGCTTGCCTTCGAAAGTGGGCGTGCGGATCTTGCCGCGGATCTGCTGCACGCGCGGGTTCTGCGCCAGGTCTTGCAGGAACTCGGGCGTGCGGCCGTCGAACTTCTCCACCTTGCGGTTGGAGAACATCACCTCGCCGACCAGCTCGGAATCGGCGGCCACGCGGGGGCTGATTTCGAGATCCGTGGCCATGCGGAACATCTCGAAGACGGTGGTCTCGACGCTCTCGCGCGCGGCGGCGAGGGTTTCTTCGGCGGCCGCCCCGGCGGCCACCAGCTTGTCGTGGAAAGCGTGGATGGAGTCCGCCCGCAGCCAGCGCTCGATTTCCTCCTTGGAGCGATAGCTTGAAGCGTCGGAGGGAGAGTGGCCGCTGATGCGATAGGTGATGGTATCGAGCAGGGCCGGCCCGCGGCCTTCCGCGAGGATCTGTTTCTTGCGGCGCATGGCGTCGATGAGCGGCAGCGGGTCGTACCCGTTGACCCGCTCGGCGTGCATCTGCTCGGGGTTGACGCCCGCGCCGATTCGCGCGATAAACTGCACCCCCATGGTCTCGCCGAAAGGCTGGCCGCCCATGCCGTAGAAGTTGTCCATGCAGTTGAACAGGATGGGCAGGCCGCCGCCCAATTCGGGGTCCCACAATTTGCGGTACTGGTCCATGGCGGAGAAGGTGATGCCTTCCCACACCGGGCCACATCCGAAGGACGCGTCTCCGATATTGCAGACCACGATGCCGGGCTTGCGATTGACGCGTTTGAAAAGCGCCGCGCCGGGCGCGATGGAACCCGAGCCGCCCACTATGGCGTTGTTGGGATAGATGCCGAAGGGCGTGAAGAACGCGTGCATGGAGCCGCCCAGGCCGCGATTGATTCCGGTCTCCCGGGCGAAGAGCTCGCTGTAGGCCCCGTACACGAAGAACCGCACAGCCAGGCCTTGCACGCTTCCGCTGTATCCCTTTTCCACGGCGCGAAGGATGAGGCCGCCGCGGGCGGCTTCCATGATCTCCACCAGACGCGCGTCGCTCAACTGGCGGATGGCGGAAAAAGCCTTGGCCAGGATTTCGCCGTGCGAACGGTGGGAACCATAGATGTGGTCGTCGGGAGTGAGCGTGAACGCCATGCCCACGGCGGCGGCTTCCTGCCCCATGGAGAGGTGCGCCGGCCCGGCGTGGTTATACGTTATGCCCTTGTATGCGCCCTTGGTCTTGATCTCGTTGAGAATGGTCTCGAATTCCCGAATGGCGCACATATCCCGCCAGATATCGAGGAAATCCCGAGGGGAGAAATTGGCCTTCTCCTCCTCGATGCTTTTCGAATAGGCATTCACCGGGATATCGGAAAAATGAATGGCGCCTTTGGCAAAGGACTGTTCGGGATCTATGATTATCGACTTAGGCATTCCGCCTGGACTCCTGTTCCTGCAATCTCTCTTCTCACCGCCGGAGAGTCGAACCACTTACCCCATGGCCAGGATGGCTTCCCGCAACGCTTCGGAAACGGTGGGGTGGGGGAAGACAATGCCGGCGGCGTCGGCCACGCACATCTCGGTGGCCACCATGACCGCCGCGGCCACAATGAACTCGCTCGACGAATCGCCGATGGCGTGAACCCCCAGAATCTCGCCGTGGCGGGCGCCGGCCAGCGCCTTGACGATGCCCGAGCCGCCTTCGTTCTCCACCAGAAATCTTCCGGCCACCGCCATGGGCACGATGGACTTCTTGTAGTCCACTCCGGCGGCCTGCAACTCCTCCTCCGTCTGGCCCACGGTGGCGACCTCGGGATGGGTGTAGATGACGGCTGGGATGGCGTTGTACCGGATGCGATCTTTTCGGCCGAACATGTTGTTTACGGCCGCGATCCCTTCGCGCGTGGCCACGTGGGCCAACATGCGGCGGCCCGTCACGTCGCCACAGGCCCAAATTCCCGCGACGTTGGTCTGGCCGCGGTCCGAGGTCCGTATTCCCTTGGCGCTGAAATCCACTCCGACTTCTTCCAAACCCAGGCCGGCGACATTGGGCGCGCGGCCGGCGGCGTTAAGGATGCAATCGGCGGCGTCGGCGCCCTGCGAGCCGTCCGCCTCCGTATAGTGCAGAGCGCCTTCGGCGTCTTCGTCAATCGCCGTGACTTTGGCCGAAAGGTGGAACTCGATGCCCTTGCGCTTGAGGATTTGCAGCAGGCGGCTCGATATATCGCGATCACACCCCGAGGCGATGTGGGGCAGCATCTCATAGACCGCCACCTGCGAGCCGATTTCGTTGAAAAAGCAGGCGAATTCGAGGCCGATGTAACCGCCTCCCACGATGGCCACGCGGCGTGGAATCGTTGCAAGTCCGAAAACGGTATTGGAGTCGAGCACGCGCGCGGAGCCGATGCCCGAGATGGGCGGCACGGCCGGACGCGACCCGGTAGCGAGCAGAATATTGGCCGCTTCGAGGCGCCGCTCGCCCAGCTCCACCGTGTTGCGCGCAACCAACCGCGCCTGGCCGGAGATGGTCTCCACCCCGGCGCGTTTCAGCATGGTCGCGACTCCCTTGGCGAGGGTCCCCACCACGCGGTCCTTGCGCGCCACCACGGCCGGCATGTCGAACTCGCGCGAGCCCACGCGCACGCCGTAGTTTTGGCTTTCGCCGCATTCGCGATACAGCTTGGAAGAGCGCAGGAAGGTCTTGGCCGGAATGCAGCCCACGTGGAGGCAGGTTCCGCCCACGCGCTCCTTTTCAACGAGCGCGACTTTCTTCCCCATCCTCCCCGCATGACCGGCGGCTTCATAGCCCCCTGGGCCGGCGCCGATCACGATCAGATCGTACATAAGGTCTCCACGTTTTCGATATTGCGCTTCAAAACCTGCAGGAATCTTGCGCCGGGCGCGCCGTCCACGGCCTGGTGATCGCAGGTCAGCGAAAGGCCGATGAAGTCGAGGAACTCGATTCCGCCATCGCGGCGGACCGGCTTGACCGCGATGGCATCCACTCCCAGGATGGCCACCTGAGGGGGATTGAGCAGGGGAGTGAACGATTCTATGCCGAGGCCACCGAGGTTGCTGACGGTGAAAGTGGCGCCGGCGAGATCGTCGAGCGCGATGTTGCCCTGAACGGCGGCGGCGGTGAGCGCTTTCATGCGCGCGGCCAGATCCGCGGCGGATAATTTGTCGGCGTCCCGGACAACCGGAACCATCAAACCGCGCGGCGTATCGCAGGCGAAGCCGACGTGCACGTGCGCGTGCCGGTAGATCCTGCCTTCGATGAGCTCGGCGTTGAGGTCCGGAAACTCCAGCAGGGCTCTGACCGCGCAGAAAACCACCATATCGCCGATATTGATGGCGGGCGCGCCGGGAGTGGCCTTGATGCGGGCGCGCAGAGCCAGAAGGCCGGCAGCGCCTGCCGAGGCGTTGAGCGTGTATTGGGCGGTGGAAGCCAGCGACTCGCGCATGCGCCGCGCGATCTTTTCGCGGATGCCGGTCATGCGCACCGGCGGCGGGCCGAGATCCTCGGAGAGAATCATGCCGCCGGGGCCGGAGCCTTCGCCGCGCGCCTCGGCGCCTTCTTCCATGCACTTGCGGGCCGCGAGGGAGGTTCGCGGCGTCCCGTAGTAGAGCCGGCGCAGGTCATCTTCGAGGACCCTTCCGCCCGGCCCGGAACCGGCCACACGTTGGGGATGAAAGCCGTGCTCTTCGGCGAAGCGGCGCGCGCGCGGGCTGAGGACCAGCTCCGAAACGACCGAGCCAACTTGGCTGGCAGGCGAAAGCGCCTGTCCCACCTTGCTGCCGGAGGGTTTCATGACTTGTGGGGCAGGCGCTTCCGCCTGCCAACCTTTTCTTTCAAGGGAGTGATCGCCGGCGAGTGAATCGGTCTTTTCTTGGCCGGACACCGGCCCCGCCGCTTTCGGCCGCAGGGCTTCCACGTTTTCGCCCGGCTCTCCGATGGCGCAAATTACGGTGAACACCGGAACCATGGCGCCTTCCGGGAAAAAGGTCTCGATCAGGGTCCCACTCACCGGAGCGGGAAGCTCGAAGGTGGCCTTATCGGTTTCGATCTCGGCTATCGTTTCCCCGGAGGATACGGCGGCGCCCTTGGTCTTGAACCACTTCGCGATGATGCATTCCTCGACTGTGTTACCGAGTTTGGGGGCTTCTACCGGCGTGGCCATCTACCGGTAGTTCTCCATCAGCCGCCAACCCACTTCCACGAACTGGCAAAGCGTTCGCTGGGTGGCGCCGAAGGCCACGAAATCGGCCGGCTTCATGCCATC
>JBEKPK010000149.1:0-12382 GCA_049520795.1 Bryobacteraceae bacterium
GCTGGGGTGACCAAGGCCACCGGCCCGCTGGCCAACCTCACCAATCTCTCGGGCAGCTCGACTCTGGACGGGGAAGGGACCACCAGCCGCGGAACCGTGATCAGCACGGAGCTCACCGCGCGGGTGGTCGGCGTGCTTCCCGGCGGCGACATGATGGTCGAGGCGTCGAAGGATGTTGAGATCAACTCCGATCGCCAAATCATCACCGTGCGCGGGGTGGTGCGCCAGGCCGACATCGCCACCGACAACACGGTGCCCTCCGACCGTCTGGCGCAGCTCGAAATCCGCGTAAACGGCAAGGGCGTGATCAACGACGCCACTCACCGCCCGTTCATCCTTTACCGGCTGCTGCTGGGGCTGCTCCCATTCTGAGGCGATCATGCGCACCTTGAGCCTACTCCTGGTCTTCTGTCTGGCCGCTTCGACAGCGGCGCCCACGCGCCTGAAGGACCTTGCCTCGGTGGAAGGCGTGCGGGACAACCAACTGGTGGGCTACGGTCTGGTGGTGGGACTAGCGGGCACGGGAGACCGGAAACAGACCGTGTTTTCGGCCCAGAGCCTGGCCAACATGTTGCAGCGCATGGGCGTCTCGGTGGCGCCAACGGCGTTTCAGGTGAATAACACGGCGGCGGTGATGGTTACCGCGACCCTGCCCCCGTTCGCCCAGACCGGCGTGCGGATCGACGCCACCGCGGCCGCCATCGGCGATTGCCGCAATTTGCAGGGCGGCATCCTGGTCATGACCTCGCTACGGGGCGCGGATGGCCAAGTCTATGCTCTGGCACAGGGGCCCGTGGTAACGGGGGGCTTCGCCACCGGGCGCGGCGGCTCCAGCCAGACGGTGAACCATCCTACCGTGGGGCGCTCACCCGGCGGCGCGATCGTCGAGCGGGCGTCGCCTTCGGCCGCTCCCAGCGGAACGGTGCGCCTGCAGTTGCGGCAGTCCGACTTCACCACCTCGGCGCGCATCGCCGAAGCGGTGAACCGCAAGTTCAGTGGCTCCTCCCAGCCGGAAAACGCCGGTCTGGTGAGCGTCAAGATACCAGCCGAGTATGCCTTGCGAGCGACTCAATTCGTGGCCGAACTGGAAGCCCTCACGGTAGAGGCGGACGCTCCCGCGCGCGTGGTCGTGAACGAACGCACGGGCACCATCGTCCTGGGCAAGGACGTGCACATCCGGCCGGTGGCCATCCTGCACGGCAACCTGACGGTGGAGATCCAGACCACCTTCGAGGTATCGCAGCCCAACGCGCTCGGTCAGGGCACGACGGAAGTGGTTCCACAGACCACGGTCGCCACCAAGGAAGAGAAAGCGCGCAGCGTGGTGCTCAAGCAAGGCGCGACGGTGGAGGAACTGGTGCGCGCGCTGGCGGCCATCGGGTCCACGCCGCGGGACGTGATCGCGATCCTGGAGAATCTGCGCAGCGCGGGGGCTCTGGAAGCCGACCTCGAGGTGATCTGAGGATGCCGGAAACTTCCCTGGCGCCGGTCCTGGTGGGGGGTTCGCCGGCGCCGGCCGGTGGGCCGGACAGTCCCGCCCGCGTGCGCGACGCCGCCCAACAGTTCGAGTCGCTGTTACTCGAACAGATCCTGCGCTCCGCGCGGGAGAGTGGGACGGGCTGGCTGGGCTCGGACAAAGACTCGGCGGGCGATTGCGCCACCGAGTACGCCGAGCAACAATTCGCGGTCGCCCTGGCGCAACGAGGAGGGCTGGGCATCGCGAATCTGGTGGCCGCCGGCCTCGAGAAAAAGTAACTTGGCGCAGCGCCGATCCACGCCTTTGAGGGTTTTTTCGCTCTGGCTATATCGAATCGGCTCTGAAACCACCCTTATCTACAGGAAGAGTAAACTGTGCGAGACAATCAGAGGCCTGGGAACATCGCTGCGAGGGTGGCGCTATGACCCATTACGGGATCCATGAGTGGGTGGATTTCGCGCGGGGAGTGGGAGACCGGGCGGGGTTTTCCGCGATGCGCGAACATCTGGAGGCCGGCTGCGCCGATTGCGGGAAGGTAGCCGCTCTTTTCCAGTCGCTGGCGCGCGTGTGCGGGGAAATGGCGGAAGCGCCGGATTCGGTGGCGAGGCTCGCCGCGACCATTTGTCCACCCCGCGCCTGGACCGGTGCGCGGCATTCCGTCCGAATCCCCATTGAATTGATATACGACAGTTTCCTGGTCCCGGCCCCGGCCGGCTTGCGGGCTACGTGGCAAGTGGGCTGGCAGGCTCTTTATCGCGCGGGAGATTGTTCCCTGGACGTGAGGATCGAGCCCGACCTGCGTTCCTCAAGGGCCGCGGTCATCGGCCAGGTTTTCAACCACGCGCTTCCGGATCTGGCCATGGGCAACATCCCCGTGTGCCTGCGATCGGGCAGGCAGGTGGTGGCTGAAACCCGCAGCAACAGGTTCGGCGAGTTTCAGATGGAGTACGACCAGCAGAGCCACTTGCAACTCTGGATTTATCTGGATGGGGGGGCTCGGCGCATCGTGGCGCCGCTGCGCATGATAGCGGCCCAGAGCCCGAGCGGCGGTCAGTGGGGCATGGGATCTGAGGGGAAGTCCGAGGATGGGAAGAAATCCAACTGACACACGAGTTGAATATGTCGAAAAAAACGCTGGCGCGAGTGATTCTTCTGTTGGTGGCGCTGGGGCCGGCGGCCCTGGCGGCGGATCAATATCTTGTCCGCGTCCCGTCTTCCAAGATCGGCGACGTGGTGGCACGCCACGGCCTCACTCTGCTTCGTTCGCTGCAGGGCTCCGCCAGGGGTTTCCACGTGGTGCTGGCGCCTTCGGGTACGGACCCCCGGGACATCGCCTCGGACCCCAGCGTGCAAGACCTGGAAGAAGACAGCAACGTGCTGCTGCCGGAGGCCGCTCCGGACTTCCAGGGTCAGGCTTCGCTGCAAGTGAATGGCCTTGGCGCTCCCACCGCGCTGAGTTTTTTCGGGGTCCAGGCGCTGGGCGCATACGTGGAGCAGCCGGCCGGCGCCGTGATAGCGCTGGACGGGGCCAGGAACATCGCAACGGGCGCGGGCACGGTGGCGGTCCTCGATACGGGGGTCGATCCGAATCATCCCGTGTTGAAGAACTCCCTGGTTCCGGGATACGACTTTACGCGCAACATTCCGGGCGGCTCGGAGATGAACGATCTGGACCAATCCACTACGGCTATCCTGGACGACGCGCAATCCACCACGGCTATTTTGGATAAAACCCAGGTAATGGTGCTGAACCAATCCACCACCGCTATTCTCGACCAGTCCACCACCGCCATACTGGACCGCGCCAGCCTGCCGGGCGACTTCGGCCACGGAACCATGGTCGCGGGGTTGGTGCATCTGGTTGCGCCGGCGGCCAAGATCATGCCCGTAAAGGTGTTCACCGGCGATGGGGCGGCCACGCTGTCTCAAATCGTCGCCGGAATCGCCTGGGCGGTGGATAACGGGGCCAACGTCGTCAGCATGAGCTTCAGTTCCCCGACGGGTTCGGAGGCGATGAAAAAGGTCATCGCCGAGGCCATCGCCAAGGGCGTGGTTTTGGTGGCGGCGGCGGGCAACGATGGCGAGCAGATAGTGGTTTATCCGGCCGGGTACGGGATTATCGGCGTGGGATCCACGGACGACTGGCTGCGCCGCAGCTCTTTTTCCAACTACGGAAGCATCGTCACCGTGGCAGCGCCGGGCGAGGGGGTAATTACCCTCTACCCGGGCAACAACTACGCCGCCGGGTGGGGCACTTCCTTTAGCGCCCCTCTAGTCGCTGGGGGCGCGGCGCTGCTGGTGCAGCTTGGGTCGACCAACCAGTCCCAGGCTGCACAGGCGCTTTCGCAGGCGGTCTTCATTGGCCAGCAGTTGGGGGCCGGGGAACTGAATCTGGTCATGGCGTGCTGGTACGGCGCCTGGCAGAGGAACTGAGCGGATTTACCTATCGAGGAATAGCGCGCTCCAAGTGTGTTCGGGCGCGTGGAAGTCGGGGATTCGGGTGTCAAGGAACAGATTCCGGGGGGATGCAACGATGCGTGCCGATAGAAACAAGAGGGGGGTTCGGCGTGGTTGCGGCGCGGCGCGGCCGGGCGGCGGCAAGCTCGCGCCGCACTGGGTTCCCGCGGGCTCGCGGGGGGCGGCGCCGGCGGGGGCCGGCGCCGTTCAAGAACGTCCGCACGGCCCCGCGCCCATCTGGCTGGCGGCCCTCAGCGCCGCCGCTTGCCGGGCCACCAGAAGCGGCGAAGACCACGCGGTACGCTGGGACTGCGTCTCCGGCCACGCGGTTTACACCAACGCCGGCGCCGATACCGAAACCATCCACCCCCTCGGGGTGAGCCTGGAGGGCGGGCAGACGCTGTCGGTCTGCTGGATGCCCGGCGAGACGGACTACACGCTGAGAGTTTCCGGCCGTAGCGGGGTTCGCGCGTAGATAAGGCGGCACAGGGTGACTCCCATGGACTCAAAATCTGCGGATGGATTGTTGGATGCCCGGACACGTCTGCCGTACGGGGCTGCCGACGAGGCCCGCGCGGGTAGGGACTCCGGCGCGGCGGCGTCTTTGGATTTGGGCGAGCGGGTTCTGGCTGAGCTGCGCCTGAGGCGGGAGCACCTCAAGCAACTGATTCGCCTCCTGGATGAGGAAGCGCGCCTTGCAGAACGGGCCGGGCTCAGCCGCTCCTCGCGCCACCGGTGCCGCAGCGGAGCCCGCCGTCCGGTATGAGAGTGGACCGTCAGCCCCAACATGTTCACTTAGCAGGTCTGTTGGCAGAGACGGTGGTGTCTTCTTCCGTGGCGCAGGTTGAGCGAAAGGTATTGCCGTTAGCCCAGGAGCGCGACCGGAGATCTACTGCAACTGCGGGCGTCCGGCCTCGGCCAAAGCTTGTTTCTCGAGCGTGGCTCGGGCCGAGTCCGGAACAATTCGCCAGTTGTTCCGGGGCTCGCCGGGCAACTGCTTGTGGTCTATGTAGTAGCGGACCACCATGTCGCGGATCTCTTCACCGGAGCGCCACGCCACATTGGCCCCCGCGAACATGGTGTAGCCCGCGCTACCGGCCGCGCGATAGTTATTGATGGCGATGCGCAGCTTGCGATCGGGGTCGAGCGGCGCGCCATGCCAGCGCAAGTTGCGGATGCGGTCGCCCTCCGGACGCGTCAGGTCGATCTCGTAATCCACGCCCTCGGCCATGTCGTAGTTGAATCCGGCCACCGCGCGGTTCACCAGCGGCCCCTGGGAACAACGCGCGCCCTCGCAGGAGAGGAAATACCGAGCCGCGTTTTCGAGCGCCGCTTTCACCATCCGGCCGTCTCCCTCGACCGCGTACAACTCGTTGTCGTAGGGATAGAGCGCCGCCACCTGCCGCACGGTCGCCTGGCCCTTGGGCAAGCGGACGTTGGCATTGAACAGCGCGGTGAACGAGACGTCCGCCTGGGAATAGAAAAGCTGCGCCTCCTGCACGGCGTCCACCAAGGCAGTGTCCTCGACGCGTCCCAAGGCGGAGGAAAGATCGCGCGGCGCCGTGGCCATCGGCGTATTCAAGTACCGCTCCGCCAGTTCATGATACGGCCTGGCGATTTCGAGAATGTCCGGCGCCGCCTCCGTCTGCGCGGTGACCGCCTCGAGGTGGCTCTTCTTGGCTGCCACCTGCCAGCCGCCGCCCGCTTTGCTTTCCATGGTGAAATCGAGGCGCGCCAGCGAAATCGCCCAGTTCTTTGGCTGTACGACCAGAACCTTGCCTAGCAGCCTGCCCTCCAGTTGCCGGTGGGAATGGCCGAAAACAATGGCATCCACGTCGGGGACCTCGGTGGCCAGGCTGTATACCACGTTCTCCTCGGGGCTTTCCGGCTGGTTGGAGTCGAGGTCGCGGCCCATGCCCGAATGCGCCGCCACCACGATGATGTCGGGCTTCTCTCGCGAACGCAGCTCGGCTACCGCCTTCTTTAGCGCATCCACGGCGGGCAGAAAACGGTACGAGCCGATGTTTTCGGGCTTCTCCCAGATGGGGATGACGGGCGTAGTGATGCCCACGATGGCGATTTTGACCCCCGCTACCGTCTTCAGTAAGTAGGGCGCGAAGGCTCTTTCGGTTCCTCCGGGGGCTACCACGGTGTTGGCTGAGAGCCAGGGGAAACCGGCCTCCGAACGGGCCTTTTCCAGGTTCTTCAAGCCGAAATTGAACTCGTGGTTTCCCAGGGTCATGGCCTGGTAGCCCAGGCGGCTCATTGCCGCCATCATGGGGTCGCGCTCGAGCGGCGCGGCCGGACGCAGGCCGAGCGGCCCGGCGCCGGTGCGCACCAGGGTCTGATACACGAACTCGATCGGCGTGCCTTGAATCGTATCGCCGCAGTCGATCAGCAGATGGTTGGGATTTTCGGCCTCCGCGGCGCGGATCACGGTGGCCATCTTGGCAAGTCCCCTGGCCGCGGGCTGGTCTGTCCCGTAATCGATGGGATAGAGGTTACCGTGCATGTCGGTGGTGGCGAGCACGGTCACAGTGATCTCGGCGGGGTGGGCTAGGCCGGCGGCGAGGAGGAAAACGATGGTGGGAATGCGCATAAGAAGAGACGCCATGGCCCAGGCGTCCCGGCAACCGCTCCCTGACGGTCGCGGCTCGTAGACGGTCGCGGCTCGCCAGACTGTTGTCGAGCCGCGACCGTCAGGAGCGGTTGACGGCGATGGAGCTACTTCTTAGCCGGCGCCGCGGGAGCCTCGGCGACCGTTACCGTGGTGGACTTGATGAAGTCGAGCTTGGGGAAGTTCTTGTCCAGATACGCCTTGCCCTGGTTGGTCACTGCGGTCTGGCTGGGGCCGTTCCCGCCCGGAGCACCTTCTCCGTAGCCGCTATAGATCTTCCGCACAACTTCCATGCCCTCGGTGACCTTCCCGAACGGCGCGAACCCGTCCTTATCCAGGCGCGAGTTGTCACCCAGGTTGATGAACATCTGGGTGGTGCGGGTATTGGGCCCGGCAGTGGCGAAACTCACAAAGCCCGGTCCGTTGGACTGCTTCACCGGGTCGTCTTTGATGTTGGCGTTATACCACACCTTGGCGATTCTGGGGTCGGCCGGAATGCCGAACTGCGCCATAAACCCCGCTATCACTCGGAAAAAGGCCGCGTTGTCGAAGAAACCGTTCTTGGCCAGGTTGTAGAAGCGATCCGCGCCCAGCGGCGCCCACGCCCGGTGCGCCTCGACCACGAAATCGCCCGCGCTGGTGGTGAATTTGACATCGAATACGTCCGGCGCCTTGGCGTTCAGCGCGGCGGGGTTGAACAACGAGACCTTAGGCTGCGCCGCGGGAGCGGCGGACTTGGTTGGAGCCGGTGTTTGAGCCAACAGCGCGGATCCAAGAGCGAGAATAGCAACGATAGCTTTCATACGGGCCGATTATAACAAGACGCGGCGGGTGGGAGACCGGCGGGCGCCGTCCTTGTGGGACAGACGCTTTCGTCTGTCAACCGGTGGAAAGCGAAGTTGGAGGAGGTGTGGCGCCGGTTGGCAGGCGAAAGCGCCTGCCCCACCCGGTTGGCAGGCAAAAGCGCCTGCCCCACCCGAAGAAATGACATCAAATTCATGAGGGCCGGGTGTAGTGGAAACGGCGCGCCGCGGGTCTTTGAGAAAGACGCGGTCATCGCTCCCCCGCCCGGCGCCGGCCGACGCGCTGATAGAGGCGGGGGAGCGATGGATTCTCTATTCCCCCGGCGCCTTCAGACTTTTTCCTCGACTAGCTCCGCCTTGGCTTCCGTGAACCGGTAACCGATATGGCTATCGGTCAGCAGATAGGCGGGGTCGGCCGGATCGTCTTCGAGCTTCTTGCGTAACTGGCGCACGAAAGTCCGCAAATACTCCAGCTCGCCTCCGTACTCTGGACCCCACACGGCATGCAGCAGGCGCGCGTGCGTGATGGGCAGGCCGGCGTGCGCCATGAGATAGCGCAGAAGGTCAAACTCCTTGGGCGTGAGATGTACCGGCTCGCCGGCCCGGCGCACCAGCCTGCGAGCCGGGTCGAGCTCGATGTTCCCGATTTGGACTATGGCGTCGGGGTCGACAAGGGAAGCGGAGGAACGCCGCAGAGCGGCCCGGATGCGCGCCGCCAGTTCGCGGATGTTGAATGGCTTGGTGATGTAATCGTCGGCGCCGGCATCGAGCGCCGCAACCTTGTCTTCCTCGCTGTCGCGCACCGTCAGCATGAGAATCCCGAGGCGAGGCAGGATCCTGCGGATCTCGCGACACGCCCGGATACCTCCGATTCCAGGCATGTTGATGTCCAGAAGCACGACATCGTACGCGACTTCACGAACCAGTTGCAGAGCCGCCTCGCCGGTGCCGGCCTCGTCCACCTCGAACCCCATTCCCTGGAGCGTGTTGTGCAGCGCGCGCCGAATGGAGATCTCATCGTCAACTACCAGAACCTTGCCGTGTGACTGCATCGAATTGTCTCCTTATGCCGCGGGGCAGAGCGAAGAAAAACGTGGTACCCGTGCGTTCTTCGCTGACCACCCAGGTTCGGCCGCCATGGGCTTCGGCGGCCTTCTTTGCGATCGAAAGGCCGAGTCCGGTTCCAGGCGCCCGATGCCGCGATTCCTCGGCCCGATAGAACCGCTCGAAGATCCGCTCCCGGTCGGCGGGGCGGATAGGCGGGCCCTCATTGTGCACCGTAACGACGATCTCTCCCAGAGTCTCCTCGGCGGTGACGGCGATGGGAGATTCTGGGGTGGAATACCGGGATGCGTTGTCGATGAACTGCCCCAGCGCCATGGTGAGCATCTCGCGGTCGCCCTGGACTTCCAGGCCGGATGCGCCATCGGAGACGCTCACTCGCCGGCCGTGAAGCTGCTCGCGATATCGCGCCAGCGCGTCTTCAATCAGTGTGAGCACGGCCAGGCGCTCCCGGTGGAGTCTGACTTCCGCGGCGTCGATCCTGGCCATCTGCAGCAACTCGGTAGTCAGACGATTTAGGTGTTCCGTCTGCTGGTCGATGAGACCGGCCAGTTCCACGTCGAAGGCGGAAAGGCGTCCGGCTTCAAGAAGCCCCGAGCTGGCCGTCCGTATCACCGTCAGCGGCGTCTTGAACGCATGGGCCAGCGCGTCGAGAACCGCCGTTCGAAGCTGTTCGGTCTGGCGCCCCGCTTCGGCCCGGCTCTCCTTCTCGAACGACCGGGCGCGCTCCAGTGCAATGGCCGCCAGCGATGCGATCGGCACAGTGATGAGCCGGTCCAGCTCCGCGCCGCGGAGCGCAATCGCGCCGGCGGGCTTGGACCCCAGCCGCAGCACGTGCGCCCACGTGTGCGCATCGGCGTCTTCCAGGGTGCGGTCCTGGAAATAGGCGTGACGCGCAAGTTCTTCGAGATCGCCGGCCCCGGAACCGGTTACGTCCAGGTGCGCCAGCGCGGCGTCGAACAGGGCCACGGATTCCGTCTGGAAGATTTCCTGAATGAGGGATACGATCTGCGGCCCGATCGTCTGCCGGCGATCGAGAAGCAGGGTGCGGCGGCTCAGCTCGTAGAGCTTCTCGAGCTGCGCCCGCTGGCGCGCCTCCGCCTTGGCCTGGCCCTTGACGCGCGTGGAGAGCCGGCTCACGGTCAGCGCGGTTATCTCGAAGGTGGCCAGCGCAACCCAGTCCTGCGGATCCGAAACCCTCCAGGTGAGCACCGGAGGGACAAAGAAGTAGTTAAGGCAATTGACCGCGATCAGCGACGTAACACTGGCTTCCCAAAAACCCCAGACAACCGAAACCATCACCACAATCAGGAAGTAGAGAGAGCCGGAAGTGGAAACATTTAGATTCAGCCGGAAAGCAAAGAGCGTCACCAGGGCGACGGCCACCGCCCCGGCGAGGCATCCGCGCAGAATTCCCAATCGGGATTGCACGGCCTCCCAGTTGCTTAGCCAGCTACTTGCCTTGGTCCCGGCATCCAAACCGGCGGCCAAGCCGGCCGCGACTTCAGTTTTTCCGTCCATGGCTGTCGCCGAACGGCAACAACGGTCACCTTCATTATGTACGTTAGCGGCGCGGGAAGGCTCGAGGAACGTTAGAATTCATCCGAAATCCTATCCCAGGCCATTGAAGCATGGAGGACATGAGGATTGTATAAAGATGGGCTGACGAATCAGTCGAGACGGTACCCCGTGCGCGCGTACGCCCTCATTCCCGAGCCCGCGACCTTGACCTTGATCTTGCGCCACTGGCCGCCGCGGCCGGCGCCGCCGGGCACGTAGCCAATGGTGTACTGATTCCGAAGCGCCCTGCCAACGCTGGCGGCCGCCTCCGCAATGTCACTCCGGTCACGGACGACGAAGCTCATCCCGCCGGTCTTGGCGGCGAGCTCATCGAGAAACAGAAGCCCCCGTTTTTGTTCCGCCAGCTCGATGGGCTTGGCGTACGCGGGCGTAGCGTCGCCGGCCGCCACTGTGTAGACCTGCGCGTCGGATTCCATTGCGAGATCCAGCAACTCTCCCCTGGAATGGCGGCTGTGATTGTCCATACCATCGGAAATAACGATCAGGGCCTTTCTTGGATGGACACCCGAATGCAACTGACGCAGACTCTCGTAAACCGTATCGACCAGCGCGGTATCCCCTCCGGCATCCTCGAAAGCCACGCGGTCCAGGATTTCACCAAAATCCTGGGTGAAGCCCGAGTAGGCCCGCGGGCTCGTCGAGACGCCATTGAGAAATGCCTGGTCGCCGGGATTCGCATCCTTCATCAAACTCCGCAGAGATTCCTTGGCTGTGCCGAGAACTTTCTTCATGCTGCCGCTCAGGTCCAGCACGATTCCCATCGAGACGGGGGCATCCTCTTCGCTGAGAGAGCGTATCTCCTGCCGCACGCCGTCCTCGGTCAGGGTGAACGAATCGCTTGTCAGTCCGTTGACAATAGCCCCGCGGCGGTCGACCACGGTGACCGGAACCAGGACCAGTCTGGAGTCGGCGCGGAAGTTCGCGACGTCCAACGCAATTCCCATCTGGGCGCTACCCGGCCGGGCGCAGGCCATGGCCACCATGGCCGCGGCGAAGATCCCGCCGGCCTCAATACCTTTCCTTTTACGCAGCATGAGAGACGTGCTCCTCCTCACGTATTCGCAACCCGTGTTGCGGACTGCTCTTACCATTCGGGAAGGCGGCGAAGAGCCCATCCGTCCGCTCGCCCGGCCACTGGAGTTCGAGTGCGGCCGCCGCCGCCGTCCTGACTTCGCGCAGAAGCATGGCCAGGCGAAACCAAAACTCGTCGCGCCATTCCTCGCAATGCACGATGGCATCGTCCAGGGCGGCGACCAACGGATCGGCGGGCCGGCGCTCAGGCCGCGCTCTATCCACCGCCGGTTCTTCATCCGGCATCGGCAAGGAAACGCTGTCGGGCGCGGTCCCAACCGCGGCTAACTGGATTTCTTCGGCGCCCCGATTCGTCGCAAGTCCCGCATCGTCACGGCAACACGCCGCGAACGCTTCCTGGTCGATGACCTGGACGTAACCACGCGCCAGAGCCCGGACAGACCATTGGTTCAGAGTCTTCCGAATCCGGTGTTTCGGCAAATCAAACCGCTCGGCGATCCTCTCGGAAGTCCAGCCGCGAACAAAGTACAGGAGAACCACGCGCCACTGCATGTCGGCCGAAGGCTGCTTCAATAGGACCGGTATCTGCGCCGGGAAAGAGACGATGCCCCCGCGTACCGCCCGGCGTAAGACCGAGCTGCCCGGGTGCACGGGTATCTTCAGGCGCGCCTCGCCGGCGGTATCGCGGGAGCCGGACGTCCTCTCTAGAAAGTGCATCAAGAGGAGTCTAAACCGGCGGGCATAAGGACCGCATAAATATGAAGTAAGTGACCTAGCCCGTCAGGGTAGTTAACCGGGCCTCGGACCCGCTTGAGTGCGATCAATCGCACATATAAGAAAACGTGTGAACGCCTATCAAATCTTTGAATGCCTGCACCAACTTTCGGCGATGCAGTTACTTGCGCGAAGCCGTCATGTCCGTATCAAGAAAGCGACCGGTATCTTCATGCATTCCTCATGAGGCATCCCGCACAATCGTTTTGATTTGACAATCCGCCTGCAATGAGACGAGAACTTGAGCCACCGGCGCCCGAGACGGATTCACCGCCCGAACAGACGCCGGCGGGGCCGGGAAAAAACATAAGGGGAAAAGTTCTGATCGTGGACGACGAACCGGCCATCCGCTGGGCTCTGCGAAAAACGCTTCAGGGCATGGATTTTGAAATCGCGGAGGCCGAATCCGGCGAGCAGGCCATCGCACTGGTTCGTACGGTTCGCTTTGACGCCGTGTTGCTGGACATCGGGATGCCGGGCATGAACGGAATCGACGTATGCAAAGAAATCCGTAAGCGGGCGCCGCTCCTCGGGATCGTTATGCTCTCCGTGAGAAACACGGAAGAAGACAAGATTCAG
>JBEKPK010000150.1:0-12367 GCA_049520795.1 Bryobacteraceae bacterium
AGCACAGAATCACGGTGAACGGGAAAGAGACGCTTGTGACGCTCAGCAAGGCGGAGGGGAGCAAGACGGTCAGCCTTCCGTAAGTCCGCGCCATGTGGGATAAGACTCCGGTCTTGTCGATGCGAGCGAGGCTCGGACGCGCGACAAACCTGGAGGCTTATCCCACTACGCGCTATTTCGAGCGTTTGGCTACGAAGTCCTCACTGGCGAAGTCGGCCACTTTGCGGTTGAACTTGATCTCGTCGCCGGCAATCTTGCCGGTGTAGGTGATCTTCAGGGTCTGGCCTTGAAAATCCAGGTTCTCGACGAAGGTGATCTCGTCCCCTTTGATGGCGCCGTCCTGGATCTGGGATTCGCCGTTCTGCGACTTGGCCGTGCCGGTGACCTTGGTTCCCTCCACCTTCAAGTCATAGGTGTAGTTCTGGACGCCGATTTGCGTATCGATGCTCGCTGTCCACTTACCGGAGATGTCGGCGGCGAGCGCCGGGACCGCCAGCAGCGCCAGCAGGACAAAGAATGTGTTGCGCATGGGTTTACCTCCAACTGGTTATCCAGTGTAACGCAGGACGGCCCGGCCGAAGCCGGGCCGTGGTGCTATCGAATTGGGCGGCGCTTGCCCGGAATTGTGGGGCAGGCGCTTTCGCCTGCCAACCAGCTTTAGTCGACGACGCCCGAGCTTCGCTCGGGTTGACAGGCGACACCGCCTGTCCCACCTTGCGGCCTCAGACGTGTTTCAGCCCGGCCGCGTCCATGATTCCCTTCATGTAGCCGAAAGCCAGCACCTTGCCGCCGATGGTGTAGCCGGAGGCCCTGCCGTTTTGCGCCTCACCCGCCAGCGCCGGCGCATGGTCGGGCCGGATGGGACCCACAAAGCCGGCCTTGCTGTAAACCTCGAGTATGCGGATCATGTCCGTCGGCCCGTTGTCGTGGAAGGTCTCGTGGAAGTGCTTGGTGTCGCCCTGCACGTCGCGGTAGTGCACGAAGAAGATCTTCTTCCTTTCGCACCACTCCTTGGCGAGGGAGTAGATGTCTTCCTTCATCAGCACGAAATTGGCCTGGCAGAACGTGATGCCGTTATACGGGCTGGGATAGATGGCCATGATCCGCTCGTAGTTCTTCTTGCTGACGACGATGCGCGCGATGCCGCGCAGCGGGGAAATGGGCGGATCGTCGGGGTGGAGCGCCATTTTCACTTTGAACTTGTCGGCTACCGGCATGACCTCCTTGATGAAGTGCTCGATGTTCTGCCACATCTTTTCTTCGCTCACCTCGCCGGCGCGAGTCAGGCCCTGGGCTTTGGCGGCTTCGAGATCGAACTCGCTGGTGAGGGCGCCGCCGCGCTCCTTAACCGCCTGGTTCGTGCGCGTCCATCCCAGTCCGGCCATGAAGTTGTAGCAGATCATGTTGATGCCGTTCTTGGAAAGCGCCTCGATGGCCCACTTGGTGTTCTCGATCTCCTGGTCCCGGCCTTCCGTGCCCAGTTTGATGTTTTCGAACGGTACCGGGTGGCCTTCCACGCCGGCCACCTGGAAGCCCACCGCCTTGTACGCCTCCACCTGTTTCGCACAGTTGGCGACGTAGTCTTCCTTGCGGCCGCGGCACCCGCCATTGGCGATGACCCAGTTCAGCCCTACCTGCTTGCAGATGGTCAGGTCGTTGTTCGGGGGAGGGGGGCCGCCAGCCATGTTCCCGCGGCCGGGGCCTCCGGGAGCATTGCCCGCGGGAGGAGCGCCGGCGGGAGGGGCGCCCGCGGGAGCCACGATAGCTCCGGCAGGGCGTGGCTCGCCCAGCAATTCGGTGAGATAGAAGCAGCCTTTGTTATTGGATACCTTGGTTGTCATGCCGGACGCCGGCAACGCCGTGCCCGCGCCAGCGCCGACCAGCCCGGCCACTGATCCCTGAAGGTACTTGCGACGAGAGAATTCCATGTTTTCACCTCGGAACGTCTTGTTAAGCGGGAGAAGCGCTTCTTCCCACAAGGAGATCCAGACAAGATGCTAACACCCTGACGGGCGGGCCGGGGGTGGGGCGGTCGGGTGCGACGCAAAAGTGGATGGCGATGCGATTGACTGGCAAAAGGACCAGACTCTGATTGTATGCATACACAAGAGAAGGCGCCCATGTGGGGCCACCGAGCTGCAAGTCATCCGCTACGCCGGCTGAGGGCGGATGAATCGGCCCGAGGCTCGGCCGCACGCCCACGAGGCTTCCGCTTGTCAAGCTCGACCGTTCCCAAGCGGTCGCGGCTCGACGTTTACCGCGCCGTTCCCTTTACCGCCGCGTCGAACGAGATGTGGTTTTCCTCGAGTATGCCGCCGGTCGCCCGCGCCAGCGCGGCGCGTGCCTTCACATAGGAGCTTCGCGCGGCCACTTCCGTGGAACGCGCCTGCGCCACCAGGCTCTGGTACTGAATCACGAAAAAGCTGGTGGATTCGCCGGCCGCGAACTTAGCCTGCTCGGCCTCGAGCGATTCCTCCTGCAGCTTGCGCGCCTCCTCGGCGGCCTCGAAGGAGCTGCGCGCGCGGCGCATGGCGATCAGCGCATCCTCCACTTCCAACCGGGCCTGGTTCTCGAACTGTTGAAGGCGGATCTGCGATTGCTTCACCTGGATCTCGTCTCGCGCCAGGTCCGCTTCGGCAATCCGGTTGTGCAGGGGAACGCTCACCTGAAGGCCCACCCCATAAGTTGGATAATCGCGCGAGAGAATCTGGCCGAGCGCGCCGCCGTAACCGTTCAGGAAGGTCCCTCCAGGGGCAACCGCGAAGGGGTTGACCTCGCCGGCTCCGCCGTTGTTCTGCATGATGCCCACCAGATCCACCTGCGGCAGGGTGGCGTTGCGCGCGCCGGATAGGCCGATCCGCGAGTCTTCGATCTGGAGCCGCGCCTGGCCCAGGTCCGGACGATTGGCCAGCGCCTCTTGAACCAGGTCCTGCACCGGCCGCACTTCTTCTTTTTCCGGAATGGAAAGCGTATCGGTGGGAATGATGCGCGCGGAGCGCACTTCGGGGTCCTCGTTGCCCCGCATCATCACATTCTTCAGGATGGCTTCCTGCTCTTCGCGCAAGCCGCGCGCGTTGATGGCGTCCTGCCGGGTGGAGAATACCTGGGCGGTGGCCCGCGTCCGTTCCACCTGCGCCAGCGTGCCCTCGTCCACCTGCGCCGTCACGTCCTTCAGCAGCTTCTCGGCCAGGGCGGTGGTCTCCTCTTTCACTTTTTCATCCTCCACCAGCGCCACGTAATCGGTGTAGAGGCGGATCACCCCGTACACCGTGGCGATGAGCTGCTGCCGGAACAGCAGGCTGGCGATCTTGCGCTCGTTGCCCGCGATGCGGATGAAGCGCCGGTTGAGATTGGCGCCGAAGCCGCGCAGCAGCGGTTGCGTGACGGTCAGCCCCAGGCTCGAAGCGGTGAAGGGGTTGTACTGGGTGACCACCGAATTGACCCACTGCCGGCTGTTGTTGAAGCTCAGACCCACCTGGGCGCCGCTCGAAAAGCCCTGCTGGATGCCGGCATTGGCCAGGGTCATATCGGTTACCAGCCCGGCCGCGCCGGCGGACGTGGGGCTCGCCTGCGGCGTGGTCTGGTGGGTCCAGTTCAACTGGCCGGTAATGGCGCGATCATAGCTGGGAACCGGCGTGCCGTCCGATTGGGGAACGGTTCCCTGCACCGAAAGACTGGTCTGCGGCGACCCCAACACGCCCAGCTCCAGCGCGTTGCTCGCGACTGAGGTGCCCGCGGTGGCGCTTCCCACGGCCGCCGCGCTAGTCACCACCGGGCTGAGCGGCCCGCCCACGCCAGTCGGAACCTCCGCCAGCGTGTAGTTGAGCCCGCGCACCACCCCTCCGCCCTTGGCGCGAAGCAGATCCGCGTCGGCGCCCGGCAGGGTGTAGCGCTGCAATTCGACGTCCAGGTTGTTCTCGATCGCGAGGCCCAGGGCATCGGAGAGCGAGAGATACATATTGCCCGCGCGCATGAGCTCATGCACGCGCGGGGAATCCTGGAAAGAGACGGGCGGCCCGGAGCCGTGCTGCGAAAACAGGGGGCCGGCGCAAAAACACGCCGCGATAAATATGCCGGTGAGTGACTTCATTGCAGTTATGGAGTTGGGCGGTCCGCTCGCCGCCCGGCTATCGAAGCATTACAGGCTTCACCTGGACGCCTTCGCGCACCGCGTCGCTGGGGTTCACGACAATCTGCTGGCCTTCCTCGAGGCCGGATAGAGCTTCCAGCCGGTCCCCATAATCGCGGCCCAGTTGAATGCGCGTAAAATGAACCTTCCCGTCGGGCCCCACCACGGCCACCTGCGGTCCGTCGGCGCGCACCACCAGCGTGTCGCCGCGGATCAGCAGGGAGGGATGGCTGCGCGGCTCCGAGAGATCCACCTGGGCGTACATGCCCGGCAGCAGCGCGCCATCGGGATTGGGAACCTGCACCTCCACCAGCAGCGTGCGGGTAGCGGGGTCGAGCGCGCCCGATGTCCGCGTCACGGTTCCGGCGAACTTGCGGCCGGTCAGCTCGGGAACACTCAGCCATGCGCGCTGTCCCGTTCGGACCGCGCCGGCGTCCGACTGCGGCACGTTGACGTAGGTGCGCAGTTGTCCCGCCTGCGCCACGCGAAACAGCAAGGTCGAGCCTTCGCTCACCAGGGCTCCGGTATCCACGTTGCGAACCGTGATGACGCCGTCGAAGGGGGCTCGGACAATCTGGTAGTTCTTCAGCTCGGCCAGGCGGTCCAGGTTCGCCTGCACGGAGGAGGCGTTGCTGCGCGCCACGCCGACGGCTTTCCCGAGCGCCTCCACGTTGGCCTGCTGCGCCGCCCATTGGGCCTGGTAGTTGTCGTTTTCCTGGCGCGCGACCACGCCCTTCTCGTACAGGTTCTTGAAACGCTCCTGGGTCACGCGCGCCAGGTTTTCATTGGCCTGGCCCTGTTTGAGCGCGGCATCGGCCTGCCCGGCGGCGTTGTTGGCCTGCTCCAGGGAGGCCCTGGCCTGGAGGATCTGCTGATCGAGCTCCGGCGCTTCAATCTCCGCCAGGGGCTGGTCCTGCTTCACGCGGTCGCCGATGTCCACCAGCCGGCGCTTCAGGTAGCCGCTGGTCCGCGCCAGCACCGGCCCTTCCGTCACCGCCTGAATATTGCCCGGCAGAATCAATTCACGGCGCGAATCCGAACGCGTCACCTTCACCACGTTCACCACCGGCAGCGTTTGCGCGCCGGCCTTCGATTCCGCCGCCAGCACCTCTTCCCGGCGCTGCCGCGGCAGGTAGCCGGCGAAAATCCCCGCCAGAATCAACCCGGCGATCAGCAGCCCGAGCAACACGAGCGCCCCCACGGAAGGGCGCGCTCGCTTAGGCTCCCGTCCCGCCAGCAGCTTATTCTGCTCTTCGAGGCGCTGCTTCAGATCGTCGATTTCCGCGCGCAGGCGGCCCTCGGTATTGGTATCGTTCATGTCGGATCCCTTAAGATCGCGCATTTCTGGTCTTCCGTCGTTGGCAGGCGAAAGCGCCTGCCCCACCCAAAGCGCAGGTCAAGGTGGGACAGGCGCTTGCGCCTGTCAACCCGAGCGAAGCCCGGGCTCGCGCCGAGCAGTGTCATTCCGAACCCTCTCTCATCGCAGCATCGCTCAAGTACTCGCTCTCCTCCTCGGCGATTCTCACATCGTAGTCCACCGGCGGCTTCCTGCGGAGCAGGCTATACACCAAGGGGACCACGAAGAGCGTGGTGACGGTGGCTACAATCAGGCCCCCGATTACGGCCCTCCCGAGCGGCGCATTCTGCTCGCCGCCCTCGCCCATGCCGAGCGCCATGGGCAGCATGCCGATGATCATGGCGCTGGCGGTCATAATCACCGGGCGGATGCGGGTATGGCCGGCGGAAAGGGCCGCCGCGCGCGCATCCATGCCCTCCAGGCGCTGATCGTTGGCGAACACCACCAGCAGAATACTATTGGCCGTGGCCACCCCGATGCACATGATGGAACCCATCAACGAGGGCACGCTGAAGGTGGTCTGGGTCAGGAACAGCATCCAGACGATGCCGGCCAGGGCGCCGGGCAATGCCATCAGGATGATAAAGGGATCGAGCCACGATTGGAAGTTGACCGCCATCAGGAGGTACACCAGCGTCACGGCGAAGATCAGGCCCATTCCCAGGCGATAGAAGGAGTTCTGCATGGTGCTGTACTGGCCGCGCACGTCGAGCGAAGTGCCCCGAGGGAGATTGGCCGAGGCTTGGTCCACAATTCCTGTAACCGCCGAGCCCACCGAACCCAGGTCGCTGCGGTCCACGTTGGCATATACGTCGAGCACCGGCTGGACGTTGTAGTGGTTGACGATCTCGGGCACGAAGCTGCGCGTCACGCCGGCCATGTTGGAGAGCAATTGCGGCCCGTCGGAAGCGGCCCCGGGATTTCCATAAGCGGCGGATGCCTGGCTGGGCCCGTTCCCGACGGAGGCACTGCCCTCATTGGCGACCCCCGCCAGCGAGGTGGGCGTACTGGAGTTAAAGGCGAACGCGGGAGTGAGCGGAGTGCGCATCAGCGCATCCATCGAATTCATGCGGTACTGCGGCGTCTGCACGGCCACCGAGTAGCTGACCCCGGTCTTCCAATCCAGCCACTGGGTGGGGGCCACCTGGCCGCTCGATGCCAGCGACACCAGCAGGCTGTTGCTGACATCCTTCTGCGTCAGCCCGACCTGCCCCGCCTTGTCGCGATCCACGTTGACATCGATCTCCGGCCAATCGAGCACCTGGTGGATATGAACGTCGGCCGCGCCGGGAATGCGGGCGATCTTGTCCCGCAGGTCCCGCGCGATCTGGTAATTGGCCGCCGCATTCCTTCCCAGCACCTGGACGTCGATCGGCGCCGGCAGCCCGAAATTCAGAATCTGGTTGGTGATATTGGCCGCTTCGAAAAAGAAAATCATTTTGGGAAAAACCTGGCGCAGGCGCTTGCGAAGCATGTCCGTATACTGGGCCGTGGAGCCGTGTTCCTCGCGATTGAGCGAGATGAGGATATCGCCGTCGGCCACGCCCAGCGTCGGAAAGTCGCCGAAAGCCAGGTTGAAGCCGCTGTTGGGAATTCCGATATTGTCGATGATGGTGTCGATTTCCCGCGGCGGAATCACCTGCCGGATTTCGCGTTCGATGCCGGCGAAGATCAGCTCGGTCTCTTCCAGGCGGGTTCCCGAAGGCGCGCGGGCGTGGAGCCGCATCTGCCCCGAATCCACCGTGGGGAAGAAATCGCGGCCCACCAGGGGCGCCAGCGCCAGCGATGCCGCCACGAAAACCGCGAATCCCGCCAGCACCGGGGCGCGATGGTCCAGGCACCAGTGCAGGAGCGAAGTGTAGGAGGCGCGCATCGCCGCGAAGCGCCGGTTGAACACATAATGCGTCTTCCAGAAGACCCCCGTGCCGCCCGCCGTCTCGCCGTTTTCCCCCTGCGCGTAGAGCTTCAGCTCGGGGCGAAGCATGTAGTGCACCATGTTGGGAATCAGCGTCCGCGACAGGAAGTACGACGCCAGCATGGCGAACACCACCGCCCCGGCCATCGGGGTGAACAGGTATTTGGCCGCGCCCGTCAGCAGCAGCACCGGAACGAACACGATGCAGATGGAGAGAGTGGAAACGAAGGCCGGGGCGGCGATCTGCATGGCTCCATCCAGCACGGCGCGCACCAGCGGCTTCTTCATGGCCATGTTGCGGTGGGTGTTTTCGATTTCCACGGTGGCGTCGTCCACCAGGATTCCCACCGCCAGCGCCAGCCCGCCCAGCGACATAACATTGATGGTCTGGCCCAGCAGGCTCAGAATCATCAACGAGGTGAGAATGGAGATGGGGATCGAAATGCACACGATCACGGTACTGCGCCAGCTCCCCAGGAACAGCAGGATCATCAGGCCCGTGAGACCCGCCGCCATGGTCGCCTCGCGAACCACGCCGTTGATGGCCGCGCGCACGAACAGCGATTGATCGAACAACTGCCGCACGTGCAGCTCCGGCGTCAGCCCCGCCAGGATTTTCGGCAGCGTCGCCTTCACCTTGTTTACCACCGTCAGGGTGGACGCTTTGCCGTTTCGCAGCACCGTCATCAGGGCGCCGCGGGTTCCATTGGTGCGTACAACCGACGTCTGTACCGCGTAGCCGTCGCGCACCTGCGCCACGTCGCGCAGATAGACGGTCGCCCCGTTCACCACCTTGACGGGCAGGCGGTTCATATCGTCCAGCAGGAGGGGGCTGCTGTTCAGCTTCACGGTATAGTCGGTCCCGCCGATCTTGGCGGTGCCCGCCGGCAGAATAAGATTCTGGTTGCCCAGGGCGTTGGATACGTCGACAGGCGAAAGGCCCTTGGCGAAAAGCTGCTGCGGGTCCAGATCCACCATCACTTCCCGGTACTTGCCGCCGTAAGGCAGCGGCACCGACGCCCCCTGGATGGTGGCAAGCTGGGTGCGAATGTAATTCTGGCCCAGGTCGAAGAGGTCCTGCTCGCTCAGCGTCTTGCTCTCCAGACCAAGTTGGAGGATGGGAACGCTGGAGGCGTCGTACTTGATGATGCTCGGCGGGGTAGTTCCGGGCGGAAAAATGCGCAGCAACGTCTGCGCGATACCGGTGATTTGCGAAAGCCCCACCTCCACCTTGGCGTTGGGCTGGAAATAAACCCGCGTCACGGAGTAGCCGCTATACGACTGCGACTCAATGTGCTCGATGTCGTTTACCGTGGTGGTCATGGAGCGCTCGAAGATGGTCACCATGCGCTTTTCCATCTCCTCGGCCGACAGGCCGGAATAGCTCCATATGACGCTCACCACCGGGATATCGATGTACGGAAAGATATCCACCGGCATGGTAATAATCGCGGCAATGCCCAGAATGGCGATAAGAACCGACACCACCACAAAGGTGTAGGGGCGGCGCAAAGCTAGACGAACAATCCACATAAAATCACGCGGAGGGAGACTGCTTCTTTAAGAATATCCGAAATTCCCGTGAGTTCGCGGGACCTAAGGCGCGCCGGGCTGGCCCTTTCGAGCCAGTGCTATGGGGCCAGGCTTTCAGCCTGCCCGCCGGGCTTCGGCCCGGCGTCGTTCGCCGCGAAGAACGCCGGCCAAAAGGCCTGACCCCGCATCCACGCTACAGATGAATGATGCCTCGCTGGATGGCCGCCGTGGCGGCTTGCGTACGGTCCTGGGCGCCGAGCTTGCTCAAAATGTTCTTGACGTGATTCTTGACGGTATGCTCGGCGATTTCCAGGGCGTAGGCGATCTGCTTGTTGGGCAGGCCCTGCACAATCAGCTCGAGCACCTGCATTTCGCGGGCGCTCAGGTCCGGGCGCGGCGTTTGCGCGGCTACCGCCGCCACTGCGGCCGGCAGGTAGCTCTGGCCGGCGGCTACGGCGCGAATGGCGTTCAGCAGTTCGTCGTGCAATACGTCCTTGGTGAGATACGCCTGCACCCCGGCCGCCAGCGCCCTGCGCACGTCCTCGTCTCCACCGTAGGTAGTGAGGGCGATCATGCGCGCCCCCGGAAATTCGGCGCGGATGGCCGCCGCCGCTTCCACGCCGCTCATGCCGGGCATACGGATATCGAGCAGGGCCACGTCGGGCCGGTGCTGGCGATACAACTCCACCGCCTGCTGGCCGTTGGAGGCCTCAGCGACCACGGTCATGTCGGGCTGCATGTTGACGATGGTGGTTACGCCCACGCGCGCCACCAGGTGGTCTTCGGCTACCAGGATTCGCATTGGATCGCTCATGGCAGAGGGGCCTTCACTTCCACCGCGGTTCCTTCGCCGGGGCTGCTCGTCAGGCGCATCGCCCCCCCCAACCTCTCGGCGCGCTCCCGCATGCCAAGCACTCCGAAGTGGCCGGCCGGAGACGAGAACACTTCGCTCTGGTCGAACCCCCGCCCATTATCCACTATTTGCAGGCTGACGCCGCCGGCTTCCCGGCTCAGCCGGATTCGGATTTTGGTAGCCGCCGCGTGCTTGAGCGCATTGGTCACGGCTTCCTGTCCGATGCGCAGCAGGTTGTGCTCCACCTCGTCGGGCAGCGAGTCTTCGGGGCCGTCCACCGTTACGTCCGTCTCCACGCCGCTCCCCGCCGTCCACGTCTTGGCGCCCGCGCGCAAGGCCGCCCCCAGGTTCTGGCCTTCGAGCATCGACGCCCGCAAGTCCATCACCGCCCGCCGCGCCTCGGTAAGGCTGTGGCGCGCCATGCGCCGGGCTATGTCCAGGCAGCGGCGGGCCGGCGAGTCCCCCTCGGGCATGCACATCGCCACCGCGTCCAGTTCCGACGATATACCCACGAAGCCTTGCGCCAGCGTGTCGTGGATCTCGCGCGCCAGCCGCGCGCGCTCCCCCAGAACCAGGGCGAAGCGCGAGCGCACTTGCCGGAGCCGCAAGCGGTAAAGCGCCCAACCCACTGCCAGCAGCGCGGCCGCGGCCAGCGGACGGAACCACGCCGTCTCATAGAACCGGGGCAGAACTTCGAAAGTGTAGGATGTCTCGCCGGCCTCCCCGCTGGGCAGTTCCGCACGCACCAGGAAACGGTAATGTCCGTGTTGCAGGCTGTTGTAGTCGATCACCCGGCGGTTGCCCGCGTGCACCCAGCCGGCGTCCAGACCCTCCAGCTTGTAGGAGTACCGCACGCGCTCGGGCGCGGCGAGATGGATTCCGCTGTAGCGAAACTGCACCCGGACGCTGCCCGGATCGAGCCGCCCGGCGCTCGAAAGATCCACCGGCCGGCCGTCGGCGGTCATCTCCAGCAGGTTTGCCAGGGGGGCCGGGACCGGGCGCTTCGCCGCCGCGTTCCGAAACACGGCCAGGCCGTGGCTGGTGGCGAACCACATGCGTCCGTCGGCGGTGCGCATACCGCCCTCGCCGACCGGGTTCGCGGGTGCGCATTGCGAGCTTCGCAAGCCGTCCTCCACGCCATAATTCACCGGGTCCAGCGCCTTCCGGCGATGCTCCGCGAAATCCAACAATTGCCGTTTCGCGATGCGGCAGATCCCCCGCGTGGTGCCCATCCACAGAGAATCGCCGTCCTCTTCCACCGCCGCCACGTTGTCGCTCAGCAGCCCGTCCTTGGCCGTGAATCTCAGGAAAACTCCGTCGCGATAGGCGTCCAATCCGCCGCCGAAAGTTCCGATCCAGAGGGTCCCTTCGCTGTCCCCCTGGAGGCAGCGGATTTGATCGCCGGAAAGTCCGTCGGCGGTGGTGAACAGACGCTGGTCTCCACTTTTGACGCGCCACAACCCCTTGCCGTAGGAACCCGCCCAGATCGCGCCGTCCCGCGTTTGATAGAGCGCAACAATGGCGCCGGCCAGCAGCGGACCGGCGGGAATCACGTTGCGCTCGCGGCCGCCGCGCAACTCGATCAGTCCCGCCGAGGAACCTAGCCAGGTGGCCCCGCTCGCATCCTCCAGGACGTCGAACACGTTGCGGCGCCCCAGCGGGTCGCGCGGCGCGTAGAGTTCGAAACGGCCTCCGCTCCAGCGAGCCAGTCCGGCGCGCGTCGAAACCAGCAGCCCGCCGGAGCGCGATTCGCGAATCGAGAACACTTCCACGGGCGGCAGCCCGTCGCGCGCCGTAAACAGACGCCGGCTGGGGCTGAACTGCATCAGGCCGCTGTCGCGGAACCCCACCCAGATGCGGCCCGACCGGTCCTGATATACGACGTTGGGCTCGTCGCTGGGCAGGCCCTCGCTCTTGCCGTAGTCCGTGAACGGATCGTCGCGCAGCCGGGTGAGGCCATTGTCGGCCCCTACCCAGAAATTGCCTTCCCGGTCTTCGAACAGGCAGCGGACCACATCCTGTTCGGGCTCGTCCTGCTCGACGGGCGTCACGAATCGGCTGCCCTCCAGCCGCGCCAGACCGCCATTGGTTCCGGCCCAGATGTTGCCGTCGCGATCTTCCCAAAGCGCCCGCACAATCAGGTCGGGCAGACCCTCCGCCATCCCGTAGCGCCACATTGCGCCCGATGGCGAAACCTCGATGATCCCCTGGTTGCCCGCTATCCACAGGTTGCCGCGCCGGTCCGTCAGCAGTCTGGTAACGATGTAGCCGCTGAACGTCGCGCCTCCCAGCGCGGGAGTATAGACGCCGCCGGAGAGCTTGCCGACGCCCCCGATGCCCGCCACCCAAAGGCCGCCTCGCGGGTCCTCGCCCACCACCCTCACGGTATCCCCGGGAATCCGCGGGCCGGGCGCGAAGGTGGTGAATTTGCCGTCCACGAAATGGCTCAGCGCGCCGCCCGCCACGATCCACAACGTCCCGCTCCGATCCACAAGCAGGCTGCTGACCGCGTCATCCGGCAAGCCATCGGCGGTGGTGTAGGTGCGGAAACGCCTGCCGTCGAAGCGCGTCAGACCGCTG
>JBEKPK010000151.1:0-12332 GCA_049520795.1 Bryobacteraceae bacterium
CATCAACTGCTACGGCATACCACGCAAACCGTCATCGACTGGCTGAAGGCTCAAGCCGAGACCATCGGCGATACGGTAGAAGGCATTCTGGTGCTCGACGACATCGTGGGGTTCCTCTCCGCCCGGTCGTACATGGAGTTTGCGCATCCCTGCCTGAAACAGATTTGCGACGCTTTCCCCGCGGATTGGGTCAAGGTCTACCATAACGATGCCAACGTCCGCCCGTTTCTGGGGGAACTGCCGGCGTGCGGGTTCGATGTTCTCAACTGGAGCCACAAGCTGGACGTCCTGGAAGCCCGCGCGAAAACCGGCGGCCGCCTCTGCCTGATGGGCAACATCCCGCCATTGGAGGTGGGAGTCCGGGGCGCGCCGGAAATGGTGAGCCGCTACGCCGAGGACATTCTGGCCAAGACGCATGGCGTGGGAGTCGTCCTCTCCCTGGGTGGCGGCGTCAGCCCGGGCATGCCCAAAGAGAACATCCTCGCCCTGGCCGCCGCCGGCAAGAGCCTTTTGACGCGGAGTTTTTGACGCGGAGCCGCTGAGACGCGGAGAAATTCAAAAGAAGCTCTTTTGTTTCTTCTCTCCAAAAATCTCAGCGTCTCCGCGTCTCCGCGTCAAAAACGTCGGCGTCTCGGCGTCTCCGCGTCGAACGGTTCGGCCGGGCGCCCCTATTGACACCGGGCGCGACCCATGTACAATCCAAAGTGGCACTAATTTTTCTTCACAACGGAAGTGGCGCGAAATGTTTAAATCGAGGAAACTCCAGCCGGCATCTTCTCCCCAAACCCCCGAATACGCCAGCGCCGAGGTCGCGCGCATCTGCGGCGTGAGCCTCAGGCAGCTTCAGTGGTGGGACGAGCGCAAAGTGGTTTCGCCCCGGCAGGACGGCCACAGGCGCGTCTACATGCGAGAGGAAGTGGTGGAGATTTCGGTGATTGCGGAATTGCGGCGCAAGGGATTTTCCCTCCAGAAAATCCGCCGCGTGCTGCGCTTCCTCCAGAAGGACATGGGCAAGCGCTTGAGCGACGCCATGGCGGCGTCCGCCGATGTGCATCTGCTCACCGACGGCAAGTCCATCTACCTCGAAGAGGCCCACGACCGGATCATCGATCTCCTGAAGAACGCCCGCCAGCCCATGTTCCTGGTGTGCGTAACCGACCAGGCCCGGCGCCTCACCAGCGCCGCCGAGCGCAAACCGGCGCGCTCCGAGACCGCCGCGGCCCCGCGCAAAGCGCGCGCCGTCTGACCCGTCGATTCGCCGGCTAGTGCCTCACTTTCGCCGAGCGGGCCAACAGGATCATCGCGCCCACCATGGCCATCGTCACCCCGATGTAGGAATACGGGCTGTGGCTGTTCAGAAAGGCTGTCACTCTGAGCCCGTTCTCCAGCCCGGCCTGCCGAATTCCAGGCGAGATGACCACAAAACCGCCCGCCAGCCCAAATATCCCTATCATCCGAATCATTCTTTAGGTCCGCCACATCCATCTTGCAGAGGACCCATGCGCGATAGCAAGCTCTAGTGGTACTCTAGTACTACCATTACTTGATAGCGTAGGCCCTCGGATGGGGCTGTGGCGTCAACCGTTTGCCGGCATGGAGTGCTAGTCTTAGGAGAGAGGCAGACCGGCCGGTTTGGTCCATCCACGCCGTAAAAAAAGTCATGATAGTGAAACGAACCCTCCTTGCCGCGCTGATCTCAGCGGGCCTGGCCCTGGTGGCCCTGTGCGGTTTTGAAACTCGCGTCCGGGCCGCCGACGACATGGACAGCGGGGTACGCTCGGTGGCGAGCGTCTACGCGCTCGTCGAACAGAACTACGCCGACCCGGTTTCCGCCGACCGCGCCTTTTACGAGGGCGCCATACCGGGCATGTTGAGCACCCTCGACCCGCACTCCAACTTTCTGAACCCGTCCGAGTACGCCGACATGCAGCGCAAACAGCGCGCTCAGTATTTTGGCGTGGGTATGCTGATCGGCGTCGACAATGGTTATGTGGTGGCCATGGAGCCGTTCCCGGGCGCTCCCGCGGCTAAGGCCGGCTTGCGGCGCGGCGACGCCATCGCCGAGGTGGACGGCAAGAACGTCAAGGGCATGGACTCGGCTCTGGTGGCGGACCTCCTTCGCGGCCCGCGCGACACCCAAGTGCGCATCACCGTCAAGCGCGAGGGCGTGGCCGAGCCTTTGGTCATCGTGGTGACCCGCGGCGAGATTATCACCAATAACCAGGTGGATGCCTACTGGCTGAAGCCCGGAATCGTGTACCTCGGAATCGCCACCTTCGAGGCCCAAAACATCGGCGCCGAGGTGGATTCGCAGCTCAAGCAGCTCGGCGAAAAGTCGGTCACCGGCATGGTGCTCGATCTGCGCGGCAATCCGGGCGGCCTGGTCACCGAAGCTGTCAAGGTGGCCGGCCGGTTTCTCCGCGATGGCCAGGTGGTGGTCTCCGACCGCGGCCGCTCCGCGCCCGAGCAGATTCTCCGCGCCAGGGCGCAGGCTCTCGCCCAGGATTATCCCATCGTCACCCTGGTGGACCGCTCCTCCGCTTCGGCCTCCGAAATCGTCTCCGGCGCATTGCAGGATCACGACCGCGCCTGGATTCTGGGAGACACCACCTTCGGCAAGGGCCTGGTGCAGGCCCAGTTCCCGCTCTCCGAGGACTCCGCGCTGCTCCTTACTATCGCCCATTACTACACCCCCAGCGGGCGCTTGATCCAGCGGGACTACCAGCACCAGTCTTTCTACGAGTACATCACGCGCCGCGGCCAGCAGCCTGCTCAGACGGAGGTCAAATCCACCGATAGCGGCCGCAAGGTGTTTGGCGGCGGCGGCATCACTCCCGACGAGAAGTACGCGCTTCCCGCGGTGAACCAGTTCCAGCGCCGCGTGGCCGGCTCCGGCGCCGTGTTCCATTTTGGATCGCTTTATTTCGGAGCGGCGCAACCCCAGCTTCCTTCCTCCACCTGGAGCCCGGACGCCGGCGCGTTCGATCGCTTCCAGTCTTACTTGAAGAGCCAGCAGATTCCCTTTACGGACGAGGAATTCGCGGCCAATCGCAAGTGGATTGGCGATCAGCTTCGCCGCGAGCTGCTCATGCGGGCCTTCGACAGCAAGACCGCCGTCCGCGCCGTGATCCAGGACGACGCCGAGGTCCTCAAGGCCATCGACAGCCTGCCCAAAGCGCAGGCCCTCCTCTCGCGCCGCGGCCCCAGCCAGCGGGCAGCGTTGAAGTAGGGCTGGAAGCGACCCGCCGGGGTGGAAAGGGGCTTATTGTTCGACGGCGTCTTCGGACGCCGAGTCGTCCAGGTATAACTCGACGCGGTCCGTCGTCCAGGTTGCTACGCCGCACCCGAAGAAGTCGGTGTCTTCGGTCCAAATCGGGCAACGTAACGCGAGCGCCGCAGCCAGGATTGGCCAGTCGTTTTCGTCGCGACGCTCCAGACGCTGCCGGGCGATTGTTTCGAAGCCAGAGTAGGCCTCAACCTCAACCGTTTGGATTACGTTGGCCAGGGAGCTGAAGTATGCCATGAAGGGTTCCACCCGCAATTTCCGGCGCTCCATCACCAGAGGCAGACTCTTCCGAGCCTCGTCGAACGCGACCTCCGGAGCGACGAACACCATTCGCTCGCCGTACTTGGCAAGCAAGGCGCGCACACGCTTTCCCAGCACCGCACGGATGAGAATATTTGCGTCGAGGACCAGCATTTCAGTCTATTTGCTGGCGCTTCTCCCGTCGGACCCTCTTGAAGTCCTCCATTAGCTCCTCTTCGCTGGCGCCCGCAGCGGCGATCATCGCGTCCAACTTCTCTCCAGCGGCGCGCAGGGCTTCCAGTTGCTCCTGGCTCGGTTTCGGCCGGGTTGGCAAGTAGATTCCGATAGTCGCGCCATGCCGCGTGATGGCGACCGGCGTCTTAGACTCCAGATAGCTGGATAGGTTCTCCCGAAACTCCCGGATTCCGACTCTGGTGGCCTGCATGATCTCACCCCAATGCGTACACAATGATACCACAACAACAGATGGGCTGCCGGCCCTAGCGTCCGCCTTCCGCCCCCATCTCTCCGCGCTTCTTTTCGTAGTCCTCGAATTGCTTGCGGTACGGCTCGAAACCCTTCCGCCCCATCAGCCCATAGGTGAACCGCTTGCCCAGCTCCACTCCTTCCTGGTCGAAGGCGTCGATGTCCAGCAGCTCGCCCAGGAACGCGGTCTGGAACTCCATCATCTGCAGGAAGGCGCCCAGGTGCTCCTCATCCACCCGCCCCAGCGTCACGGTGCAATTGGGCCGGCCATTCTCCACTAGTGCGGCGGCGGTGGCGCGCCGTTCGGCGTCGATCAGCGTCTTCAGCGACTGGCCCGCCAGCGCATCGAAGGCGGGCAGGTTGAAGCGCCGCGCCGGAATCTTGCCCGGCGACGGGGATTTCTCCACCGCCCAGAAGGTGAAGACCTTGTCGTTCGGCCCCTCGATGTACAACTGCACCTGGGAATGCTGGTCGGTGGTTCCCAGCGCCGCCACCGGCGTTTGCCCGGTGTGGACCACCTCGCCCTTCCGGTTGCGGGCCTTGCCCAGCGATTCGGCCCAGAGCTGACGGAACCAGAAAGCCGTGCCCCAGAGATGGTTCGAGTACGGAAACGCCACCTGAATGGTCTTCTTCTTGCGGGTCCACACCAGCCAGTGGAAGAGCGCGGCGCGCAGAGCGATGTTGCGCTCCAGATCCTCCTGCCAGCACAACTGGGTCATGGCGGCGGCGCCCCGGATCAGCCTCGACATATCCAGGCCGATGAGCGCCGCGGGAACCAGGCCCACCGCCGATAGCACGCTGAAGCGGCCGCCTACGTTCTCCGGAATCCCGAACGTGCGGTAGCCCTCCGCCTGGGCCAGAGCGAAGAGGTCGCCCTTGCCTTCGGTCGTCACCGCCACGATGCGCCCCGCCGTTTCCCCTCCCATCGCCTGTTCCATCCAGTCGCGCACTATCAGAAAGGTGGATACCGTCTCGGCCGTGCCGCCCGACTTGGCTATAACCACCGTCAGCGTCTTGCGCGGGTCCATCGATGCCAGCGCCGCGGCGGTGAACGCCGGGTCCACGTTATCCAGAATCACCAGCCGCGGCCGCTCCGGCGTCCAGGCCCCTTGCACCGGATGCGGCCCGCGAATCCCGCAGTCGAGCGCCCATGCGCCCAGCGCGCTGCCGCCGATGCCCACTACGCAGACCGTGTCGTACCCGCCGCGAACCGAATCGGCGTAACGTCCGATGTCCGCAATCGCCTTTTTCTGAAACGGCAGGTGCGGGAAGCCGTAGCGCCCTTGTTCGCTCAGCTTCTGAAACGATTTCAAGGCCTTAATGCCCTTTGTTTTCGAGCGTTCGAATTCCGAACGCGTGACTCCATTGGCTTTGCCGACCATGCCGGCCATCAGGTTCTTCTCGTCGAATTGAATCTTCATTTCGGGGAAACTCCGCACTGAGACTTCGATTGTACCGTGGGGTAAGCCTCCCGGCCTGTCGAGTGGGATAAGCCTCCCGGCTTGTCGAGTGGGATAAGCCTCCCGGCTTGTCGAGTGGGATAAGCCTCCCGGCTTGTCAAGTGGGATAAGCCTCCCGGCTTGTCAAGTGGGATATGCCTCCAGCCTTGTCAAGTGGGATAAGCCTCCCGGCTTGTCGAGTGGGATATGCCTCCAGCCTTGTCGAGTGGGATAAGCCTCCCGGCTTGTCAATCCGGGCGAAGCTCGGACGCCGCGCAAGGCTCAAGCAAAATGCCCTTCGCTCGGATTGACAAGGCCCGAGCCTTATCCCACTACGAATTGACACGCCCTTGCATTACTTTTACGATGACTTTGTGCATTCGATTTCGGCGGTTGGAGCGCCCGCCCTCTTTCTCCTCGGCGCTTCCTCAAGGCTGATCACCCTGTCGGGCGTGGATCTGGCCATCATCATCTGCTATTTCGTCGCCGTTCTGGGGATCGGCTTCTACCTGAAACGCTATACCAAGACAGGCGAAGATTTCTTCCTGGCCGGCCGGGAAATGACGGCCTGGATCGCGGGGCTGAGCTTCCTGGCTGCCAACCTGGGCTCGCTCGAGCTCATGGGATGGGCGGCCGCCGCTTATCAATACGGCATTTTGGCCACCCATTGGTATTGGGTGGGCGCCATCCCGGCCATGCTCTTCCTGGGCCTCGTGATGATGCCCTTCTACTACATCTCTAAGACGCACTCCGTGCCGGGGTATCTGAAACTGCGCTACGGCGAGCCGGCGCGCGCTTTCTCGGCCGTCTCGTTCGGTTTCATGACCGTGCTTATGAGCGGCATCAACATGTATTCCATGGCGCTCATCATGAAGGTGGTGCTCGGTTGGGATATCCACTTCAGCATCTGGGTGTCGTCCATTACCGTAGCGGTCTACGTCGGCCTGGGCGGGCTGCTTTCGGCCATCTTCAACGAGGTGCTGCAATTCGTCCTGATCTGGCTCGGCGCGCTGCTGATCTCGATCATCGGCCTCATCGAGACCGGCGGCTGGAACGGCATGGTGGCGCGCATCCATCACAATTTCCCGGGCGGCGATTACACCCACCTGTGGAGCACCCTCGGCTCCTTCGCCGACAATCCCATGGGCATCCATTGGGTGGGCATCGTGCTGGGCCTCGGTTGGGTGATCTCCTTCGGCTACTGGACCACCGACTTCCTGGTGGTGCAGAGGGTGATCTCGGCCAAGGACCTGCGCTCCGCCAAGATGGCCCCCATCATCGGTTCGGCCTTCAAAATGTGCGTGCCCTTCATCGTGATTCTGCCGGGCTTGCTCGGCCTGGCCGTGCTCCCCGAGAAACTGGTGGGCGAGACCCAGGCCCTGGCCACCGGGGCCCACAGCTACAACGAAGTGCTGCCCCTGATGCTGATTCGCTATTGCGGCCCCGGCCTGCTCGGCCTGGGCATCACCGCGCTCATCGCCGGCTTCATGTCCGGCATGGCCGGCAACGTCAGCGCCTTCGCCACCGTGTGGACCTACGATATCTACCGCGCGCTGTTCCGCAAGGATGCGACCGACTCCCATTACGTCTCGGTGGGCCGCTGGTGCACCATTCTGGGCGTGCTGGTGAGCATCGGCGCGGCCTATATGGTGATGGAATTCAAGAGCATCATGGACTACGTGCAGGCCCTCTTCAGCTTCTTTATCGCGCCGCTGTTCGGCACCGTGATCCTGGGCATGCTGTGGAAGCGCGCCACCGCCCACGGCGGCTTCTGGGGACTGCTGGTCGGAACGGTCTCTTCCATTTCCATGTGGGCCTGGGTCAAGCTGGACCCCACCGCGTTGCGCTACGTGGCCCTCTCGCCCAAGGCCAAGGATATGGCCGAAAACATGTACCGCGCCCTGTGGTCGTGGACCATTTGCGTGGTGGTCACCGTGGTGGTGAGCCTGCTCACCAAGCCCAAGACCAAGGCGGAGCTGCAGGGGTTGGTCTACGGGTGCACGGATCTGCCCTCGGAGGGCGACCTGAAGCTGTACCAGCGGCCCATCTTCTGGGCCGCCATCGTGGCGGTTGTGTTCGTGGCCTTACAGGTGATCTTCTGGTAGGTGACATATGCATCGCGAGGGCATGGTTTCCATTTGGTTTTTCATCGGTACGCTGCTGTCCGTTTACGGCGTGCTGATTCTGGGCACGGGGATCTACGAGTGGAACTCTCCCCCGCCCACCGTCCGGGCCGACCTGCACGCCGCCGTCTGGTGGGGCATGCTGCTGATCGCTCTGGGCGCCATCTATGTGTACCGGTTCGCGCCGGGAAAGGGAAATGAGTAATGAGTAACGGCAATCCTGGAAAAGTGACGTTCGGCCTCATCGTGGGCAATCGGGGCTTCTTTCCTAGTCACCTCGCCCTGAGCGGGCGCAAAGAGATGATCGCGGCCATCGAGGCCGCCGGCCATGCCGCCATCGCCCTGACGCCGGAGGCCACCAAGTGCGGCGCCGTCACCTCCCGCGCCGATGTGGCGGCCTGCGTCGATCTGTTCAAGAAAAACCGGGATTCCATCGGCGGCATCGTCGTCACCCTCCCGAATTTCGGCGAGGAGCGCGCCATCGCCGACGCCATCCGTATGGCCGGGCTCGACGTTCCGGTGCTCATCCAGGCCACTCCCGATACTCCCGGCCGCATGACCATCGCCGACCGCCGCGACAGCTTCTGCGGGAAAATGTCGTGCTGCAACAACCTCAAGCAGTACGGCGTGCCGTATTCCCTGACCACGCTGCACACCGAAGCCCCGGATTCGGACTGCTTCCGCCAGGACCTCGACCGCTTCGCGGCCGTCTGCCGCATCGTGCGCGGCCTCCGCGGATTGCGCATCGGCGCCATCGGCGCGCGCCCGGCGGCTTTCAATACCGTGCGCTACAGCGAGAAGATCCTGGAAGCGGCCGGCATCTCCATCGAGCCCATCGACCTCTCCGAAATCCTGGGCCGCATCAACCGCATGGGCGACCAGGACCCCGCCGCCGTGGCCAAGCTCGACGCCATAAAGCGCTACGTTCCCACCGACGGCGTTCCCTCCCCTGCCCTGCTCAAAATGGCCAAACTCGGCGCCGTCATCGATGGCTGGATGAAGGAAACCGAAGTGGCCGTCAGCGCCGTGCAGTGCTGGACTTCTCTCGAGGAGTTTTTCGGCGTGGTCCCCTGCACCGTCATGAGCATGATGAGCGAGAACCTCATGTCGAGCGCCTGCGAGGTGGATATCTGCGGGGTGATCGGCATGCACGCCATGCGCCTCGCCTCCGGGACGCCCAGCGCCCTGCTCGACTGGAACAACAACTACGGCGACGATCCGGATAAAGCCGTCTGCTTCCATTGCAGCAATCTCCCCAAGCATTTCTTCAAGGAGACGCGCATGGATTTCCAGGCCATCATCGCCGGAACCGTGGGCCGCGAGAATGCCTACGGGACCTGCGTGGGCGTGGTGAAACCCGGGCCCATGACTTTCACCCGGTTCTCCACCAACGACTGCGAAGGAGTCATCGAAGGCTACACCGGCCAGGGGGAGTTCACCGACGATCCGCTCGAGACCTTCGGCGGAGCAGGCGTAGTGCGTATACCGCGCCTTCAGGAGTTGCTGCATTTTATTTGCGACCAGGGCTTGGAGCATCACACCGCAGCCAATCTTTCGAGCGTGGCGGCGGCGGTCCACGAAGCGTCCACGCGCTATCTCGGCTGGGACGTGTGCCGGCATAGCTAATGCCTTCGAAAGCCGCGATTCCGCCGCCTCGTAGAGCGGGCCTCCGGCCTGCCACGCCGGCGTCCTCGCCGGCGTTCTTTCCGAACTGCCGGATCGCGGGAGTTTCGACTTGCCGCGGCTTGCCGTACTGTGGGGCAGGCGCTTTCGCCTGCCAAATTCGCAATAACAAGGTGGGGCAGGCGCTTTCGCCTGCCAACTGCGCGGTAACGAGCCGCGACCGTAAGGGAGGGGTTGTGCCCCGTCGTAGGGGCCGGGCATGCCCGGCCCGCATGATGGATAATATATCCCCTGGAGGTCCTCAGTGAGCATCGTAGCCGGCGTCGATTTCGGCACGCTCAGCGTTCGCGTTTCCATTTTCGATAGCGTCCGGGGCCGCCTCGGCTCCGGCGTCGCGGAGTATCCGCTCCTTCGCAAAAAGGAAGACCCCGACCACGCCACCCAGAGCCACGCCGATCACATGCGCGCCCTGGCCGAGGCCTCGCGCCGCGCCATTGCCGAAGCCGGCGTCGATGGCCGCGCCATCGACGCCATTGCCCTCGACACCACGGGATCGAGCGTCATCCCGGTGGACAATCGCCTGGAGCCGCTGGACGATTACTATCTCTGGTGCGACCACCGCGCCTGGAAAGAGGCCGGCGAGATAACCGCGCTGGCTCTCCAGCGCGGCTTGGAGGCCATCGACTGGTGCGGCGGCGTCTACTCTTCCGAGTGGGGCTTCGCCAAGCTGCTCCACTGGCTGCGCCACAATCCCGATAAACGAGTCCGATTCGCTACCGCTCTGGAACATTGCGACATGGTGGCGGCCTCCCTGTGCGGCATCGCCGATCCGGCGGCCGTCCCACGCAGCATCTGCGCCATGGGCCACAAATGGATGTGGAACGCGAGCCTGGGCGGGCTGCCTCCGGAGGATTTCCTGACCGCCGTGGATCCTCTGCTGGCCGGTGTGCGCCAGAAGCTCGGCGGGCGCTACGCCACATCGGATCAGATCGCCGGACATCTGACGCCCGCGTGGGCCGAAAAGCTCGGCCTGCGCCCCGGCATCCCTATCCCCGTGGGCGCCTTCGACGCGCATTGGGACGCCATCGGCGCCGGCGTGCGCCTGGGCGACGTGGTCAACGTGGTGGGCACCTCCACCTGCATCATGGCCATTAGCGACGAGCCGCGCCTGGTCCCCGGCGTCTGCGGCGTGGTGCGCGGCTCCATCGATCCGGCTCGCACCGGCATTGAGGCCGGCCTTTCGGCCACCGGCGATATCTTCGAAGCCATCGCGCGCCGCGCCGGCAGTACCGTGGCGGAGATGTCCCGCGGCTTGCGGCGATACCGCGCCGGCGAAACCGGCCTCCTGCGCCTCACCTGGGACAATGGCGACCGCACCGTGCTGGTGAATCCCGAGCTGGGCGGCATTACCCTCGGTTGGAGACTCACCCATACCGCCGAGGACGAGCTGTTCGCGGCCATCGAGGGCACTGCGTTCCACACGCGCATTATTCTCGAGCGCATGGAGGAGTACGGCGTCCCGGTGCGCCGGATCATCAACGGCGGCGGCGTCCCGCAAAAGAATGCCGTGCTCAATCAGGTTTACGCCAACGTGATGGCCAAGCCGATCCTGGTTCCCAAGGGCGACGTCACCAGCCTCGGTTCCGCTATCTTCGCTTTCCTGGCCGCCGGCGCGTTCCGTAATATAGAGGAAGCGCAGGCCGCGCTGTGTCCCGGTCACGTTACCATTGAGCCTGAAGCCGCGGGCGCCGCGACTTGCCAGGAGTTGTATCCCATCTACCGCAAGCTGTATTTCGCTTTCGGGCAGCGCGGTTCGGATAAGGTGGAACTGGGAGAGGCGCTACCCGAGCTGCGCCGCATAGCGACCGCCGCCCGGCAAAGATGAGGGTGCCCGTGGCGCAGGCTCTCAGCCTGCCGCGTCGAGACTCGTCTCGACGCTTGCTGTCACGAGCCGCAAAGGTCACGAGCCGCGCCCGTAAGGGAGCGGTTGCTCGCCACTTGAAGGGAGGAAACCATGCTGGAAAAGCTACGCACCGAGGTCTACGAGGCCAACCTGGAACTGGTCCGAAGAGGCCTGGTGCTCTACACCTTCGGAAACGCCAGCGGCATATCGCGCGAGCGAGGCCTGGTGGTCATCAAGCCGAGCGGCGTGCCGTATTCGAGCATGACGCCCTCCGACATGGTGGTCGCGGATCTCGAAGGCAAGGTGGTGGAAGGCGCCTTGCGGCCCTCTTCGGACCTCGATACGCACGTAGCCCTGTACCGCGCGTTTCCCTCCATCGGCGGCGTCGTGCACACCCATTCGCGGAATGCCACCGCCTGGGCGCAGGCATGCCGCGAAGTCCCCTGCCTGGGCACCACTCACGCCGACTATTTCCATGGGCCGATACCGGTAACCGCACCGCTCACCACCGCCGAAATCGAATCGGACTATGAAGCCAACACTGGCCTCGCGATCGTCCGGCTGATCCAGGGCCGCGATCCGCTGGGCTGCCCCGGCGCGTTGGTGGCCGGCCACGGCCCGTTCTGCTGGGGTAAGTCGGCGGAGGAGGCCGCATACCACGCCGTTATCGTCGAGGAATTGGCGGCCATGGCTTGGCTCGCGGTAAGTCTAAACCCCGCCGCCGCCCCCATAGCCGATGCCCTTCGCGACAAGCACTACTTCCGGAAACACGGCGATAAGGCCTCCTACGGCCAGCGCTGATCGGTATGGCCGCGCTCTGGGGCAGGCGCTTCCGCCTGCCAACCCTGCCAACGGTGATTCACTGAGTCACAGCAAATTAAGTTTTCTTTGCGTTGATTCCAAAAGCCTTGACCCAATCCGCCACCAGGTCGCGTCCTTTTCCAATGCTATTGTCAAATCGGGTAGCAGCCCCGCGCAAGCCCGGCTGCAACCTTCATCTTGGCCAAGATGCGTTGCTTTGTGTTGGTATCGAACTCCCGGAGCCATAAAGCCTTACGGAGGTCACTGACAGATGATCCCGACGGGAGACTTTGAAGCTAGCTTCATAATGCCCCACGCGAGTGTGATCCTCCCCGGTCTCCAGGGCAGGCGGGCGCGGGTTCGGATCCCGCTTCGGCGGCAAGCCGAGCCGGCCCGTTCTGGCCCTCTAGGGCCGGGATAGTCGGGTTTCG
>JBEKPK010000152.1:0-12270 GCA_049520795.1 Bryobacteraceae bacterium
GGAATGCGCACCAGGGCATCGCAATGCCTGCGGACCTGTTCATGCAGGCCTTGGCCCTCGCCGCCGAAAACCAGCGCGGTGGGGGTGGCGAACCCGACGCGGTCGTAGGTTTCCGCGCCGCGCTCGTCCAGGCCGTAGATCCAGAAGCCGCGACCCTTTAATTCTTCGAGCGTGCGATTGATGTTGGTGACTTTGGTGACGGGCAGGTACTCGAGCGCGCCGGCGGCGGCCTTTCCAACCACATCGGTGAGGGTGGCGGCGCGCCGTTCGGGAATGACGACCGCGCCGGCGCCGGCGGCGTGGGCCGTGCGGATGATAGCGCCGAGGTTGTGGGGGTCCTCGACGCCATCGAGCACCACCACCAGATTGCAAGCGGCCGCGGCGTCCAGGCCGGTGTACTGGCGGGCGGCGCCGAGGGCTACCACGCCCTGGTGCGCGGAAGAGCCGGCCAGGCGGTCGAGCGCGGCGCGCGGCTCAAAGCGCACCGGAACGGAAGCGCGCCGGGCCATGTCGATGATTTCCTGCAAGCGCGGCCCGCCGGCGCCCTGCGCCACCACCAGGCGCTCCAGAGGGCGGCGAGCCCGCAGCGCCTCGGCGATGGGATGAATGCCACTGAGAAGCATGGGGCGCGCTAGCCCTCCGGCTGAAGCATCAGCCCATTGTTGAAGCGGTTGGTGAAGTTGGCCATGGCGGCCACGAGGGTGATCTCCACAACCTGCTCGTGGCTGAAATACTCGAATAGCGCTTCCCGCGTTGCGGCGGCGTCGGCGGTTCGGGTCAGCTCGCGCGCGTAGCGGATGACGGCGCGCTCGGGTTCCGCGAAAAAGCCATCCTGTTCGGCCTCCAGGGCGTGAAGTTCCTGGGGGCCGATGCCGGCCTTCGTTCCGGACGCGACGTGCGCCGCGGTGCAGTAGGCGCAGCGGTTGGCGTAGGCACAGGTCAGATAGACCAGTTCCTTAAGCCGGCGGTCCACCGATCCACGGCCCATGATGGCGCCGTAGAGAGGGACGAAGGCCTTGAGGACTTCGGGCCGGTTCGCCATGGTGCGAAAGAAATGATTGGCGCGGCCGCTCCTCGATTCCAGCTCCGCCAGGAAGTCGTTGCCGGCGGGATCCGCCATTTTGATGGGAGTCGCCATTCCACCAGTATAAAAGCGGGGACCGCCGTTTTGACGCCGAGGCGCCGAGAACTGTTGAGATCTCGGGATTCACGCAGCGCAATTCGGGCGGCGCGCCGGCGGGGAACGCCGCCCTGCAAAACAGCTTTTACGAGCTTGGTTTGGCGCCGATCGCTATGTAAGTCGGATGAAAGAGCTGGACCGGGGAGCCCCCTGTTGCGCCGAAGGACAGGAGCACGGTAGCGCCGTTGAACTTGAACACCAGATTGGCGTTGTAATCCACACCCCAGAAGAACCCGCTGGGATCGATGGCCACGCCGTAAGGGGACGGATACGTGTACGGGGCGCTGTCAATGGCTTCGATGAAGCTAAAGGGGGAACTCGGACCGCTGAGCTGCTCGAAAAGCTGCATTCGTTGATTGTAGGGGTCGGCCACCAGCGCGCCGGCTGCCCCGCCCAAGGGGTAGGCCGAGACGCTGAAGGGGCCTTTGAATTGGCCGTTCCCGTTTCCGTAGCCGCCGAAGGAGGAGAAGAACGTCGGCGGCGTCGATCCCCCATTCAAGGTGAACACCTGGATTCTGTTATTGCCCGTATCGGATACCCAGAGGTTGGGCACAGAGCCGGTGGAGATGCCCACGGGGACATTGAACTGGCCAGGTCCACCACCCAAAGAGCCAAAGCTCTGCACGAATGCGCCGGTGCTGGAGAATTCCTGAATGCGGTTGTTGCCCGTATCGGCCACCCAAACGTTGCTCGATGTATCGACAGTGAGCCCGTAGGGCTGGTACAACTTTCCGGGGGCCGTGCCGGTGGAACCGAACTGGGTGATGTAATTGCCGCTGTAATCGAATTCCTGAACCCGGTTGAGGAGCGCGTCGGAAACCCACACGTAGTTGGTATTGGGATCGACGGCAATCCCGGATGCCAGCATGAACTGACCATTGCCCGTGCCGGGCCCCCCGAACTGAAGAAAGTAACCTCCCGACGAGTTGAACTGCTTGATGGTCCAGTTGTTGGAGATGACGTACTCCACTTGTTGTGAACCCGAGCCGAAGGCAAGGCTCGACCAAAGTAAAGGCGCAGCGATTCCAAGCAACGCCCTGCGCGAAAGCTTACCAGCCATAGGATGTTTTTCCCCTCTCTATTTGACGAATGGAACCGCGATTCCCGTGACGAACGACCACGAAATCCCCGCGGTCTTACCGATGGGAATCAATCCTATATGCAGTCGCGGTAAGAGTCAAGGCGCAATTGTCAGGATGAGTACCGGTGGGCTCTTTTCCCCCGTAATTCCGCGCCTCCGAGTCACGAAGCTGTTACGGCGCGGTTGCCAGGCTGGCCAGGAATATCCGGTCTCCTTCGACGAAATCGAATTCGCCCAGGGTTTCGCGTGGGGCCCAGCGCATTTCCTGGAAGATCAGATTGAGCGGCTCGCCGGAGAACTCCAGGATGCGGTAGAAAATCAAGTCTACGGGGGGCCGGCCCGGGTAGGCGAATTCGTAGCGGGCGATTACATCGCCAATGGCGCCGGAGATTCCGAGTTCCTCTTCCAGTTCGCGCGCCAGAGCCGCGGCGGGACTCTCGCCGGGTTCCACTTTGCCGCCCGGGAACTCCCATTGCAAGGGGTGGGACTGGTCCGGGCGGCGGCGGCAGATCAGGATTCCTCGGAAGTTTTCGATGATAGCCGCCACCACTTGAAGCATGTCAACATTGAAACACATGTACCCGGAACGCCTGTTGGAGCATTTTCAAAACCCACGCAACGTGGGCGAGTTGGTTGCGCCCGCGGTGACCGTAGAAGCACGCAACCCGGCCTGCGGCGACATCCTGCGGCTGGCGGTTCGCTTCGAAGGTGGCGCGGCGGTGGCGGTGCGGTACAAGGTGCGCGGGTGCACGGCAGCGATCGCGGCCGGGTCCGCGCTTACGGAGTGGATCGAGGGAAAATCGCGCGCCGAGATAGCGGCGTTCGAGCCGCGGGTGGTGGACGAGGCGGTGGGTGGTTTGCCGCCGGCGTCGCGGCACGCGGCGGCGCTATGCGCCGAAGCCGTGCGGCTGCTGCTGGCTGCAAGCGGCTGAGTTTCCGAGGAGTCCGAGGCCTGGCAGGCGAAAGCGCCTGCCCCACAGAATGTGGCTCAGCCCGGAATCTCTTCCGCGCGGAGCCGCTCGATTTCGGCGGCCAGGTTAGCAAGCGAGCCGGCGCACCCGGTGAAATCGCCGGAGGCGGCGCTGCGTTCGATATGCAGCAAGGTCGCGGCGGCGGCCTTCGCGCCCAGGTTGGCGCAAGCTCCTTTGGAATAATGCGCCAGCCGCAGGGTGGCCGGGGCGTCCCCGGCGCGAATGGCGGCCTGGAGCAGGGGTATTTGACGAGTTGTGTCGTCGATGAGCGCCCCGAGCGCCTCACGCATGAGTTCGTCGTCGTTGAGAGTGACGTCGCGGAGTTGTTCCCGGTCTAAGACCACGGTGAGATTGGGGGCCGGCACGATTCAATTATGGCACTACAGATGCCCTGCGAGAATCGGCTCAAGACCTCAACCGCGGCTGAGAAGAGACTTAGGCATTGGAGCAGTTGATTCGTTTCTGAACGCTCCGGGCCGGGCATGCACGGCCCCTACGGGGCGCCGGGCCGGACCATGCGCCGCGCGGACCTACCTGGGCCGGACCTTGCCGAACTGGAAGGACGTGCGCTCGACCCGAAGATCGGAATCCACCAGCGCGCTGGCTAGGAATCCGGGCTCCTGGGGCGTGCCGAAGCGCAAATCGAAGACCTCCACCAAACGGGCGTCTTCGGGCTGATCCGCCGGAGTCACGCGCCACAGCGGGAACTGGGCGAATTGCAGAAACTCCTGGATCAAAGGGGCGCGGCGGGCGGCCTGGAACGCCGGCTCGGGGCCCGGCTTGCGGAGGATGGTGGCGTGCGTGGGGTCGAATTCATCCGCCAGGCTGACGTCGGCCAAGGCGTAGAAATCGCCGGTTTCCACCAATCCGCGCCATCGGAAAGGATTGACGGGCGAGGGCAGGGCAGCCACCCGCAGGGGGATTGAGTCGCGGTAGAGACGGGATTCCAGTTGCGCCACGGCGCGCCCATGGAGCACGGCCCGGCCGCCGTCGTAGAGAAACACGGTCAGCAGCGCGAAAACGGCGAACCCGAGCCCGTGGCGGCTGTCGCGCGGGGCGCCGGAGGCGATTTCCGAACCCACCAGGCGCGAAAGGAACGGCCCCGCCACCCCCACCAGGCACACGCCCCAAATCCACAGATCCACCACGCCGGTGAGATCGCCGCCGAACCACTTTCCGGAAAACGGCAGCGCCAGCCGGATGCCATAAATATTGGTCCAATCGAGCAAAAGGTGGGATGCCACGGCGATGAGCGCGGCGGCGCAGGCCCCCGCCCAACGGATGGGCTTGCCTGCCGCGCCGCGGACCAGCAGAACCGGCAGAAGCGCCATGACGGGCATGGCGGCCAGGGAATGGGTGAGGTGGCGATGGTAGTGCAGATAGGTGATACCGCCGCCGGCCGCCGATAAGAAGTCGATATCCGGAGCGTTGGCGGCCAGTATGAGGATTGCCGTGGCGCGCGGAGTCCAACGGTTCAGCCCGGCCCGGCTCAAGAACAGGCCCATTGCGGTGTGGGTAAGCGTATCCATGGCTCCCGGTCAGTGCGGGCTACTTATCGATTGTAAGGGAGCAATCGGGAGCGGCGCGGGCCGCTCCCGGAAAATGAAGGCTACGCGACCAGTCGCAACTGGCCTTGGAGGGGAGGGACAACTCGGGCCGGGGGCGGCCGGCGCAGGGGTTCCAGGGCCGGACGCGGTTCGCGGTGGATCAGACCGCCGAAGTACTCGTTCACGGGATACAGGGCGTAGGGTTCGAGCTGCGCGAAGGCCCGTCCCAACTCTTGTTCTATGCGATACACCGAGTGGAAGAAAGTACCTCGGTCGATCTTCATCTGGCGGCAGCAAAGCTTCCAATCCGCGCCAAGCAGGAAGTGAAAGCGGAAAACCTTGTATTCGAAATCGGCCAGAAAACGGCGGCTGACGAGGCAGAAATCGGCCGTGTACTCTTCCCACTTTCGGGAATATGTGCGCTGTCCGTCCCTTCCCCGGCAGAATTCCAGCGAGACTGTGCTGGCGCCGGCTCCCTGGGCGGCATACTCCCGAAAACGGTTGTAACAGGCCCGAAAGACGGCCCGATAGACGCAGTTGCAGGGTACTTCTCTGGTCTTGTGCGCGATCCGCACGCCCTGACCGTGGCACTGAAGGCAAGAGGTCTTTGACAAGCCGATTGTATTTGATCGATTCCACTGCATGGGTAACATCCTCCTGGCGGCGGCCTAAACGAGCCCGGCCAGCGCCAATCACTGTTCCAAATGTAATCGAATGCACAATTCCGTCAAGCAATTCAAATAATAATTGTTTTTAATTGGAACTGTTTTAAGGAGTCTTTGTTCCTAGTAAATAGCTTATTTACATATAGTTTAACGTAGTACAACTATCAACGGCTACGATTGATTATTCTCCAATTTATTTATATAGTATTAGAAGTTATAGTACTTCTCTATTTCTTATGGAAATAGCCGGAATGGACACATACATCAACTTTTGCGGCTTTCAAGAGCGCCTTACGGCGCATCTCCGGAAACTTGTGCGCAGCGGCGAGGTCACGGAGCGGGGTCTGGCGCGTCTTACACAGGTATCGCAACCCCACATGCACCATGTTCTCAAAGGGAAACGGGTCCTCTCGGCGGAGACGGCCGACAAGGTCCTCCGGCAATTGCGCCTGGATCTGATGGACCTGCTCGAGCCGGGCGAACTGATGGAGCGGGGCCAGCGCGAGCGCGCCGCGGCGCAAGCGCCATCCCTGGTCCTTTCCGGCCCAGTGGGTGGTTCGATGCCGGGCGGCGCCGGCAGGGACGGCGACGCGGCCACCTGAAAGGCCGCTTACGCTTCGAATACCGCTATCCTGGAGGGGACACGGGAGGCGTGAAAATTGGTCCGTCTGAGCAGCCAGTTTCCGGGCCGCGACATCCGCCTGAAGCGCCTGGCGGGGAAAATAGAGGCGCTCGCCGGGAAGGACGAGAAGCAGCTCCGGCGCGCGCGCGAGATCATGGAGCTGCGCCGGAACGCGGCCGGCGCCCTGCATAGGGTCTGCTCCGCGTTCGTCGATTCCCTCAACCGGTTGATGGAGACCAGCCGGATATCCATGGAGCCCGCCGAGTTCTCCGCGACCACGTTCCGGAGCGACGTCCCCAACCTGATCCAAATCGGCGTGCGCGGCAGAATTCTCCAGGTGACCTTCGAAGCCACTCCCGAGCTGGTCTCGACGGAAGACTTTCGGATTCCGTACACCCTGGCCGGGGCCGTCCGCGCCTTCAACCAGGAACTGCCCGACAAGGACCTGATCGAGGAGCAGCTCATCTTCTACACCTTGGAGAAGCAGGGCAACCAGTGGCGCTTTTTCGACGCGCGCACCTACCACTCGGGCCCCTTCGACCAGGATTACCTGGTGGCTTTGATGGAACAACTGGTGTGAGGCCCGAGCCGGGGACACGGCCCGGGCGCGGGATCACGACTTCCTGGCTTTCTTGAGAGCGCTCTGAATCTTGGCGGACAGATCCTTGGTGGTCTTCGACTCGGGCACGCCTTTGAGAGCGATCTGCGCGAACTGGCACAAGGTTTCCACCTTCTTGGGATCGTCGAGCTTCTCCCTGGCGTAAAGGTCGGCGGCTTTCTGCAGCGCTCCGGCCATGGCGAGTTGGAAGGTAGGCATGGAGACCTTGGCGTCGGGAGCGCTCAGCAGAGCCTGGGCCTTGGCTGAGTCGTTGGGCGCGCCGGCGGCCTCGCAGGCCAACTGCAACACGCCTTTCTCGATGGCCTGCTTCTCGATGGCGTCGACGTCGGCGGGCAGGGGCATCATCCCTTTCTGCACCTTGGTGAGCAGCGCGATATCGGCGGCGCTGCCCCTCGGGTACCCGAATACCAGGGAGACGCTGTCACCCGGCAGCTTGGCGAGGCCGCTGTACTTTTCCGCGAAGCGCAGGGCCAGTTGGCCGCCCGCCTTGCGGTAGTCGTTCCTCTGCTTCTGGAAGGGCGAAGGGTCGGCCCGATTGGCTTTGGCGCCGGCATCGTAGGATTCGGCCATCTCGATATAGCCGTTGGTGACGCCGGAGCTGAGAACCAGGAACCAAGGCAGGGCGCGCGCGGTGTACTCGTTGTCGGCGCCGAGCAGATTATCCAGATTGTCCAGGGTTTTCGAATAATCGCCGGCCGCGAAGGTCTCCTTGGCCGCGCCCCAGTAGAACCCCGGCGTTCCAGGCTGAGGCCCGGCCGGCTGGGACGAACAGGATGATAGGACTACAAACGCCGAAATAATGGCGAAAAGCGCAAAACAGCGCCCGGCTGTCAGCGACATCTTTTTTGCCTCCGAGTGCGTTGTTAGCACAGCGCGGTCGCGGATGCAAGCGGGCGCGCCGCGGCGAAAGACCTGGACGCCACGATCGCGTCCCGGGGCGCCCCCTGGGTCCGCCTCTGCCCGGCGGCGCGCGGCAGCGCGAAGGACGCCGGCCAGAAGGCCGGCGGCAGGATGAAATCCCGACCCGCATCCGGTCCTCGAACCCTTCTCCGCGGGCCGGCTTTCCGGCCGCGACTCCAGCCGCCGCGCTTGACGTCCGGCGCGTTTCCGTACGCTTTTTCACCCCCTCCCGCGACTTTTCCTGATATAGTCGACTCAATTCCTTCCGAGGGGAAGGCTTGTCCGCTCTCGATCGCACCTAGAGGGAGGTGTCTGTGAGTTTCAAGAAAGGCGAAGGTTCCACGGCGCCCCGGAACCGCTTCTCGCGCCGCGGATTCCTGGGCGGCGTGGGGCTTGGCGGCGGCGCGCTGGGCGCTGGCCTGTTGGAGACCGAGGCCGCCGCGCAATCCACCGGCAAACTGGCGGGACCGGGTCCCGGCCCGGTCACGCTCAACATCAACGGGAAGCCCGTCAATCTGACCATTGAACCGCGCGTGACGCTGCTCGATGCGATGCGCAATTACCTGGGCATCACGGGCGCCAAGCGGGTTTGCGACCGGGGAACCTGCGGGGCCTGCACGGTCCTCATCGACGGCAAGTCGGTCTACAGTTGCACGGTGCTGGCTATTGACGCGCAAGGCCGGGACATTCAGACCATCGAAGGCCTGGCGCCGGGCAACGGCATGCACCCGGTGTCAGCCGCCTTCGTGAATAACGACGCCCAGCAATGCGGGTACTGCACGGCGGGCTTTGTGATGGCCGTCAAGGGCTTTCTGGGCGAGCATCCCAACCCCACCATGGAGGACGTCAAGCACGGGCTGGGCGGCAATCTGTGCCGCTGCGGAACCTACATGGGCGTTCGCCAGGCGGCGCTCGAAGTGGCTGCCGCCACCCGCATGAAGGGAGGGAAAAATGGCTGACACGCCCGACTATAGCTGGCCGCCGATGGAGAAACGCAAGCTCATCGGCACGTCTCCCAAGCGCCTGGATGGCCCGCAGAAGGCCAGCGGGCGCGCCAAATACACATCCGACCTCAAACCCCAGGGCATGCTTTTCGCCGCCTACATGGGCAGCCCCTACGCCCATGCGCGCGTCACCGCCATCGACGCCGGCGCGGCGGAGAAGACGCCTGGCGTGAAGGGCGTGCACATCATGGCGCCGGCCGGAACCGAGCTTCAGTGGCAGGGCATGGAGGTGGTCGCCGTGGCCGCCGTCACCGAGGAAGTCGCCAACGACGCCATTCGCAAGGTCAAGGTTGAATACGAAGTACTGCCGCACCTGGTGAAGGAAGACGACCTGGAGAAGGCCGGCGCGCGCGCCAAAGCTTCGGGCGAGCAGGTGGTAGGCGATCCGGATAAGGCTTTCCAGGACGCGGAAGCGGTTCACGAGGGCCAATACGGCATTCCCGTGATCACGCACTGCTGCCTGGAACCGCACGGCCAGGTGGTGCAGTGGCAGGGCGATCACGTCAGCATCTGGCCTTCCTCGCAGTACATATCCGGAGCGGCTGGGCAACTGGCGCCCAACCTCAAAGTGCCCATCGCCAACATTTCGGCGCACATGGATTATGTCGGCGGCGGGTTCGGCAGCAAGTTCAACGTGGGCAAATGGGCCGAAGCCTGCGCCTACCTTTCGCAGAAAGCCGGCGGCGCGCCGGTGAAGCTCTTTCTGGACCGCGCCATGGAACAGATGATCGCCGGTAACCGGCCCTCCGCTTACGGCAAAATCAAAATCGCCGGCAAGAAGGATGGCACGGTCACGGCGTGGCAGTCGCTGACCTGGGGCACGGGAGGCTTCGCCACCTCCGGCAGCCCGCCCCTTCCCTACGTGGTAGACCGCATTCCGAACAAACGCCTGAACTACTCGTGGGTCTCGGTAAACGCGGGGCCGGCGCAGGCATGGCGCGCTCCCAACAACCAGCAGGCCTGCTACCTGACGTGCAGCGCGCTGGAGGATTTCGCCGCCAAGATCGGCATGGATCCCATGGACGTCTTTGACAAGGCGTTCTCCTACGCTCCCGACGCGCGGCAGGAGACCTACCGTTACCAGTTGCGCAAAGCCGCGGAGCTGGCGGACTGGAAGAAGCTGTGGCATCCTCGCGGCCAGTCTGGGGCCGGCCCGGTGAAGCGCGGGCTGGGGGTGGCGTACAGCGCCTGGGGCGGCGCCGGCCACAACAGCCAATGCCGCACCACCATTCACGTGGACGGCTCGGTGGAAGTGGACCTTGGCACCCAGGACTTGGGCACCGGAACCCGCACCATCATCACCCAGGTGGCGGCCGAATCCCTGGGGCTGCCGATGAACGCCATCAAGCTGAACATCGGCGACAGCGCGCTGCCCAACTCGGGCGCCTCGGGCGGGTCCTCCACGGTGGGGGGCGTTTCGTCCTCCACGCGCAAGGCAGCCCTGAACGCGCTGGCCAAGCTCTACGAAGCGGTGGCGCCCTCGCTGGGCGCGCAGTCGGATGGGCTCGAAGCCGTGGGCGGCAGCATTCGCGTGAAAGACAATCCCGCCAAGAGCCTGACCTGGACGGCGGCCTGCAAGAAAATCGGGGGCGCCGGCAAGATCTCCGAAATCGGCGAAAACAACCAGCGCACTCCGGGAGGGCTCAATACGCAGGGCGCGGCGGGCGTGCAGATGGCCGACGTTTCGGTGGATACCGAGACCGGCCTTGTGCGTGTCAACCGCTACGTGGCGGTGCAGGATTGCGGGTTGGTGATCAACCCGGCCCTGGCGCAAAGCCAGGTGTACGGGGCCGTGATCATGGGGTTGAGCACGGCCCTGGTGGAAGAGCGCGTCATGGACGCGCAGACCGGCCGCATGCTGAATGCCGACATGGAGTTCTACAAGCTGGCCGGGATCAACGATATCGGCGACATCGTGGTGCATCTCGACATTCGGCCGGAGAACGACAAGCGCGGCGTGATCGGGCTGGGCGAGCCGCCCGCCATCGCCATCTGCGCGGCCGTGGGCAACGCGGTGGCCAACGCCATCGGCGTGCGCGTGCCCAATCTGCCGGTTACCGCGGACCGGGTGCTGGCCGCGCTCGAAAGGGGGAACGCGTAATGCAGGCCTTCGAATACGCCAATCCGGCCACGCTGCAGGAAGCCGCCGGGCTGATGGCCCCGCGCTGGGGCCAGACCGACCTCCTGGCCGGAGGCACGGATCTGCTGAGCCTCATGAAGGAATACGTTCATACGCCCAGCCGGGTGGTGAACCTCAAGAACATCAAGGAATTGGGAGGCATCTCGGCCACGCCCGCCGGGCTGCGCATCGGCGCGCTGGTTACCATGAATGAAATCGCCGCCAGCGCTGCCATCCGCAAGGACTACAAGTCGCTGGCGGATGCGGCGGCCGGCATTCCCAGCCCGCAGATCCGCCACATGGGAACCGCCGGCGGGGACCTGTGCCAGCGCCCACGGTGCTGGTACTACCGGCAGGGCTTCGGCCTGCTGGCGACCAAGGACGGCAAAGCGCTCGTGCCGGACGGCGAGAACAAGTACCACGCCATTTTCGGCGGCGGTCCGGCGTATTTCGTAAGCGCCTCGAGCCTGGGGCCGGCCCTGGTAGCTTTGGGCGCCAAGGTCAAACTGGTCTCGGCCAAAGGCAGCCGGGAACTTTCGATGGACAACTTCTTCGTGATCCCTAAAGACGAAGGCTCGCGGGAGATCGCCCTTCGGCCCGACGAAATTCTCACCGAGATCCTGATTCCGGCCGCTCCCACCCACAGCGCCACTTACGAGGTGCGGCAGAAGGAAGCGCTCGATTGGCCTTTAGCCGTGGCATCGGTGGCGCTGCACATGAAGGGCGCGAGCGTTGCGGCGGCCAGGATTGTCCTGGGGCACGTAGCCCCCACGCCTTGGGAGGCGTCCGACGCCGGTAAGGCGCTGGTGGGCAAGACCATCACGGCCGCGACGGCCGAGGAAGCCGGCAAAGCCGCGGTGTCCGGCGCACAGCCCCTCAGCCAGAACGCGTACAAAGTGCAACTGGCCAAGGTCGCCGTGAAGCGCGCGTTGCTGGACGCGGTGAAAGCGAGGGCATAGTCATGGAACCCGGAAACATCGGCCTGGGCGCGCTGCGCTGCGAAAAACTCCGCTGGAAAGGCATGTTCACCGACAGCCCGCACGACCCGACCATCCAGCCATCCAACGACCGCTCCTGCTGGTGCCAGCAAACCCTGATTTGCATTGGCCCCGACGGCCAGGCGGTAGACCACGAAGAGTGCAACCCGTCGCGAAGCTGCTACGAAGCGTTGTAGAGCAAGGCTTGACAGTTCCGAAAAAGCGCCTGAGACCCACGGCGGGCAGGCGAAAGCGCCTGCCCACTGCTCGGATTTTCATGAAATTCCGCGGGCCGCAGGCCCATCCCAACAGGGTTGAAAAAGCAGGCGGAAGCGCGGCGCTTTCGCCTGCCAATCCGACAGCCGACTACTTCTTCCCCTTCGCCTTTTTGTATTCCTCGCGCCGCGCCTGCAATTGGCGCGCGTGCGATTCGACGTGTTCCGCGCTCGATTCCACCAGGCGGCGCAGCGTTATGCGGCCCCTTTCCGTGTGGCTGCCGGCGCGCTCGAAGGCGCTCTCGGGGATGCCTTTCAAGAGCTCGACGTTCTCCGCGCGCAGGCGGCGGAAAGTTTCGAGCGATTGCTT
>JBEKPK010000153.1:0-12170 GCA_049520795.1 Bryobacteraceae bacterium
GGTTGGCCGCCAACGGCGTTTGCCCGAAACCGGGAATGGCAAGACTAAAGCACAGCGCTAAGGCTGCGACAGATCTGGCTGGATGCATATGCGGATTAGACCTCAAATATCCTATTATGGCCGCAAGCCGGCGGCCCACGCAGCTTCGGTTCTAAGCTCTTCCTTGCGAGATACGCGAAAAACCGCCCGTGGGTTCGCAAATTCCCGCGCCCGGTCTTGGGACGGGGCGGCTATACATCCCAGACGGACGCCGCGCCCCGCCATTAGCGCGCCGGCCCCGATTCGGGAAACGCGCCGGGGCGTAGACTAGTCTGTAGGGATATGCACCGGCGCGCGTCTATCGTGCTCGTCCTGGCTTTCGCGGCCTGGGCGGCCAACCTCAAGCTGTACCTAAAGGATGGCGGCTACCAACTGGTTCGCGAATACCAGGTGCAGTCCGACCGGGTCCGCTTCTATAGCGTGGAGCGCAGCGAGTGGGAAGAGATTCCCCTGGACTTGGTGGATCTGAAGCGCACCGACGCCGAATCCACCGCGCGCAACGCCGAACTGGAAAAGGAGGCCAAAGCTTTTTCCGAGGAGGAGAAGGCCCGGCGCGAGGTGGAGAACGAGGTCCGCAAGATTCCCCAGGAACCGGGCGTCTACTGGGTTGACGGCGGCCAGACCAAAACCCTCAAACAGGCGGAGTCCACCGTCCACACCGACAAAGGCCGGTCCGTTCTGAGGCATCTCAACCCCATGTCCACGACAGGGAGAACGGGCACGCTGGAGCTGAACGGATCGGCGTCGGAGACCGTCTTAACCAACCCCGAGCAGGAATTCTACTTCCAGCTTGCCCAGGCCGAGGACTTCGGCATAGCCAAGCTGACGGTAAAAGGCGCCGTGCGCACCGTCGAGGAAATCACCTTCCCGGCCACGGCCCAAGCCGGCAACCCGGAGGAAGCGCCCGCCCTGGTTCCCATCCTGCAACGCGAAGCCGCCGAAGGCCTGTATAAGATTTGGCCCAAGGCCCCGCTCGCCCCCGGCGAGTATGCCGTTATCGAATACACCCCCGGCAAGCTCAACATGCAGATTTGGGACTTCGCGGTGAAGGCAAAGTAAAAGAACCCAGTGGCGGCTGTGGCCGTCAGCGCCGCTCGGGCATGCGCTTGCCATTCGGCGCTAAAATTGAGGTCGAAAATCGCTGTCATGGAAAGCAAATGAATAGTTGGGCCACCCGGCTCGTTTGAGGCGGCGGTGAGATCCCTTTTGCCAGGCGACCTCCCCTCCTATCCGCAGTAAGGCTGCCAACAACTGCTTCGCCTTGACCGCCCTCCAGCGGCCCATGCCACCGAAAAGACCTTGGTGAACGGTTCCGGAATGTCTTCACCGTGATCGATGCAATGGGCGGCAACGCGTAGCGCAAGCGCTCGTGCAGCGGCAATCGCGGACTCGCGGGTTGCGCCGTAGGCCATGACTCCCGGCATCGACTCGACATCGGCCCACCAGCGGCCGTCCTCCTCCCGCCCAACCACGATTGGAATGGACTCTAAAGTCCCCGTCTGCATCGATCTCCCCTTCACATTATAGTGCTGGAGACCGTCGCCCGACTTCGAATCCGGGTCGAGGAGCGCCACGTTGGTTCCCTGGCGATACCGGTCCACGTACTTGCCCCGAACGCCGCCGGAAAAGTCGTACTCCGCTCTCATTTCACCAGTGCGGCGCTTAGATGGAGGTTTCTTCGTGATTGCGTCTTTCATGCTTCGTCGCCGTGCGAGCGCTGATCAGGCGTATCGAACCACAACCAGCAGACTTCGCTTGCTGGACATTCCGACGATCACGAAGCGCTCTTCGCCGATGGCGTGATCCGGGTCCGGGATCGTGATCGAAAGGCGGTCGTCGAAAATGGTGCTCGCCTCCGCAAATCCAACACCGTGCTTGCGCCGATTCGCCGAGTCCTTTCTCGGGTCCACTCAAAACCGATTCCGTACATCGAAACCGTCCCGGAAGCACCCTTCCACTGCTTCCGCCGCCAGTTTCGGCGTCATCGACTGAATGACGATCAGCGCCGCCACGTAGGCTATGCCGGAGAAGAGGAACAGGGGCAGGTAGGTGTGGGCGTGCACCACGAGTTTCCCGTCTTGCAGCGCCTCCCCGGCGTGCACCACTTTTCCGGCGATAAGCTGCATGAGCACCCCGCCTGCCGCGCCTATGGCGCCGCCTATGCCAATCACGCTGCCCACCGCCGAGCGCGGGAACACATCGCTGACTATGGTGTAGAGGTTGGCCGACCAGCCCTGGTGCGCGGCCATGGCCACTCCCACCAGCGCCACCACTCCCCAGAGGCTCTTGCAGAAGGGGGCGTACAGCACCGGGACTACCGCCAGCGCGCAGATCAGCATGGCCGTCTTGCGCGCGGCGTTGACCGTCCAACCCCTCTTGATGAGCCCGGAGGATATCCAACCGCCGCCGATGCTGCCTATGGTCGAGATGTTGTAGACCACGATGGTGGGGAGAATGATTCCTTGCATGGGAAGGCTGAACGCCTCTTGCAGGTACTTCGGCAGCCAGAAGAGGAAGAACCACCACACTGGGTCGGTTAGAAACTTGCCGATACCATAGGCCCACGTTCCGCGCCGGGGAAACAGGCGCGCCCAGGGGACCAAGGCCATTTTGTCCGGCGGGTCGCTCTGGATCAGGGCGAGTTCGCCGGCCGAGACGCCGCGGCGTTTGGTTGGCTTATCGTAGAGCAGCAGCCAGAATAAGATCCACACGAACCCCAACGACCCGGTGGCGATGAAAGCCGACTGCCAGCCATAGTGCAGAGCCATCCAGGGAACCGCGAGCGGAGCGACGATGGCGCCGATGTTGGCGCCGGAATTGAAGATCCCGGTAGCCAGCGCGCGCTCCTTCTTGGGAAACCACTCGGCCACGGTCTTGATGCAGGCCGGGAAGCTAACCGATTCGCCGATGCCCAGGGCGGCCCGGGCCACGCCGAACGCGAGAGCGGACGCGGCGGCGGCGTGCGCCACGGCCGCCAGACTCCATAAGCCCACCGCGATGCCGTACCCTTTGCGCGTGTTGCCGAGCCAGTCGATAAAGCGCCCGGCGCCGAGCATGCCGATAGCGTAGGTGGCTTGAAAGGCCGCCGTGATGTATCCGTAAGCTTCGCTGTTCCATCCGACGCTGGTCTCTAGCGTCTTGGCCAGAATGCTGAGCACCTGGCGATCCACGTAGTTGATGGTGGTGGCGAAGAACAGCAGCGCGCACACGGTCCAGCGCACGCGCGACATGGCGGGGAGCGCCGGGGCGGTGAACGTCATTAGAACGGCCTCATCGGGAGATTCGGGTCCAGCGTTCGAAATTGGAGCGGAACAGACGGTCGATATCGCGACGGATATCTTCGCGCGTCACCGGCCGGCCGTCTTCGGACAATAGCCGGTAGGAGTTCGCCAGGATGGGGGCCAGGGTGCGCCGCGTGTTGCGCCATTTGTAGATCACCTGCTCGAGGATGCGCGCATCGGAATGTTGCGGAATGAAGCTCGTTCCCAGCATTTCCAGGCGCTCGCGGGTTATCTCCTCGACGATGGAAGGATTGTTGAGGAACCACCAGCAGCCGAAGGGCATGAGGTTCGAGAACTTGCGGGCATAGACGCACAGCTCGTGTTGGTTTTCGCGGCTCAGCACGCTCACGAAATAGCGATTGTCGGGGTATTCGCGGCAAAGGTACTCGACCGCGCGGAGGTCGGCTTTTCCCACCGCGTCGCCCGCCAGTTTCAGGGCGGGATTCACCAGGTAGCGGACGCCGATCATGAGCGAGAGCGGGATATCGAACTCGCGGCAGGCCGGCAGCACGGCCCCGGCCAGCAGGCGGCCGCGCACGGAATCCTCCGGGAACTGAAACGTGTCGGGCAGGGAGACGGCCATGTAGACCGGATGCATGCGGTCGTGCCATTCGGCCAGGAAGCGCCGCACGTCGTCAATCGAGCGGCCGCCGGCTTCGGCGTCCACGCGATATCCCAGCGCCTCGAGGATGCGCCAATGGTCCGCCCATTTGTTGAGGATGCGGTCCAGGCGGAGCACCGCATGGAAGCGCGGGTCGGGCGCGACCCCGCGTTCCCATAAGGGCGCCTCGTTGGGGTCGAGCGGGTCGTTGGTCATGACGAACTCACTCACCCCGGCCAGTTGCATGACGCGGTCGATATGCGCGTCCAGAGACTGCGCGGCGAAGAACTTACGGGCCTCGCGGACCTCGCTCAGGTCGGGCCCCTGAGTGGGAAGGCCAAAAGCGTTCGCCACGGCCACCACGCCGCGGGTGGCTTCCGACACGGGCGCGTTCTCCACGAACAGCGTACGCCAGATAAGGTCGGCCTTTTCACTCTTGGAGAGCGCGAAATATTTCCGCGGAGCGATATCCGAGGAACGGAAAAGCTCGGCCTCCAAGTAGTGGTAGGTGATCAGATTGTCTATGCCCCACAGGCCGTTATCCCCCAGCGATGGCATGAACAGGTGAGTGTGAATATCGATGAAGCGCGTGGCGCCCAACGCATCCTCGACGGCGGCGAGGATCTCGCCGGAGCTGAGCGGCGCGCCTAGGCCCGCGGTTGCGGAAGACATACCCGAAATGTATTCCCGCGCCGAGTGGTCTGTCAAACTCAAAAAGGCCGAATGAACGGTTGAGCGAAACGAAACAGAGGTCCACACCGAGCCGAACTGGCCCCGGAGTGCGGCCCTCAAATGGTCATCGCCAAAAAACCTCCGTCCACGGTCAGAATCGAGCCGGTTACGAAAGACGACGCCCGCGGCGAAGCCAGGTAGACCGCCGCGCCCACCAGTTCGGCGCTCTCTCCGAAGCGGTTCATGGGCGTATGGCGCATGATGGAAGCCACCCGCTCTTCGGTGAGCAGCTTGCGGTTCTGCTCCGCCGGGAAAAAGCCGGGCCGGATGGCGTTGACGCGAATTCCGTGCGGCGCCAGCTCGCGCGCCAGGAATTGGGTGATCTGGTTCACGCCCGCTTTGGCCACGCTGTAGGTGAAAACCTTCGAGAGCGGCGGGCCGGAGGAGGCCGAGGAAATATTGATGATGGAACCGCCGCGGCCGGCCTCCACCATGGCCTTGCCGAACACCTGGCAGGCAAGAAAAACGCTCTTCAGATCGATATCCAGAATGCGATGCCATTCCTCTTCGGCGATCTCGAAGAAGGGAGTGCCGGAGTTTACCCCCGCCGCGTTGAGAAGAATGTCCACGCGGCCGAAGCGATCGAGGGTGGCGGCCAGGGCGCTTTCGAGATCGGCCTTGACGGCGGCGTTGCAGCGGACGCCGATGGCCCGGCCCCCACCCGCCATGATCGAGTGCGCGCGCGCTTCGGCGGCTTCGAGGTTGAGATCCAGGACGGCGATGCCGGCCCCCGCCTCCGCCAGCCCTTCCGCCATCGCTCCGGCCAGAACCCCGCCTCCACCGATCACCGCCGCCGTGTGCCCGGCCAGAGAGAACAGTCCGTCTTTTTCCATGTTCTAAATGTTAGCAGTAGGTAACGTGCGCCGGCGGCGGTTTGACACTCGGGGGATGCCTCACTTATAGTCCGGGTATATCCATGAAATCGACGCTTGAGACTACCCTGCGCCTCGCCAAATTCTCGCTGGGCGTGGGCGACCGCTTCGCACACCAGGCATGCGCGCAGTTGCAGGCCTGCATGATGGCCGTGGAATGCGGGGCCATGGTGGTTCCGGTGTGGAACAAGTCCAACCGGGAGCACGCGATCGTAGGCTCCCAACCAGCCTCGGTCAGGGAGGCCGCCGACGCGGCCGTCCGCCGCATGGGGTGGCAAAAGCCGTACCACGTGGATGCGGACCACATCAATCTGAGCACGGTGGACCGCTTCATCGACGCCAGCGATTTTTACACCATCGACGTGGCGGACGCCATTGGGGAACCGGCGCCGCCGGGCGCCGTGGATGCGTTTCTGGACGGGCGTCCCGAGCTGGCCGGGCGGTTGCGCATCGACGGAATCGAAGAACCGTTGTTCATTCCGCGGGAACTGGCCGTCGAGACCGCCGGCAAGTATCTGTTTGCGGCCCGGGAGGCCGGCCGCATCTACCGGCGCATCGCCGAGCGACGCAGTGGCAGGCCCTTCATCACCGAAGTCTCCATGGACGAGACCGCCGAGCCGCAGACCCCGCCGCAATTGCTCCTGATTCTGGCCGCGCTGGCGGCCGAAGGCGTTCCCGCCCAGACCATCGCGCCCAAGTTCAGCGGCCGGTTCAACAAAGGCGTGGACTACGTGGGCGACGTGGCCCAATTTGAGCGCGAGTTTCAGGACGACGTGGCCGTGATCGCCTTTGCCGCGCCGCGCTTTGGGCTTCCTTCCAACCTCAAGTTGAGCGTACACTCCGGCAGCGATAAATTCTCCATTTACGGCCCCATCCGGCGGGCGCTTCGCAAGTTCGACGCCGGGGTGCACCTCAAAACCGCCGGGACCACCTGGCTGGAAGAGCTGATCGGGCTGGCGGAAGCGGGCGGCGAGGGGCTGGAAGTCGCCAAGGAGGTTTACCGCGAAGCCTGGGCGCATCGCGTGGAGATGTGCGCGCCCTATGCGGCGGTGATCGACATAGACGAAGCCCGGCTGCCCGCGCCCGAAGAGGTGCGCGGCTGGACGTCGCGGCAGTACGCCGCGGCGCTGCGCCACGAGCCTTCCGACCCGGCCTACAACCCGAACCTGCGGCAGTTGCTGCACGTGGGCTACAAGGCCGCCGCACAGATGGGGAAGCGGTACCTGGACGCCCTGGAGCGTGCGGAGCCGGTGGTTTCGCGCAATGTCACCTACAACCTCTTCGAGCGGCACATCCGGCCGCTGTTCCTGGAGAGTTAGCGCCACGACCCCGTGGTTCTTTCTCCGGCCGAATCGCCGGGGAAGGAAACGGGGCTCCAGGTCCGCGGCGGCTCGGCCGGGGGTCAAAAACGACCAAGGGGTACTAAAGGACTCATTCGGACAGCCGATAAGGCTTCTGGACAGGGGCTCGCTTCCTCTTTTTGTGGAAATATGAGACCCTTAAAGTGCTCGCCCAAGCTCAGCCATGCCGAGACGGACAGCCGTGTCCTGGTGCGGGCAAGGAAGATGCTTATGCTTCCAGAGTTCTTGTTGTTGGAAACTACGATCCGCGAAGCCGGCGAGGGTCCCCAATTGGACCTCGACGAAGAGACGGGCGGGACGTTGATCGTCACGCTCGGTATCACCCGAATCATCGAACAGGAAAGCCTGGATATTTCTATATGGGGTTCGGCCGACGGGTCGGACTGGGGCGCTAAGGCGCTGGCATCGTTCCCCCAGAAGTTCTATTGCGGCACGTACCAGATCCAGCTCGATCTCTCCGAGCGCCCCGATGTGAAATACCTGCGGGCCAAATGGCAGGCGAACCGGTGGGGGAAAGGCGATCCCAAACCGCTGTTCACCATGTATCTGTTCACCCAACCGGCCCATCAGATGGCGGCGGTTGGGGCGTAGTCCCGCGAGCGCTCCGCTTGGCTGGCGTGGGCGCCGTTCTTCACAGCCGTCTCCGCGGCTGGCCGTTCGCGCCAGGAAGGGAGGACTCGTCCCATTCCTCCGAACCGGCCTATCTCAGTCCCGCGCCGTCTTGTGCATCGAGAGCAGCATCACCACCGGCGTGCGCGCCAGGATTCCGTGCTGCAGGTTGGGCGGCATGTGCACAAAGCAGCCGGCCTTTACCTCCCGGACGTCGGCGCCCAAGGTGAGCTGCGCTTCGCCGCGTACGATGTAGATGGAGGCGGCCATGGGGGCCGTGTGCGCGGAAAGCTCCTGGCCGGGGGCGAAGCCGAAAATCACCACCTTCAGGCCGTCGTCGTTGTGGAGGGTCCGGCTGAGGATGCCGTTTTCGGGAATCCGGACCTCGGCGTCCAAATCCGGGTAGAAGATGTAGTTTTCGCTCATGGCTGGTATCTTTAAGGATGACACCTCAAGGCGCCCATCGGGAGATTGGCGTTCCCAGGGGCTGGGTAGCAATATGATTTCTCGCCGGGAAGCGCTGGAGCTCTTTCGCTCCGACGATTTGATCGCGATCGGAATGCAGGCGGACGCGGTGCGCCGGCAATGGCACCCTGAGGGAATCGTCTCCTACATCATCGACCGCAACATCAACTACACCAATTTCTGCACGGAATACTGCACTTTCTGCGCCTTCTACCGGCCGATGGGCCACGCGGAAGGCTACGTTCTGCCCCAGGAGACGATCTTCGAGAAGATCCGCGAGACCATCGCTCTGGGGGGAACCGGCGTGCTCATGCAGGGCGGGCTGCACCCCGATTTGAAAATCGAGTGGTACGAAGACCTGTTTCGAGCCATAAAGCGGCGCTTCCCGATCCACCTGCATTGCCTCTCGGCGCCGGAGGTGGCCAATATCGCCGAAGTGAGCGGCCTGAGCCTGCGCGACGTTATCAGCCGCCTGATGGACGCGGGCCTCGATTCGATACCTGGCGGCGGAGCGGAGATTCTGGACGACGACGTGCGGCGGCGCATCAGCCGGCTGAAGTGTTCCACCCAGGAATGGATCGACGTGCACCGCACCGCGCATCAACTCGGGATGCGCACCACCGCAACCATGATGTTCGGCTGCGGGGAGACCGTCGAGCAGCGCATGAACCATCTGGAGATCGTGCGCAACATCCAGGAGGAGACCGGCGGGTTCACGGCGTTCATCCCATGGACGTACCAGCGCCAGAACACCGCCCTCGGGCGCTTTGTGAAAGAGGAGGCCACGGCCGTCGAATACCTGCAAACGCTGGCCATCTCGCGGATTTACCTGGCGAACATCGAGAACGTGCAGTCCTCCTGGGTCACCCAGGGCCTCAAGACGTGCCAGCTCGGGCTGCGCTTCGGCGGCAACGACGTGGGCAGCATTATGATCGAAGAGAACGTGGTGGCGGCGGCGGGAGCCCACCACCGCGCCACCGAGGAGGAACTGCGCCGCATCATCCGCGACGCGGGGTTCGTGCCCAAGCAGCGGGATACGCTGTACCGGACGTACTTTCTGAATTAACTCTGCCGTCGATTTGTTCGCGGCTTCTCCCGTTCATCGCTTCAAACTCCGCCTGCCCCTGTCGAGCACGCCGGCGCGCAGTGCGTGTAAAATCACAGATCCGGCGCGATCCCCGGTGAAATAACGAGGAAGAGGCCTTTTTATCTTGACGGCCGGATCGAGTGGAGCCCATAATTTAGCCGTTGTCGGGCGCGCGGCGCGGGACCCATATCGCGCGTTCTTCCCTGTGGCTCCGAGTTGAAAAAGCGAACCTGTCCGGCGCCGGGCCGCCGGACAGCGGTGGGGGAAACGGAATGCCTGGTCGCGAATCGAGCATTGCAGACGCCCTGCGGCGCTATGGAATCCCACGCAGGAGGTTCCTGAAGTATTGCGGAGGGATGGCGGCGGCGCTGGGTCTGCCGCCGGTCGCGGCCACGCAGATTGCGGCAACCCTCGAAAAGAAGCGCCGGCCGGTGCTGGTCTGGTTGGAACTGCAGGATTGCGCCGGCAACTCGGAATCCATGCTGCGCTCCAGTCATCCTTCCATCACGGAGCTGGTGCTCTCGTTTTTTTCCTGGGAATATCACGAGACCATCATGGCCGCGGCCGGCAAGCAGGCCGAAGGCGTTCTGGATCGCGTGGTTCGCGAGGAGGCCGGCAAATACGTGGCCATCGTGGAAGGTTCCATTCCCACCGGCAACCCCGGATTTTGTATGATCGGCGGCCGCTCGGCTCTGGATATCGCCAAACGGGTTTGCGGCAGCGCCGCGGCGGTGATCGCCGTCGGCTCCTGCGCGTTCGACGGCGGCCCGCAGCGCTCGGCCCCCAACCCCACCGGCGCCATCGGCATAGGGGAAGCCGTCCCGAATTTGAATCTGGTGAACATGGGGGGTTGTCCTCACAACCCCGTCAATACGGCCGCGCTTTTGGTCTATTGGCTGACGTACGGCCGCATGCCCGCGCTAGACGCCCACAAGCGTCCTCTGTTCGCCTACGGGCACATCGTCCACGACCAGTGCGAGCGGCGCGCCAATTACGATGCCGGCCGCTTCGTGGAACATTGGGACGACGATGGCGCGCGGCGCGGGTACTGCCTTTACAAAATGGGATGCAAAGGGCCGCAAGGAACCTTCAACTGCCCGGTGGTTCGATGGAACGAGGGAACCAGTTGGCCCGTGGAATCCGGGCACGGCTGCGCCGCTTGCGCCTCCTACCGGTTCTGGGACACGGCTCTTCCGCTCTATCGGCGCCTGCCGGGAGTTCCGGGGTTCGGCGTGGATGTTACCGCGGGGAAGATCGGCGGCTGGTTGACGGCCGGCGTGGCCACCGCTTTGGGGTTGCACGGAATCGCCAGCGCCGCGCGCGCGCAGATGCGCCCGCGAGGCGAGGCCCCCAGAGGCGGCCCCACCGAGATCGCCCGATCGAGCGGCCTGGTGGAGCGCGAAGGGCCGCCCGGGAAACCGTGACCGCCGCAATCCGGGAGTTGAGATATGGCGCGTATCGTTATTGATCCACTGACGCGAATTGAAGGGCATCTTCGGATCGAGGCCCAGGTAGAGGGTGGCGCGATCTCCGATGCCTGGAGCTCCGGCACTATGTTCCGGGGACTCGAACTGGTGGTCCGCAACCGCGACCCGCGCGAGGCGTGGTACTGGCTGCAGCGAATCTGCTCCGTGTGCACTGTGGTCCACGCCCTGGCCTCCGTTAGAGCCGTGGAGGACGCGCTGCAGATCGAGGTTCCCGATAACGCCCGCCTGGTGCGCAACCTGATCGCCGGCGCGCAACTGGTGCAGGATCACGTGGTCCACTTCTACCACCTGCAGGCGCTCGACTGGGTGGACGTAGCCAGCGCCATCAGGGCAGACCCGGTGAAAACGGCGCAAATCGCCAGCTCGCTGTCCGAGTGGCCCAAATCCGGCGCGAGCCATTTCAAGGCCGTGCAGACACAGGTGCGAACGCTGGTGGAGAGCGGCCAATTGAGCGTGTTCGCCAACGGTTACTGGGGCCATCCGGCGTACCGCCTGCCGCCCGAGGTGAACCTGCTGGCCGTTTCCCACTATCTCGATGCGCTGGAGTTTCAGCGCGACTTCATCCGCATACATGCGGCGCTGGGCGGCAAGAATCCCCACTTGCAGACGTTCCTGGTGGGCGGCATGTCGACCGCCATGGACCCCGATTCTCCGCAAGCTCCCATCAATCCGGAGCGCATGATGCTCCTCCGCACGCTGATTGAGATGGGCCGCCAGTTCGTGCGCCAGGTGTACGTGCCGGACGTGCTCGCCGTTGCCGGTTTCTACCCCGACTGGTTCACGCGCGGCGAGGGCGTGGGCAACTTCCTGTCTTACGGGGACTATCCCGGCAAGAGCATGCACGACCCGTCGGCCTTCTTCTTCCCCGCCGGAGTGGTTCGCAAACGCGACATCTCGGCGGCGCAGCCGTTCTCTCCCGAGAAGATCACCGAGTATGTCGCGCGGTCCTGGTACGAGTACGGAGATGACAAGCCGGCCAAGCATCCCTTCGAAGGCGAAACCAAGCCCACTTACACGGGTCCCGCGCCGCCGTACGACTACCTGCAAGTCGACCAGAAGTATTCCTGGCTGAAGGCTCCGCGCTATGAGAACGAGGTGATGGAGCTCGGCCCCCTGGCGCGCTTCGTGGTTGCCTATGCGGCCGGGAAACAGCCCGCGAAAGCGCTCGTCGATTCCGTCCTGGCGCAAATCAAGCAGCCCGCGGCGGTTCTGTTTTCCACCCTGGGACGCATTGCCGCGCGGGCCCTGGAGGCGCAGCTTGTGGCGGATAAGCTGACCGACTGGTGGCAGGAACTGGAGGACAATCTCGGCCGGCGAGTGCTCACCATGCACAACGGCGCGCGCTGGGACCCGGACTCGTGGCCGCGCTCCTGCCGCGGCTTTGGGTGGCACGAGGCGCCGCGAGGCTCGTTGGGCCACTGGGTGGAGATCGAGAATGGCGCCATTCGCAACTACCAGGTGATCGCGCCTTCCACGTGGAACGGCGGCCCGCGCGATGCGATGGGGCAGCGCGGCGCCTACGAGGCCGCGCTGATCAAGCATCCGGTTGCGGACCCCGACAGACCGCTCGAACTGCTGCGCACCATTCACTCTTTCGATCCGTGCCTGGCCTGCGCGGTTCAACTCGTGGACGCGC
>JBEKPK010000154.1:0-12159 GCA_049520795.1 Bryobacteraceae bacterium
AAACGGCAAGTAGCGCCAATCGGAGGTCTCGCGCCACTCCAACAGCAGGTAGAAGGCTCCCAGGGCGAAAAAAACCTCCGCCGCGTCGTTGTAGGAACTCGCCCCGGTGATGCCCACTACCGGAGCGCAGAAGTAGACGGTGGCGGCGGCGAGCGATCCCACGCCACTCAAGCCCAGCCGCCGGCCGATCCGGAAAATCAGCGGCAGAGTAGCCAGAAAAAAGCCGAATTCCACCAACTTGGCGGCGGAGTGGCGCCCGAATGCGAACGCCGCCGTGTACAACATTTCCATGCCCTGCGGCGTCATTTCGTAGAACGCGATGCGGTCCGGGAAACCGCCCAACCGGACGTATTCGAAAGGCAGCCCAAGGTGGTACGTCATGCCATCGGCCACCACCTCCGGCGCCAGCGCGTTCACAAAGTACCACAAGCCGTACGCCCCGAAAATCACGATGGCCGCCGCCAGCGGCCAGCCCTTGGGCATGGCGGATTCCGCGGTAGATGCGCGCCGCAGCCATTTCAGACACACGATGCCCGGCAGACCCACGGCCAGGAAGACATACCAGTGGCCCAGGTTGAGCAGCAGCGCCACGAATATGAGAAAGCTCAGGAGCGCCGCGCCCACGCCGAGCGCAATCTCGGGCGGCGCCGGCGTCCGCCGCAGCAGGACGGCGCCAAGCGCATACGCCGAGATCAGCGTGAAAGACGCGCCGAAAAAGATTCCGAGCAGAATGGGCAAACGTCTATATTAGCGTGGGCTCTCCGTGCGGGCTGCCAGCAGCGTGCGGCCTCACTTGGCCAGTATCTGGCTTTCGTAGAATTCGTAGCGCGCCCGCTGGGCGTCCGGGGCGGCGCGCGAATCGGAGGCGATGTGCATCACCTGGTAGCCGTCGGCGGCGCGGTATGGGGGCCATTTCGGAAGGTCGGCGCCGTTCGGGTCGCCCGTCTTGGCGAAGTTGGTCCAATAGGTGGCCATGCGGTCCGACACCTGCCGGTCCTCCGGCCGCCACAGCAGCTTTTTCGATGAAAGCACGTTGAACACGTACTCGATTTCGCCGGCGTGCGGAGCGGTGGCCTCGGCGCCCGCCGGAGCGCCGGCCGGCAGTGGAAGCGTCTGCTCGAATTTGTACCGGTAAACCGGCGCCTTGCCCGTCTTCAGGTGCGCATCGATCCACTTCCAGGTGGAAAAGGCGATGAACTGGTCTCCCGCGAAATCCGACGCCGCGCGCTTGGCCTCCGCGTCCGTCGAAGCGGCGTAGACCCTCAGGAACGCGGCCGCTTGGTCCCCAAACCGGGCGCTCGCCCGCGCCGCGTAGTTCTCGGCGGTGGGCGCCTGCCCGCCGAAGAACGTTCGGTAGCTTCCCTCGTCGAGGTTCCAGCCGGCCAGCAGGGGGACCTGCGCCTGTTTCCCGGCTGCGAAAATGGCGGCCACCGGTTCCGTCAGGTAGTAGCCATCGATGTTCGGCGTAAACCGCATTTGCCCTCCCTTCAATGCCGCTTGCAAAAGCTCGTCGGCGGGCAGTGCGCGGAGCTTCTCGAGCGACGCCGCCCCGAACGCCGCCTCGGCCCATTTCGCGTTCGCCTCCTCCGTCTGCCCGTGCGGCTTCAGCGCCATCGTATCCCCGAAAAACGCGCCGCTTTCCCCGATCGCGCGCTCGAACAGGCCCCTGGCGAGCGGCGACGCCATCAGCGCGCTCACCGAAAGCGACCCGGCCGATTCCCCGAAAATGGTCACGTTGTTCGGGTCGCCCCCGAACTCCGCGATGTTGTCGTGAACCCATTTCAACGCAGCCACCTGGTCCAGAAGTCCATAGTTCCCGGAGGCGTTGTGGCCCGATTCCCGGGCGAGCTCCGCATGGGAGAAGTACCCGAACACGCCCAGCCGGTAGTTCAAGCTCACTACCATCACGCCCCGCCGCGACAGGACTCCGGCGTCCTGGCGCGGTTCCGAGGTCGAGCCGGCCTGGAAGCCGCCGCCGAAAATCCACACCATCACGGGCAGCTTGATCTGCTCCGGCGCCCGCCCGTCGTAGGCCGCCTCCGGCATCCACAGGTTCAGATAGAGACAGTCCTCGCTCGGCCCGGCATCGTGGAATATCATGTCGCTGTAGATGCGCCCCTGCATGCAGCGCGGCCCGTAATCCACCGATTTGCGGACTCCGGTCCATGGCGCCGCCGGCTGCGGCGCCTTCCAGCGCAGCGCGCCCACCGGCGGCGCGGCGAAAGGGATGCCCTTGAATGTGCGGACTCTGTTATCGGCGCTGACCACTCCCTCGACCACGCCGTTGGCGGTGCGCGCCTGCACGGTGCGCAGTGGCTGTTGGGCTGGCAGCGCGGAAGCTCCCAGACCTAGAATGGCCGCCAACAGGACAGCGGATCTCCGGCGTTGCTGCATGGTTCCTCCATTCACATCGGATGAAAAGATCCTAACACCAGCGCGCGTCGGTCACAACACGGCCGAAGCCGCTAAGCGCGCGATAATTTCCCCGCTTGAGTTATTTAAACTGTTGGTTTAAACTTCTCATATGCGCTTTGTCCGCCGCGTAATCCAGTCCATTGTACTGGAAGCGGGCCGCGGCTTCCCCGCGGTGGTCGTGACGGGCCCGCGCCGGACCGGAAAAACCACCCTGCTGCGCCGGCTCTTCCCGCGCGCCGGATACGTGATTCTGGAGGACCCCGACGTGCAGGCCCGCGCGCGTTCCGATCCCCGGGCCCTGCTGGACGAGATCCGGCTCCCCGCCCTGTTCGACGAGATTCAGAACGTGCCGGAGTTGTTCGACTACATCCGCACGCGGATCGACCGGAACCCTCGTGAAATGGGCCAGTGGCTGTTTACCGGCTCCCAGGAGGCTCCCCTGATGAGGGGCGTCACCGAGTCCATGGCCGGCCGCGCCGCCATTTTGCAATTGCTGCCGTTCAGCCTGGCCGAGACGGACCGCGTCAGCCTGCTTCACGGCGGATATCCGGAAGCGCTGGCGCGCCCCGCGTCCCGCGGGTTGTGGTTCAGTTCTTACATCCAGACGTACCTGGAACGCGACGTCCGCGCCGTTTCCAACGTTCGCGACCTGGCCACTTTCCGGCGCTTCCTTAGCCTGGTCGCCAGCCGTCACGGCCAGATTCTGAATAAGACCGACCTGGCGGCTCCCCTCGGCGTTTCCGTACCGACCATCGGCGACTGGCTGCACGTCCTGGAGATCACTGGGCAGATCATTCTGGCGCCCCCGTACTTCGAGAACTTCGGCAAGCGCCTCATCAAGTCGCCCAAGGTTTATTTGGGCGACTCGGGGCTGGCGTGCCACCTGTTGGGGATCGCGACCCAGGCGGAGCTGGACCGGTCTCCGTTTCTCGGCGCCTTGTTTGAAGGATACGTGGCCGCGGAAATTCTGAAGAGCCAGATCAACCAGGGCCGCCGGAAAGAGCTGTACCACTTCCGCGATCAGCAGGGGCTGGAGGTGGATTTCCTTTTTCCCAGCGGCCACGGTGAACTGTGGATGGTGGAGTGCAAAGCATCGAGGACCGTCCAGCCGTCCATGGCCGGGCCCATGGCGTCCTTGCGCCGGTCCATCGGCGATCGGACGCCCGTGCGTTCGAGCGTCGTCCATCGCACCTCAACCACGGCTCCGCGGACTCGGGCTCTGGCCCCAGGGGTCGAGGCCCTCGATGTACGGGCGTTCGTGGAAGAACTGAACGGCGGCTCCGCGCGATCGCCAAAAGCCGGAGCGCGCCGGCCGCGGAAGTGAAGGCGTGGGCCGCCGCCCCCTTCAATACCGAACCAGCCAGCGCGCCTTCTCGATAACCTTCTGCGCATTCGGCAGAAACGCCTCTTCGAGCGGCGGGCTGTATGGCACCGGCGTATCGGGCGCCGTCACCCGCACTATGGGGGCGTCGAGGTGCTCGAATACGCTCTCCGAAATGGTCGCCGCCAGCTCGCCGGCCATCCCGCCCGTGCGCGTGTCCTCGTGCAGCAGCAGGACCTTGGACGTCTTCTTCACGCTGGCGCAGACCGTTTCCCGGTCGAGCGGCAGCAGAGTCCGCAGGTCCACCACCTCCGCCGAGACGCCTTCCCCGGCCAGCGTTTCGGCGGCTTCTAGCGCCGTCCACAGCATGGCCCCATAAGTGACGATGCTCAGGTCGCTGCCGGCGCGGGCCACCCGGGCTCTGCCGATCGGAACCGTCCAGTCGCCGGGGGGCAATTCTTCCTTCACGCGGCGGTAGAGCGCTTTGTGCTCGAAGAAGATCACCGGGTCGTTATCACGGATGGCGGCTTTAATGAGGCCCTTGGCGTCGTAGGCCGTGGCCGGCGCCACCACTTTCAGGCCGGGCGTCCGTACGAACCACATCTCCGGGTTCTGTGAGTGAAACGGGCCGCCGTGCACTCCTCCACCCGAGGGCGCGCGCACCACGATCGGCACGGGCGCGCCCCAGCGGTAGCGGCACTTGGCGGCGAAGTTCACTATCTGGTCGAAGGCGCAGCTTATGAAATCCGCGAACTGCATTTCCGCCACCGGGCGCAGGCCCAGGAACGAGGCCCCGATGGCCGCTCCCACAATGGCCGCTTCCGATATTGGCGTATCCACCACGCGCCGCTCTCCGAAGCGCTCGTGAAAACCGGCCGTCACTTTGAAAGCGCCGCCGTAGACCCCGATGTCTTCGCCCAGCAGGAACACGTCGGGGTCGCGCTCCATCTCTTCCCACAGTCCTTCGCGGATGGCTTCGAGATAGGTGGTCGGCATGGCTACCCGTCCTCGTACACGCCATCGAGCAGGCTGGCGGCGTCGGGAAAGGGACTGGCCTCGGCCCATGCCACGGCCTCGTCCACTTCCCGCTGGATTTGCGCCCGCACTGCGTCTATCTCGTCCCGCGCGGCCCAACCCTCGGCGAGCATACGGGTCTCCAGGCGCTCGATCGGGTCCAGTCTCCCCCACTCGTCCCGCAGTTCCTGCGGGACGTACTGGGCGGCATCGTGCGCGGAATGGCCGGTCATGCGAAAGGTCTTGCACTCCAGCAGGTACGGGCCGGCCCCGGAACGCACGTGCGCCAGGGCGCGGCGCGTGGCTTCGTGCACCGCCAGCACGTCGTTGCCGTCCACGATTTCGGCGGGGATGTTGTAAGACGGGCCGCGGTCGGCCACATTGGCGCAGGCCATCTGCGCGGAAACCGGCGTGGAATACGCGTACTGGTTGTTGTTGCAGATCCACGCCACCGGGAGCTTCTTCACCGAGGCGAAGTTCATCCCCTCGTGCCAATGGCCCAGGCTGGTGGAGCCTTCGCCGAACCAGCACATGGCCACATTCGCGCTCCCTTTGTATTGGAGCGCCAGCGCCGCTCCCGCGGCCACCGGGACCGTGGCCGCCAGGGCGCTGATGAAGGCCACGATATGGAGCTTGAGGTCGCCCATGTGCATGTTCCCATCGCGCCCGCGGGTGAGGCCGCCCTCGCGCCCCATGTATTGCGCCAGGATGCGTCCGGGCGGCACGCCGCGAATCAGGAACGCGGCCATATCGCGGTGAGAAGGGAACAGCACGTCCTCCGGCTCGGCCAGCAGCGCGGCGCCCACGGAAATGGCCTCCTGCCCGCGGCCCACATACACTCCGCCTACAATTTTGCCCTGGCGGTAGAGCTTGCGCTCCACGCGGTCCTCGATCTCCCGCATCAACGCCATGTAGTACAGGCACTTGCGCGCGAGTTCGGCTTCCGTAGCGCTCATACAGGGGTCCAATGGTCTGAGTATCAGTGGGTAGTATACCCCGAATGGCTCCGACCGACAGGTTGCAACGGTGGGAACATCCTCCCCACCCCCGATTCGCCTTCCAGCCCTCTGCTAAGCTAATCCAAAGATGACAATTGAAGAAATCCGCGAGCTCATCAACCTCGCGTCCGAAACCGGAATCGCGGAACTCGAAGTCCAGCGGGGCGACAACCGCGTGCGCATCCGGCGCGCCAGCTTCGCCGCGCCGCAAGAAATCGTGGTTGCGCCACCCGCCTATACGCCCGCGCCGCCCCCCTTGCAGGCAGGCGTCGCGCCGGCTCCCCCCGAACCTCCCCAGGAGAAGGATTCCAAGCCCGGCCCCGATCCCAACCTGGTCCTCGTCAAGTCGCCTATCGTCGGCACGTTCTACGAATGCCCTTCGCCTGGGGCGCCGCCCTTCGTGCGCATTGGCGAGCGCATCCAGCCCGGCAAGGTGCTCTGCATCATCGAGTCCATGAAGCTCATGAACGAAATCGAGGCGGAGTGCGCGGGCATATTGGAAAGCAAGCTCGTCATGAACGGCCAGCCGGTGGAGTACGGGGAGGCTCTATTTGCCGTCAGAACGGTTTAAGAAGATCCTCATTGCCAATCGCGGTGAAATCGCCGTTCGCGTCATCGGCGCCTGTAGGGAGTTGGGAATCCAAACCGTCGCCGTCTATTCCGAAGCCGATCGGTACAGCTCGCACGTGCGCTTCGCCGACCAGGCTATCTGCATCGGCCCCGCCAAGAGCGCGCGCAGCTACCTGGACGTGCCGTCCATTATCAGCGCCGCCGAGATCACCAACGTGGACGCCATCCACCCGGGCTACGGTTTTCTCAGCGAGAACGCGGCCTTCGCCCAGGTGTGTGAAACCTCGGGCATCAAGTTCATAGGTCCGCGGGCGGACGTCATCCGCCTGATGGGGGTGAAGGAGCGCGCCCGCGCGTTCATGCGGGAGATGGGCGTGCCCGTGCTCCCCGGCTCGAAGGGCGTCCTCGAGAGCCCCGAGGAGGCCCTCAAGACGGCTGCCGCCATCGGCTACCCCGTGATCCTCAAGGCTTCGGCGGGCGGCGGCGGGCGCGGTATGCGCATCGTCCAGCACCCCGCCGATCTCCCCTTTCTGTTCGCCCAGGCGCGGCAGGAAGCCGGCGCGGCCTTCAGTTCCGCCGACGTGTACCTGGAAAAGTACGTCACCGCGCCACGCCATATCGAGTTCCAGGTGCTGGCCGACGAGCACGGCGCGGTCGAAATCCTGGGCGAGCGCGAATGCAGCATCCAGCGCCGGCACCAGAAGCTGATCGAGGAATCGCCCTCCCCGGCTGTTACGGATGGCCTTCGCGCGGAAATTTCCGCTGTGCTGCGCAAAGCCATCGCGGCTTCCGGCTATACCAACGCCGGCACGGTCGAGTTCGTGATGGATGAAACCGGCCGGCTCTTCTTCATCGAGGTGAATGCGCGCGTGCAGGTGGAGCACCCCGTCACCGAATTCGTCACGGGTATCGATATCGTCAAGAGCCAGATCCGTATCGCGCAGGGCGAGACTCTGGCGGAAATCCTGCCCGGGCCCGTCGAGCTGCGAGGCCACGCCATCGAATGCCGCGTGAATGCCGAGAATCCCGAGACGTTCGTGCCCTCCCCGGGGCGCATCACCGGCTTCCACCTTCCCGGCGGGATCGGCGTGCGGGTGGATACCTGGGCCTACACCGATTGCGTGATTCCGCCCTACTACGATTCGCTGGTGGCCAAGCTGGTGGCCTACGGCAATGATCGGGCCGAGGCTATAGCCCGCATGAAACGCGCGCTGGGCATGTTCATCGTCGAGGGCATCCACACCACCATCCCCCTGCACCAGCGCATCCTGGCCGACCCCGATTTCGAAGCCGGCCGATTCGACACCAATTTCATCAAGCGCTTCATGCCGCCGGCCAGGACCGAGCCGCCGGCCTGACGGCGTCCTCCGCCGACCCATCCGGCCGGGGGCGGGCTGGGGCGGCCCACCCGTGGCCGTGCGGCACATTCCGGGTGGCGAACGGCGCTGGTAAACTACTTGGTAAACTATAGGTACAGCTATGCTTCTCAGGTTTGTAGTGCTCATAGCGGCCGCCCTCCCGCTGGCCGCCGCGGATAATAATATTCAGGTGGTCGAGGAGATCGCCGCGAAGGTGAACGGCGATATCGTCACCCGGGGCGAACTCGAAGAGACGCTCAAGGAATTTGAGAAGGCCGCGCGCGCGGAGGGGCTTGCCGGCGCGAAGCTCCAGGAAGCCCTCAAAACGGGGCAGCACGACGCGTTGCGCGAGAGGATCGACGAGCTGCTTCTGGTGCAGAAGGCCAAGGATATGCCCAACATCAATGTGGATGGGGACCTGGCCCGCTTTCTGGCGCAGATACAGACGCAGTACCGGCTTACCGATGCCGACAAGCTGGCGGCGTTTGTGCAGGATACTTACGGCATCACGCTGGAGGAACTGAAGCAGCGCAAGAAAAGCGAATTCCTGTCGCAGCGGATTGTCAGCCAGGAGGTGGCCTCGCGGGTCATCATCCCGGAAGCCGACTTGAGGAAGTACTACGACGAGCACAAGAGCGAGTTCGTACGCGAGGAGCAGGTATACCTGAGCCAGATTCTGGTTTCCACCGATGGAAAGACGCCCCAGCAGGTGGCGGAAGCGGAGAAAAGGGCCAAGGATCTGGTGAGCCGCGCGCGCGCCGGAGAAAAATTCGCCGAGCTGGCCGAGGCCAATTCCGACGACACGGAAACCTCCAAGAACGGAGGGTTTCTACCGGGCGGCTACAAGAAGACGGACCTTCGCAAAGAGATCGCCGACCTGGTCTTCTCGCAGAAGAAGGGCTACATCAGCGATCCGCTGAAGATTCCGAACCCGCCGGGGTTCCTGATCCTCAAGGTGGAGGAGCGCTATGAGGCCGGGCAGGCTTCCTTTGACGAGGTGAAGGAACAGATTCAGCAGTTCCTGGCAGGGCCGAAGGTCGAGCCGAAGCTGCGGGAATACCTTACCAAGCTGCGCTTGGACGCGTATCTGGAAATCAAGGACGGGTACGTGGACAGCGGCGCGGCGCCGGGTAAGGACACTTCCTGGCACGACGTAGCGGAAATCAAGCCGCAGACCACGACCAAGGAAGAAACGGCCGCGCGCCGGAAGAAGAAGTTCCTCGGGGTCGTCCCGTACGGCCGGGTGGGCCCTGTGAAGGCGGCGGAGGGCGCAGATGCTCCGCCGGCCCCGCCGCCGGCGCAAAACCCGCCGTCCGCGGCGGCTCCGGTTCAGAAATGAAGGCGCCATACGTCAACGAGCTGGAGCCAAGCCAGATCGTAACCACCAGTTTCCTGGTTCACTCCAAGGAGATCCGGCAGAAGAAGAGCGGCGAGTTGTATCTTTCGCTGGTGCTCGGAGACCGCACGGGCGAGCTTGACGCCAAGATGTGGGACAACATCTCGGAGGCCGTGGACCTGTTCGAGCGGGACGATTTCGTCAAGATAAAAGGGCTGGTGCAGATATTCCACAACCGGCCGCAGTTGACCATCCACAAAATGCGCAGGATGGACGATAGCGAGATCGACTACGCCGATTACTTTCCGTGTTCCCGGCGCAACCCGGACGAAATGTGGGTGGAGTTGCGCGGAATTGTGTCGGGCCTGACCAATCCGCACCTGAAGGGGTTGTTGGAGGCCATGCTGGACGACGAGGGCGTGGCCGCGCGATTCCGCCGCGCCCCGGCCGCCAAGCAGATCCACCATGCATTTCTGGGCGGGTTGCTCGAGCACGTTCTTTCGGTGTGCGCGCTGGCCAGGCTGGCGGCCGCCCATTATCCCAACGTGGACGCCGACCTGCTGCTGACCGGGGTGGTGCTGCACGATATCGGCAAGATCCACGAGCTGAACTACGAACGGGGCTTTTCCTATTCCGGCGCGGGCCAACTACTGGGACACATCACCATCGCGCTCGGCATGGTGGGCGACAAACTGCGCGGGCTTCCCGATTTTCCGGCCCCGATGCGCACGCTGGTGGAACACATGATCCTGAGCCATCACGGACACCTGGAGTTCGGGTCGCCCAAGCTGCCGTTATTCCCCGAAGCGCTGCTGCTGCATTACCTGGACGATCTGGATTCCAAGATGGAGTGCATGCGCGCGCTGATCGAGAACGACCGGCAGGTGGAAGGCTGCTTCACCACCTACAGCGTCGCACTGGAACGTACCGCCCTGAAGAAGGACCGCTTCCTGAAGGACGAACCGGAGGCGGCGCAAGGCGCCCGCCGCCCGGAGGCCGCCGAAGCGGAGAGCGCGCCCGCGGCGCAGCCGGCGTTGGCGCCCAGACCCGATTCCCTATTTGCGGATAAACTGAAACAGGCGCTTCAACCCAGACTGGAAACCTGATGCCGAAAGCCGCGCGCGAAATTCCTCCTCCCTTGGAACTGCTCTGCCTGAGGGTTCTGTGGTCATTAGAGGAAGCCAACGTCAAGGAGGTGCGGCGGGTGGTTACCGAAACGCGCCCGCTGGCGTATACCACGATCATGACCGTGCTCGAGCGGTTGGTGCGCAAAGGCAAGCTGAGGCGCCGCAAGGTGGGACGGGCGTTCGCGTACTCGCCGACCGAATCGCGCGACGCCATGCGGCGGACGGCGATTCGGGAATTGCTGGACGGGTTCTTCGACGGCTCCGCGGAAGAGCTGTTAGCGTTCCTGCGGGACGGGGAACGGGCCGTGGCGGCCTCGGCCGGCGTAGCGGCTTCCGCTCGGGCCGACGAACGGATCGACACGGTGTTGCTGTAGCCGCGGGGCCGTGTTTTCCACCAGCCGCCGTAACCCCGAATTGCCCGTGACCGTCTCGTATTGGTAGACTTAACGTATCCGTTTATTCTTGTCAGTGGGGTCGATAATTGAAGGTCCAGGTACTCCTATTAGTTGTTCTATCCGGTGTTTGCGTGGCGGGCGGCCCGGCGACTTCGGGGCCCGATGCCATAGTCGCGAGCTACTGCGCCGCCGCGCGGGGCCAGCAGGAACTGCTCAAGGGCGCCTCCATGGACGTGGATATCGATGCCGCCCTTCCGGAACTCAAGAAGCATGGCAAATTGCACGCCCTGCGGCGCATTTCGGCGCTGGGCCGCATCACCTACGAGAAGCTGCGGTTCGAAGGCGACGGCACGGTCAAGAATCAGGTGATCGCGCGCTATCTTTCGGCCGAGGCGGAGGCCCAGACGGACCAGGCGCCCTCCATGGCTGTGACGCCCGAGAACTACAAATTCAAGTACAAGGGCAAAGCCGCGTGGAACGGCCGCGATGTTCGCGTCTTCCAGGTTACCCCGCGCAAGAAACGCCAGGGCCTGTTCAAGGGCGAGGTCTGGATCGACGCCGCCACCTACCTTCGCGTGCGGGAGTCCGGACGCCTGGTGAAGAACCCGTCGATATTCCTGAAGCGCGTCGAGTTCGTCCGCAACTATGATATACAGGATGGGATTGCGGTGCCCCGCCGGGTGGAGAGCGTAGTGGAGACCCGGCTGGTGGGGAAAGCGGAGTTGACCATCGACTTCACCAATTTTTCCATCGACGGCAGCGAGAAACAGGGAGATTAGGGCAGTGACCGTCTAGTTTGTTCCCGCGCTCCGGGCCGGGGCATTCCAGGCGTGCGATGTAGGGGCCGGGCATGCCCGGCCCGGACCGCGGGTGAATCGATGAGAACGCTCTTTTTGAATCCGCCGTCGTTCGAGAATTTCGACGGGGGGGCCAGTTCGCGCTGGCCGGCGTCGCGCGAAATCGAGTCTTACTGGTACCCGGTGTGGCTCTGTTACCCCGCCGGAATGCTGCCCGACAGCAAGGTGGTGGACGCTCCGCCGCACCGCATCTCCATTCCACAGACCGTGGAGATGGCCAGCCAGTTCGAGCTTCTGGTGCTGTACACCTCCACTCCCGGCTTTCACGTGGACGTGAAGATGGCGGCCATGATGAAGGACGCCAACCCCAAGCTGCGCGTGGCGTTCGTAGGGCCGCCGGTAACCATCGAACCGGAGAAGACGCTGCTCGAGAACAAGGCCATCGATTTTCTGGTGCGGCGCGAGTTCGATTATCAGATCGCCGATTACGCTCGCGGGAAGGCGCTCGAAGAGTTGCCCGGCGTCAGCTTCCTTAAGAACGGGCAGGTGGTTCATAACCCCGAGGGGCCGGCCATCGAAGACCTGGATGCGCTGCCCTGGGTGACCAAAGTCTATAAGCGCGATCTGGACATCACGCGCTACAACGTTCCGTTTCTGCTGAATCCGTTCATCGCCTTTTACACATCGCGCGGCTGTCCGGCGCTGTGCACGTTCTGCCTGTGGCCGCAGACCAACTCGGGCCACCGCTGGCGGCTGCGCTCCTCCGACGACGTGGCCAACGAATGCCGCAGTGCGCTGGAGCAGTTTCCCAACATCAAGGAAATCTTC
>JBEKPK010000155.1:0-12128 GCA_049520795.1 Bryobacteraceae bacterium
CGCCACCCGGCCGATAGCCGAGCCGTCAATGGGCGTATCGCGCCAGCCAAGCACCGTGAGGCCCTCCTCGCGCACGATGCGCTCCACTATGCCCTCGCACTGCAGGCGCGCGTGCGGCTCCACGGGCAGGAAGGTCATGCCCACGCCGTACTCCCCGGCCGCCGGCAGAGCGAAACCCAGCCGGGCGCATTCCCGCAGGAAGAATTTGTGCGGAATCTGGATGAGCACCCCGGCGCCGTCGCCGGTTTGCGGGTCGCAGCCGCAGGCGCCGCGATGGGTGAGGTTCACCAGAACCTCGATCCCCTTGACAATGACGTCGTGAGACTTGCGGCCCTTGATATCGGCCACGAAGCCGATACCGCAGGCGTCGCGCTCCTGGCGGGGATCGTATAATCCCTGGGCCGCGGGTAAACCGCTCATTACAGTATTTTCGCTCATGGCAGCTCGGGAACCCGCCGGCCCGGAGGGTAATCCGGCCGCGGATTCGACACATTGGCGGTGCGCCTTGGAGTTAGTGTAGCATTCCCGGAAGTATTAGACAATAGGAACTTCTATTATTGACAAAATCAGATGCGCTTATGATATGATGGCTCCGTGAGCCTGTGGGAAGTACGTCTTTTCAGAGAGATAGCAGCTACCGGGAACATGAGCAAGGCGGCTAAGCTGTGCAACGTGAGCCAGTCCGCGGCCAGCCAGCATGTCCAGGAGGTGGAACGGCGCCTCTCGACGGTTCTTTTCGACCGCGGCAAACGACCCCTGGAGTTGACCGCCGCCGGCAAGCTCTACTACGAATACTGCCGCGATCTGCTGCACCGCGAAGAGGAGTTCGTGCGATCGCTCGACGCCTTGAAAGGCGGTGTGGAAGGGACCGTGCGCGTGGCGTCCATCTACTCCATCGGCCTCAGCGAGATGAGCCGCCTGCGCGAGGAATTCGGGGCGTGCCATCCGGCCGCGGGCCTCCAGGTGGAATACATGCGGCCGGAGAAGATCTATGACGCCCTGCGCGCGGAAACGGCCGATCTGGGCCTGGTGAGCTACCCGGCAGCCAGCCGCGAAATCGCCGCTATACCCTGGCGCGAGGAAGAGATGCAGGTCGCGGTTCCTCCATCCCATCCACTAGCTTGCAAGCAAGAGGCCTCGCCGGCCGACCTCGACGGTCTCGATTTCATCGGCTTCGACGAGGGTCTCACCATCCGGCGCGAGGTGGACAAGTTCCTGCGCGCGCAGGGCGTGGCCGTCCGCCTGGTGATGTATTTCGACAACATCCAGATGATCAAGGAAGCCGTGGCGCTGGGCTCCGGCGTAAGCATACTGCCCGCGCGGACCATGCTGGCGGAGGTCGCGCAAGGTCGCCTGGTGGCCGTGCCGTTCCGCACGCCCGGCCTGCTCAGGCCGGTGGGCGTGCTGCACAGGCGGAGGCGGAAATTCAACTCCGCCACGCAAGCGTTTCTGGAATTGCTGCTGGGGCCGGGCAAGCCGCCCGGTCCGGGCCAGGAGCCGGCCCGGTTGGTGAGCCCATCCGCGTGACAGCAGGCGCCGGCCCCCAAAAAAGGCAGCGTCGGTGTAGTGTTTCGGACTTCGTCAGGGTCTTTGTATCGGGAGGCCGGCGGGAGGCGCCCGTCCACGGGCCGCCAAGGCATTGAAAGTCACGAATACCATAAGGCGAACGCTCTGGTCATTGTTGGCGGCCGAGACATTGTTCACGTCCCTGCTGTGCGGCCAAATCGGGAGCATCGTAGTGACGTCCGGCGCCAGTTTTCAGCCCGGCATGCCCGCCAAGGGCTCGATTGGCACGATCTTCTGCAGCGGGTTATCGATACCGGGCGTGGTGAGCGCCACAAGCCTTCCGCTGCCCATGAGCCTCGCCGGCGTCACGGTTACGGTTGGCGGCGCGGCCGCGCCGCTGTTTGCAGTGGCGGACCTGGGCGCGTTTCAGCAGATTAACTTCCAGGTTCCACTGGAGGCGGTTTTCGATTTATACGACGGAAACACCGAAGTTGCCGTGGCGCAGAGTGGCGCTCAGGGCAGTGCGACGGCGACATTCTACAGCACGACGGGGACATACTCCTACGTCAAACCCGGCGACTTCTTCCGCATTGGCGGCACCCAGTACGGCATCTTCCAGCACTCGCGCGATTACTCTTTGGTCACCGAAGCGAATCCCGCTAATCCGGGTGAAACGATCATCGCCTATCTCACGGGTCTCCCCACTGCGGTCAACCCTCCGCCCGATGGTCAGCCGGCGCCCATGTCGCCGCCGTCCGTGGTGGCCCAATACAACACCGCGGAAATGATCTCACAGCTTAGCCTCGAGGTGGGCGGCATCGGCCTGTACGACTCACCACCGATAAATGGCGACAGCACCGGCATGAGCCCGATCCCATTCATTGGGCTGACGCCGGGCGCTGTGGGACTCTACCAGATCGACTTTGCCCTTCCCGCAATCATGCCGTCGGGCGATCTCTCGGTATATCTCATAGCCACGCACTGCGCCGGCACGCCGGCAGGATTCCCAGCAGCGGGGCCTGACTGCTACGCGGGCGGATCAACCTGGTATTACAGCCAGGAAGTCTTAATCCCGGTACAAGGCTCCCAACTTCGGGATTCAGGCTTACTCTTTCGGCCCTATTCCCAGCGCCTTCATTTTCCGGTAGAGGTTGCTGCGCTCCAACCCCAGTAGCTCGGCGGCGCGGGTCACATTACCGCTGGTCTCTTCCATTTTCTTGAGGATGTACTCGCGCTCGGCGGCTTCGCGGACCTCTTGCAAGCTGCCGAAGCGGTCGGCCGCGCGCTCCGCTGGGCGGCGCGCCGGGTGCAGCGGAACGTGGCGCGCGTCCACCCGAACCTGCGGGTTCATGATCACGATCCGCTCGATCAGGTTGCGCAGCTCGCGCACGTTGCCGGGCCAGTGGTACTCCGCGAGCAGGGCGTAAGCCTCCGGCGTCAGCTCCTTGGCCTTGCGCCCGTAGGCCGTGGTGAACTCGCGCAGGAAGTAGTCGGCCAGCAGGGGGATGTCCTCGCGCCGGTCGCGCAGCGGCGGCACGAAGAACGGAATCACGTTGAGCCGGTAGAACAGGTCCTCGCGGAAATTGCCGCGCTCGATCTCCTCTTCCAGGTTCTTGTTGGTGGCCGCCACCACGCGCACATCCACCTGCAGGGAGCTGGGCGCGCCCACTGGCTCGAAGCGCTGCTCCTCGAGGACGCGCAGCACTTTCGATTGCGTGCGCAGGCTCATGTCGCCCACTTCGTCCAGGAACAAAGTTCCGCCGTCGGCCTTCTCGAACTTGCCGGCCTTGTTTTCGTGAGCGCTGGTGAAGCTGCCCTTCACGTGGCCGAACAGCTCGCTTTCAATCAGCTCCTCGGGAATGGCGGCGCAGTTGACCTCGACGAAGGGGGCCGCGGCGCGCGGGCTGGTGGCGTGAAGGGCGTGGGCCACCAGTTCCTTGCCCGTGCCGCTCTCGCCGTAGATCAGCACGCGCCCGTTGGTGCCGGCCATCAATGCGAGCTGCTGGCGCAGGGCCTTCATGGGCACGCTCTCCCCGATGATGCGGTAGCGCGCGCCGCTATCGGCGCGCAGACGGCTGTTTTCGATGGACAATTGCCGGTGTTCCAGGGCGTTCTTGGCCACTACCGTGACTTTGTCGATGGAGAGTGGTTTTTCGAGGAAATCGAAAGCGCCCAGCTTGGTGGCCTTCACGGCCGCTTCGATGCTCCCATGGCCGGAGATCACCACCACCACGGGGCGCTCCGGCAAGGGGGTCTCCTGGATGCGCGCCAGCACCTCCATGCCGTCTATGCCCGGCAGCCAGATATCCAGGAACACCAGTCCGAATCCGCCTTCGGGCAGGGCCGTCAGGCAGGCTTCGCCGCTCTCCACGGCCGAGACCGCGTAGCCTTCATCCTCCAGCACGCCGCTGAGGGACTGGCGGATGTCCGGCTCGTCGTCCACCACCAGGATGCGGCGCGCCTTCATGGCTTCGCCGCCAGCGACCGCGCGTTCGCGGTCTCCGCCGCGTCGGCCTCCACGATGGCCGGCAACTCCACCGTAAAGCGCGCCCCCACCGGCTGGTTATCCTCCACCCGGATCTGCCCGTTGTGTTCGGCCACGATGTGGCTCACGATGGCCAGGCCCAGGCCGGTGCCGCGATTCTTGGTCGAAAAGTAAGGCAGGAAGAGTCTCTCCTTGTCTTCCGGCCCGATGCCGCAGCCGGTATCCTCCACCACCAACTCCACCGTCTCCGCAGGGCCGGCCTGGGTGGTGATGTGAAGCTCCCTGATCAACGAATCCTGCATGGCTTCGGCGGCGTTGTCCACCAGGTTCACCACCACGCGCTGGAACTGCTCCCGATCGAGGTTCACCGGCGGCAGGCCGGGAGCCAGATTGGCGCGAAGCTGGATGCCGTCCAGACGTCCCTCGAAGACCGCCAGCGCGCCGCTCACCACCTCGTTGAGGTCCGCGCGAACCGGTTGCGCGGAGGGGAAGCGGGCGAACTCGGAGAACTCGTCCACGAGCGTCTTGACCGACTCCACGGATTTTGAGATCATGGCCGCGCATTCGCTCACAATCCGCGCCGGCCCCGGCGGCAGGTCCAGACGCTCGATTTGCCGGACAATGCGTTCGGCGGAAAGCCCCATGGGGGTGAGCGGGTTCTTGATTTCGTGCGCCACCCGCCGCGCCACTTCGTGCCAGGCCGCCGCCTTCTGGGCGCGCAGCAGCTCGGTGGTGTCCTCCAGGACCACCACGAAGCCGGAGGTCAGCTTCTCTTCGAGGGCCGAAACGGTGACCGCGATCTGGCGCTTGCGATCGGCGGTGCGCAGCTCGATCTGGCGCGAAGCGGCCCCCGTGCGGCGGGCCCGCTTCATCAGGTACTTGATCTCGGCGGTGTCCTCGCGCGAGAACAGATCCTCCAGGCGCGTCGCCAGGGACACCTGGGTGGCGGGGAAGAGCTTGGTCAGCGCGCGGTTCACGCGCTGGATGGACCCGTCGGAGCCGATCGAAATCACGCCCGTGGGGATGCTCTCGAGAATGGCTTCGGTGAAGCGGCGGCGCGCATCCAGTTCCCGGTTGCCGGCTTCCAGTTCCTGGGTCATCTGGTTGAAGCTGCGCACCAGCGAGCCCAGCTCGTCGGCCGCACGGACGTTCACGCGATGGCGCAGGTTGCCCTTGCGCACCTCGCTCGCGCCCTCGAGCAGAGCGGCAATCGGTATGCTGATCTGCTTGGCCAGAAAGAGCGCGATCCAGGTGGCCACGGAGAGGACGAAAAGCGTGATCAACACCATGAACTTGGTGGATTCCGTGCGGATGGTCCGGCGCTGTTCGAACAACTGAGCGCGGTCCTTGGAAATCTTCTCCATCTTCGCCTGGGTCTGCGCCACGTCGAGCGGAATCAGGGCCGAGAGCCCTACATAGCCAATCCCCTTCGGCCCACCCATCACCGGACGTCTCGCCGTCACGAAAAGCGGCTTGGAATCCGGTGAAGCAGGCTTGATTTCCGGGCGACTGGCGGCTTCCCGTTCCTTGGCGATGGACTCGGGGGGCCCCCAGGCGTCCAGGGGCATGTCTCCGGAGGCGGCATAGACCGCCGCCGAAGCCAGCTCCTGCTCGCGGCAGAATCGCTCCAAAAACCCGGCGGAAAGCTCCCCCCGCTCGATCAGCGCCCGGACCTGGGGCATGCTCGCCAGCAGGGACGCCTGGGCGGAGGTCTCGTCCCGCATTTCCTTCTTGAGCTGCTTGCCGATCTGGACGTATATCTGCAACTCCTCTTCGGCCGGACGGGTAAACCAGGCGTTCATGTTGACGTTCAGCACCGAGTAGCTGAACCACACCAGGAAGCAAACCGGCAAAATGCTGAGCGCCAAAGCGCCCACCACCAGTTTGGTCTTGATGCGCGAGCCGGCCTGGTTGGCCTGGCGCTCGATATACAGCTTGAGGCCGGTGCGCACCAGCACCCACCCCAGGGTGATCATCAAGGCGAAAATGAGAATCGAAATGGCCCAGATTATGAGGGTTTGCGTGGGGTTCGAAGGATCGAACTGCTTGAGGCGAAAGGATTCCTGCCAGACCACGAAGGAGACGCACAGCGCCAGCAAGACGAGGGCGAGGCGGTACAGCACCGGTCTCTTCATGTAGGTCGGCCTAACTTCGATTATACGTGGCGGCCGGGCCGGTTCCAGCGCTTCCCATCCGCCTATGCCGAATTCTTCCGGCGCCGGCGAATTGCCACGTGAAGGCCCGGCCGGGTCGGGCCGATATAAGTCAACTGAGCGCGCATGAAGGCCCGATGGGACCTGCCGATGCCGGCTACTTGCGCTTCGGAAACACCCGGCGGTAGAGCGGCGAAGCCAAGGTCTTGAAGAGCGCGATGACCGTATCGGCCGTCACCCGCCAATCGCGAACGTCGAAATCGAAGAACGCCACCGGCGGGCGATAAGACCGGATCCATTCATGCCAGCTCAACAGACCCGCCTTGAGATAACTACGGAAGCACGCAAAATCGCGGCGCAGGACAATGTGCCGGAAGTCGAATCTCCCTGGCTGAACCGGCTCGACGCGTTGGCCGATCAGGTCCAAGTAATGCAGCCAGCCCAGATCCACCCCCGCATAAGGCGCCGCGTCCGCGGTGACGCTGTATCGTGGATTGGCTTCAATTATCTTGATGCACTGGTCCCGGCTGTCGCGCTTCAGCTCGATTTCGCAGAGGCCCGCGTACCCGATACGACGCAGGAACCCGTCGCAGAGCGCATCCACCTCGGGATCTTCGACAGGCTCGACCAGGCTCGCCGACCCAAAATAAATCGGATCCGTCCGCAGTTCCCGCACAACACAGGCCCCCAGCCTCACGCCATCCCGGCCATAGCACGACAGATACACGAACTTGGCGCAGTCCGGACCTTCAATCACCTCCTGAACGACCAGCTCCGGCGTGGCCGCCTCGGCGAGGCGGTATTGGGCCTCCAGTTCGGCCAACGACAGCGCCAGCGCGGTTTTCTGGTAGAGCAGCGGGTGGCCTGCCGGGAATTGTTCCCATTCGCGGAAGTGAACCGGTTTGAGCAGGCACGGAAATCGGGCGCCCTCTCCAAAATGGCGAAGTTCCTCCAGGGAGCTGACGAACTGCGTGCGCGGCGTCGGCAACCCGTTCCCGGCCGCAATATCGTATTGGCGTCTTTTCGTGGCCAGTAGAGCCTGCATGACAACACCGGATTCGAGGAAGACGAAATGATCTTGCAGTTGGGCCGCATGGCATGCAATCGCCGTGACAAATTGGTCGGAGCTGGGAATGAGGACCGGTCTCGATCCGATGTCTTTCGCGAGATCGACCATGAACCGGGACCATTCGGCGGGCTTTTCGTCCGGATTGGGGCAAAGGTGAGCTTTTCCGTAGACTGTCTTGAAGCCCGGATGTTCCGGATTGCAATCGACAGAGGAAACCGAAACGCCGCGCCTGGCCAAATTCCGCATCAGTACGATGCCCGTTTGAGCCGCGCCCGCCACTACTACCGGGGGCCAACCCGGCGCAGCGTGTGCGGGGTTTGAGGTTGCGGTATGTGCAGAGCCTAAAGAAGTCATGCGCCGGCGCCGGCAATTCGATAGGGCAAGTCCGCGAAGCTTCTAAACGAAGATGATACCGCCTATCGGAGATTGGCCACCAAAAGGCGCATTATCGATGCGCCGCGGAGCTAGAACCGGCAACATGCTATAGTTCGGTTCTGCGTGCCCGCACCATTCCAAAGAAGCCTCCTCAAAAGGTTCTTTTTGAGGGCGCTTGCGTTGCCCGGCCTGCCTCAACTGCTGGCGGGGGCGACCATGACGGAGGCAACCGTTTTCATGGCGCACCGCTTCGCCGTCCCGGAGCTGGGCGTCGAGGGGCACGATCCGCAAGCTCTCCGGCTGACCCTGGCCGATCTGAGGAGGCGCCGCTACAACCTGATCTCGCTCGAGGAACTGTTTCGGCGGCTGCGGGCGGGCGAACGGCTGAAGCGGACGGTTGCCTTTACCATCGATGACGGTTACTTCGACCAGGGGCGAATCGCGGGTCCGATTTTCGCCGAGTTCGATTGTCCCGCGACAATTTTCGCCGTGACGGATTTTCTGGACGGCCGGACGTGGCTGTGGTGGGACAAGATCGAGCACGTTTTCGAACACACCACGCGCGGGGAGATCCGCGTACGGCTGGGCGGCGAGCTTTTTCATTTCCGGCGGGATGCCGCCGGCGGCATGGAGTGGCGCCCTTTCGCCCTCCGGTGTCAGGACGCCTCGGAAGCGGACAGGCAGGCTTGCATCAGGGAACTGAGCGTTCAGGCGGACGTGGAACTGCCGGAGGCCTGTCCCGCGCGGTTTGCGCCTATTTCCTGGGCGGAGGCGCGGGATCTGGAAAAGCGGGGCATGACATTCGGACCTCACACCCTGACGCACCCGGTCCTATCGAGCGCCTCGGATGAACAATCGGAGCGGGAAATCAGCGAATCCTGGCGCCGGCTAGGCGGCGAAGTGAGCCGCCCCGTTCCGATTTTCTGTTACCCGGCTGGACGATTGGGCGATTTTGGAGCCCGGGAGATCGCCACCATTCGCCGCATGGGACTGATGGGCGCGGTGAGCGCGCAACCCGGCAACGTTCGTCTAAGCCGGCTCGGAGAGTCGGCGGATGGCTGGTATTCCCTGCCCCGCCACGGCTACCAAGGCACGCTGCCGGACGTTCTGCAGTGCGTCGCGGGCCTGGAAGACCTCAAGACATCGATGCGGCGACGGTTCCGGACTGGCTCCGCCCACGGCTAACAAGACCTTCTTACGGGTGTTCGGGTGTGATGGGGTGGCGGGCACTCCTGCACAATGCCGCGTCGCGGCTCATGCCGACGCCTGGCTCCGACACTTTGTCGGAAACGGGTAATTGTAGGGCAGGCGCTTTCGCCTGCCAACCGGCTTCAGTAGGCGGCGCCCGAGCTTCGCTCGGGTTGACAGGCGGAAGCGCCTGTCCCACATCGGAGGGTGGAGTCTGAGATCTGCGGGCTAACGCGCCGGCACCGGGCAGGCCACCCCGTGGCGGCGCGCGTGTTCCCGGCGCATCATGGCCGTGAGGCGGCGCGCCCCCTTGCCCCAATCCGGAAACAGGTCGACATACTGCAGCTCGCGCTCAATTACGCGGGGAACCCGGCACGCGTTCAGGCGCAGGGGCACGATGAAAATCTCCTCCAGCGGAATGCGTTGCGCGCAGTCCAGCGCGTAGCGGATTTCCGCCTGAAATCCGCCGCGCTTGGCCGCCGAGCGGGTAGAGAAGCAGGCCACAAAAAAATCCGACGTCTCGATGGCGCTCTCGATGGCGCGCGGCCAGTTCTGCCCTGGCAGCAGGTTCCGCGCGTCTATCCAAGGGCTGAACCCGGCTTCCGCCAGGTCGTCGCAGAGGCGCGCGGCGGCCTGCTGGTCCTCGCGCACGTGGGCCAGGAACACGCGCGGCGCCGGAGGCTCGAAGCGCACGCCCTTCACCGGATCGGGGTGGAACACGCCCAGGCCGTCGATCTCCACCGCTTGGCCGGCGGCCAGACCGCGGATTACCACGCGCGCCAGTTGGGCGGTCGCCGGGTCAACCATCGCGGCCACCCCGCTCCCTTCGAAACGACACCTTCCCATCGGAACCCGTCGTCAGACGGCCCAGGCCGGGCAGGTCCGCCTCCCTGCCTTTCCGCAGGCGGGCCAGGATGTCGCGGACCACGCGATCCAGGCGGTCCGCCGCCTCAGCCTCGCTTACCCCAGCCTGCCGCGCCATTTTTCTTGCAATCTCCGGCTTTCTCATCCGCTTCCACTGTACCAGCGCGACCCCGCCGGAAGGCCTTTCGCCTTGCCCAACGTCTCTACGCAATCTGATGAAAACAGGAGGATTATGTGCTGTCTTCCGCTCTAGAAAACGGTTGTGACCGGCCCTCCCGGGTGGCCGCGTTTTAGATGGATATAAATGAATCGTTTTTAATTGGGGCTTAAGCGGCCATTCATGTGCCGCTGGCTATCATAGCCACAGACGAAAGATATATTCGTCCACCAACAAGGAGAAACGCAATGAAAAAACTGATGACCATGTTGCTTGGCCTGGGGCTGGTTCTGGGCACCGTTAGCACGTTCGCGCAGTCCACCAAGAAGCAGTCCGCCAAGAAGACGTCCACCAAGGCCCCCAAGGCCAAGAAGACCATGGCCCCGAAGTAGCGCCCACGCGCGCTTCCAGGTGCAGTCTGCTGGGAAGCCGCGTAGCGCGATCACTCCCTACGCGGCAATCCAGTTTCTCCTCGATTTCGATCCTCCTCAGAGTTCGTGTGTGCGGTAGCTCCCTCGCTTGAATGCTCCTGTGAGTAGTCCAACTTCCTGCCATCCGCCGGGTTAAGCTCCAGCGTTCCGATCAGCTCGGAGGCGCTGGCGATCCTCTCGCGGCGCAGGAACGCCGCCAGTTCCTCGGCGATGCGCAGGGGAGCACGCGGATCCCAGAAGGTGGCCGTCCCAACCTGGACGACTGAGGCGCCAGCGATCAGAAACTCGGCGGCATCCTCGCCCGAAGCGATCCCGCCGAGGCCTATCACCGGGATACTGACGGCCTGCGCGGCCTGGTAAACCAGGCGCAGCGCGAGGGGCTTGATGGCCGGCCCGGACAGGCCGCCGAAGCCCGCGCCGATGCGCGAGCGCCGGGTACGGGGATCGATAGCCAGAGCGATGAAGGTATTGACCAGCGAGAGCGCGTCCGCGCCGGCCGCCTCGGCAGCGCGGGCCAGCGGCTCTATGGCGCTCACGTTGGGCGACAGCTTGACCGTCACGGGCCGCCGCGCCACGCGTTTCACGCCCGAGACCACCTCGGCCAGCAACGCCGGATCGCTCGAAAAATACATACCGCCGTGGCTGGTATTAGGGCAGGAAACGTTGAGCTCGTACCCGGCCAGACCGGGGTTGTCTTCGAGGATGCGTACCACCTCCGCGTAGTCTTCCGCGCGATACCCGAAGACATTGGCGAAGACCGCCGTCCGCAGCTTCGCCAGGGCGGGCAGTTTATCGCGAACGAAGGCCCGCACGCCGATATTCTGGAGGCCGATGGAGTTGATCATTCCTCCGGCGGCTTCGAACACGCGCGGCGGCGGATTGCCGGCCATGGGCTCGCGCGAAAGGCCCTTCACCACCATCCCGCCCAAGGCGTTCAGATCGGCCAGTTTTTCGAACTCCAGCCCGTAGCCGAACGTGCCGGAAGCGGCCAGCACCGGATTGCGGAGGGGGATGCCGCAAAGGGTAACGGCGAGAGACGAGTCGAGAGCCCGCATTTACGCTCCGCACCTGGTTTGCCGCGTCGAGGGACGCAGCAGCCCGGGACCTGTGTGCATTCGAGGTACTAGGACCATCACCCCTTGGGGGGCCTCAAATGCCCGCGAAAGCAGGCTGGCGAGCACCCCTGCGCCGGGTTCCCGTCGGCAAATATCCATAAAAAAAGAGTTTAACAGAGAGGCAAAAGTAATGTTATAGTGTGTCTTCCGATACAACCTCCTCCGGTGGGCCCCCCCGAACCGGAAGGAAAGGCAGGCAAATGAACAACGACAAGAGCCTCCTCGCCTTAGCTACTATACGCAATAATCGGGGCATTTCCCTTCATCAAATCGCGGAATCCACCAAGATCAGCGTGCGGTCGTTAGAAGCGATCGAACGGGGCGAGTTCGAAAAACTCCCCGGTGGAATCTACAACACAAGTTATATACGCCAGTATGCGCGGGCCATCGATTACGATGAAGGCGCGATTTTGGCCGTTTATTACCGGCAGGCAGGCGGCGACGCCGGCGGTTCCAGGAGACCCAGCGGGAGGAGCGGCGAGGACCTCTTCGGCGGATATCGTCCCGCCTCAACGACGGTGTAGCATCAGCGGGTTTTCTTCTGCGCCAGCCTGGCGGCGAATTTCGCCACGTTGATAATGGCTCGCTCGTGGGTCCCCTCGCCGATTTTCTCGTGTTCGTCCCAGGCTTCCACCCGAAACTCGATACGGCGATCGGTGGCAGCGACGATTTCGGCGGTGAAGCTCACGCAGGCGCCGATCGGCGCCGCCGCCAGGTGCGCCACGTTGACCTTCGTACCCACCGTATCGTAGCCCGCTTCGAGCAGTGGCAGCGCCGTATCCCGG
>JBEKPK010000156.1:0-11998 GCA_049520795.1 Bryobacteraceae bacterium
TACGAGCGCTTTCAACCCGCCGCCCCCGAGCAGCGCTACCTCGTCGACGCCATGATCTCCGCCGAGTGGCAGCTCCGCCGCCTCCGCAAAACCGAGGCCCAGATCTGGGAGAACGGAATGCACGCCTGGCGTCCCCAGGAAAAACTCGTCGATTCCGCCCGCGCCTACTTCCACCGCGAGGAATACCTGACCCGCCTCCATCGCCGCATGGATTACGCCGAGCGCAGCTATCACCGCGCCCTTAAGCAACTGCTCCAGATCCAGTCCGGCCTCCCCGCTCCGCCTCGGGCCGAGGCGTCCGCTCCCGGTCCGCCGCCCTCAGTCCTGGAATTACCGCCCGCCCCGGCCGAGTTCGAACCCTCGCAGGCTCAACCTCCTATCCCCGGAATTGGGTTCGTTCCTGCAATTCGCCCGGCGGCCCTCGGCCGGGTTCCATCGCCAAACGGATCACCTGAATTCCGCGCTACAATCGACGGTCCGCACGGGTCTTTTGGGGAGCATTCCGGGGTTTTTGCATGATAAGCAACGTCGCCTGGCAAGGCGAATACACATTTCTGCTGTCTACTCTAATCCAAAAGGATTTTAAGGTTCGCTACCGCAACATGTCGCTGGGGGTGTTCTGGTCGCTCCTCAACCCGCTGGTCACTATGGCGGCCCTGACTTTTGTTTTTACCCGGATTTTTTCCAGCCCTTCCCGTCAATTCCCCGTCTTTGTGTTGTGCGGGCTGGTTCCTTTCAATTTCTTCACCCTGGCCTGGAGCGCCGCCACCAGTTCGCTGGTCGAGAATGCGTCAATTATGAAACGCGTACCCATCCCGCGCGTGACTGTTCCCATCGCCACCGTCTTGGGCAACTGTGTTCACCTGTTGATTCAAATCGGGCTGCTGCTGTCCTTCGTGCTGGCTTTTGGCAATCGCATCAACTGGTACTGGCTTTGGCTTCCCGTCGTCTGGGGCTTTGAGCTGGTCTTCGTTTGCGGCATGGCCCTCATTACCTCGGCTCTCAACATTTTTGTCCGCGATACCCGCTACGTGGTCGAATCGGTCAACACCCTCCTGTTCTGGTGCGTCCCGATTTTCTATGGGTTTGAGCGCATCCCCCCTCGCTTCGTCGAGCTGTACCGCTACAATCCCATCGCCGCGCTCGTGATGGCGTCGCGCAATATCCTTCTGGACGGCGTCTCGCCCGCTCCCGGGCTGCTCCTCAAACTAGCCTTTGTCTCCGTGCTGGTTCTGCTCCTGGGCCTCCTCGTGTTTCGAAAGCTGGAGCCCGGTTTCTACGAGTACCTCTAGACTATGGGCCTCATCGAGTTTGAACACGTATCCAAGGCCTTTTCCCGCACCGGCGGCGCCAGGCTGCTCCGCGCCTATCTCCTCGATCGTCTTCACCATCGCCGCCCCGAGCCGCATTTTGCCTTAAGCGATGTCTCCTTTTCCCTGGAACGCGGCCAGAGCCTGGCCGTAATCGGGCGCAATGGGGCCGGTAAAAGCACGCTCCTCAGCCTGGTGGCCAACCTCTGCCGCCCTACCTCGGGTTCCGTAACCGTGCGCGGCAGCGTCGCCGCCCTCTTGGAATTGGGTTCGGGATTTCACCCCGACCTTACCGGCGCCGAGAACGTCCGCCTCAACGCCTCACTGCTAGGCCTCAGCCGCCACCAGACCGAAGAGCGGTTTGGAAGCATCGTCGAATTCTCCGAGCTGGGCGACTTCATGCTCGACCCCCTCCGCACCTGGTCGAGCGGCATGATCATGCGGCTGGCGTTTTCCGTCGCCATCCATGTGGACCCCGATATCCTCATGATCGATGAAGTCCTGGCCGTGGGCGACCAGCGTTTTCAGATCAAATGCCTAGACCGCATCCTGCGCTTCTGGAATGAAGGCAAGACCCTCCTCTTCGTCTCCCATTTCCCCGAATTGGTGCAGCGCCTCTGCGATAAGGCCATCTGGCTCGATCAGGGCCGCTTGATCCTCTCCGGCTCCCCCGAGGAGGTCCTGGAAGCTTACGCCGCCGACTCCTCCGTCGATGCCTGACCCCCGCCGTCTGGGTGGGGCAGGCGGTTCCGCCTGCCTCTGGAGCCGGACATGCCGCCTTCCGTGGCGCAGACACTCGTGTCTGCCGCGTCCCGACTCCTCGGGACGCTTGGCCTTTGTCTCAGCGCGCCAGCTGAACCACGGCTCCGTATGCCGCAAGCGTCTCATCGGCGGTCAACAGAACCAGTTTCTCCGCCAGCGCTTGCGCCACCAGCATCCGGTCGAAAGGATCGCGGTGATGCCATGGAAGCAGCCCCACCTGCCGCGTGTGCGATGCCGTCAGGGGCAGGCTCTCGAAGCCCTCCCCGGGCAGCCTCTCGGTGAAATCGATGGGCAGGCGCAGTTTTCCCAGGCTCTGCTTGAGCCGGATCTCCCACAGCGAGACGGCGCTGAGGAACACCGTGTTCTCCGGGTCGCGGATCAGCTCCCTGGCTTGGGCCGGCAGCGATGGACTGCCCTCCAGCCACCAAAGCAGGAGGTGCGTGTCGAGCAGCAGCCTCAACTCTGGTCTGATCGACGTGGGCAGGGTTTATCCTGCCGCCGGATTTCAGCCCGGCGGCCCGCGCCCGCCCCCGTAGAGCGGGCCTCCGGCCTGCCACGTCGGCGTCCCCGCCGACGTTCTTCCCGCCCTATTCCTGCCGCACAATCGGCATCCGCCAGCCCGTTCCAAACGCCCGTGAGGTCACCTTGAGCACCGGAGCCGCCTGCTTGCGCTTGAATTCCGCCAGCCGCACCAACCTCGTCACCCGCCGGACCGTCTCCTCGTCGTAGCCCTGCTCGATGATTTCCTCGGCCGACTGGCACCGCTCGATGTGCAGCTCCAGAATCGCATCCAGCAGTTCGTAGGGCGGCAGGCTATCCTGGTCCGTTTGCCCCGGCCGCAGCTCCGCTGAGGGCGCCTTTGTCAGCGTCGCTTCCGGAATGTCCGGCCGCCGCCGGTTGCGCCACCGCGCCACCCGGTACACCATCATCTTCGGAAGATCCGCAATCACCGCCAGCCCGCCGTTCATGTCGCCGTACAGCGTGCAGTACCCCACCGATATTTCCGATTTATTGCCCGTCGTGAGCAGCAGCGAGCCGAACTTGTTCGAGAGAGCCATGAGCAGGTTGCCGCGTATTCTGGATTGAATGTTCTCTTCGGTGACGTCCGGCGCCAGGCCGCGGAACACCTCCGCCAGGGCTTTATCATAGGTCCCCATGATGCCGGAGATCGGTAAAATCAGGGTCGCAATGCCCAGGTTGCGGGCCAGATCCACCGAATCGTCCACGCTCCCCGGGCTGGAAAAACAGGAAGGCATCATGACCCCGTGCACGTTGCCGGGGCCCAGCGCGTCGGCCGCGATGGCCGCCGTCAGCGCTGAGTCGATGCCGCCGGAAAGCCCCAGCACCGCCTTCCGGAAGCCGGTCTTGCGCGCATAGTCGCGGACGCCCAGCACGAGCGCGCTCCAGATCTCGGCTTCGGGTTCGAAATCGTCCTCCGCGATCAAGCCCGCGGCGCCGGCCAGGTCGGCGATCAGCAGATCTTCCGCAAAACCCTTCGCCCGGGCCAAGACGCCTCCCTGTGCGTCGAACACGCCGCTGCGGCCGTCGAAGATGAGGTCGTCGTTGCCGCCTACCTGGTTCACGTAGGCCACCGGCAAGCGGTATTTTCGCGCCAGGTGCCCGAGCATGCTCTCGCGCACAAGCTGCTTGCCGGCCGTGAAGGGAGACGCCGAGAGATTCACGATCGCCTGTGCCCCGGCCTTGGCCAGTTCCTCGATCGGATCCACGTGATACCGCCGCCGGCTCCAGAAATCCCGATCGTTCCAGACGTCTTCGCAGATGCTGATGCCCAGGCGCCATCCGGCCAGCTCCAGAATTTGCGGTCCCGTCCCGGGCTCGAAATAGCGGTCTTCGTCGAAGACGTCGTAGGTGGGCAGCAGCGTTTTGTGAAACACCGGGCCCGCCGCTCCGTCCTTCAACAACACCGCGGTATTGAACAACGGGCGGCCCATGTCGCCCGGGTTGGGAGTGGCTACTCCGATGAGCGCCGGCGGGGCGCCCTTCAATTCCGCCGCCATGGCGTCAAGCGTCGCGCCCGCGCGGCGCACAAAGCCGCGGTTCATGAGCAGATCGCGCGGCAGGTATCCCATCAGCGCCAGCTCCGGCGTTACCACCAGGTCGGCGCCCTGGGACGCGGCGGCGCGGACCCCGCGCACGATCAGTGAGGAGTTTCCGCTCAGGTCGCCCGCCGTGGGGTTAATCTGCAGAAGCGCTATTCGCAAAGCCACTCACCGGAATCAACCGCCGCCCATACCAGGCGGCTCTCCGCCAGTGTAGCAACCCCCGTCTGCTCCGCCGTAGGGGCCGGCATGCCCGGCCCGAGGCCGCTATTGCGACCCGCGCGATAGCAGCATGGTTTTTAAAGTGTGGAAAATGATGAAGAAATCCAGTCCCAGGGACATGTTCTTGATGTAATACAGGTCGTATTCCAGCTTCCGGATCGTGTCCTCGATCGTGTCCCCGTATTTGTAGTTGATCTGCGCCCAGCCCGTGATCCCCGGCCGCACGCAATGCCGCTGGCGGTAAAAGGGGATTTCATTCAATTTCGCCACCAATTCCGGCCTTTCCGGCCGCGGCCCCACTATCGACATTTCGCCCTTAAGCACGTTGAACAACTGCGGCAACTCGTCGATGCGCAATTTGCGCAGCACCCGGCCCACCCCCGTAATCCGGGGGTCGGCCCTCGAAGCCCAAACCGCGCCCGTGTCCGCCTCCGCGTCCCAACGCATCGAGCGAAACTTGTAAAGCGTGAATAGCGCCCCGTTCAGACCCACTCGCTTCTGGCGGTACAGAACCGGGCCGGGCGAAGAGAGCCGCACGGCCAGCGCCGCCAGCAGCATAACCGGAATCGAAGCCACCAGGCCCACAACCGCCACCGTCGAATTGATCACAATCTGGTAAAAAACGCTCTGGGGGCGCGGGCCCATTTCCCCGGAATAGATCAGTTGCGCCGGACGTAGCTCCGTGATGCACATGCGGCCGCATACTCGTTCGTACGCCGTGGCCACCTCTTCCACGTAATACCCCGCCAGCCGAAGTTCCAGCAGTTCGTGGATCGGCATCCGGCTCCGCCGCTCCGACATGCCCACCACGATTCGGTCCGGCTGGGTCGCTTGCACCGCCTCTCGCAAAGCCGGGAGCGGCCCCAGCGACTTTCCCTCGCGGAGAGGATCGCCGTCATCCTCCCGGCCGCCCACGTACCCCGCCACGGCCAGCCCCATCTCGGGGTGTTCTTCGATATGGTTGGCGATGCCGTTGAGCAGCGGGCTGTCGCCTACCAGCAGCATCCGCTCCCGGCCTACCACCCGCAGCGCATAGGAACTGTACAGCACCCGCCACCAGAACAGCGCCGGCATCGCTATCGCGCCCCCCAGGAGCATCAGGCGAATGGGCAGCCGCAGGCTTGCGTCGATGTAGGAAATCAGCCCCTGGAAAAGAAAAGCCACGCCTATCACCAGGCAAAGCTGTTGCGCCAGGGCGATGCGCGACTTCACCCGGATCTGCGAATACAGGTCCTGGAAATGAAGTCCCAGCAGGATGCTCGCCACCACCAGCAGAATCCGCTGCAGGCCGCCATCGTAAAGCAGGAAAACGTCCGGCGCCACTCCCAGCGAAAGATACGCCGCCAGTACGAAGGCCGACGTAACCAACAGAGCCTCGCACACCAGCAGAGTAAAGACGCCGACCGATACGAAAACTCGAAAGAACCGAATCATCCGGGAGCCAATGAAGAATGCCGCCGCCGCCCGTTCTCGCCGGCGCGAGACGCACGCGCGGATTCGTTCTGCGCCGGCGTCTCCTTGCTCGAGACCGCCTAGCTGGGATTATAACGTACTGGGCCCCACTAGCCGCCGGCTGCCTCCGCCATTACCCGCTCTATCGCTTCCACGTAGATGCTTTCCACCACGTCCCATCGATACCGCGATTGGACGTAAACGCGGCCTTGCGCGCCGAGCGCCGTCCGCAGCGCCCGGTCGGCCAGAAGGACCTTGAGGGCTTCGCGAAACTCGCCATAGTTGGTGTACCACAGCCCCCCATTCGATCGCACGCAGTGGCCCGCCAAAACCGGGGAGCGTCCATTCGTCAGCATCGGGCGCGCATGCATCCAGGTCTCCAGCGCGGCCATGCAAAGGCTTTCCAGAGGAGACGGCGCCACGCCTATGTCGGTCATTTCCAGCGCCTGGAACTTGACGTACTCGGAAACGTACCCCGGCGACAATATCTGCGGATGGGGCGCCAGGGGAAGCGTCCGGCGGCCTAGTAACAACAGCGTGATGTCCCCTCTAGCCTCCTCTTTGACGAATTTGAGGAAGAAATCCACCAGCTCGTCGCACCCTTTGCCATTCTCCACCCGGCCCACAAAAGTCAGCACGAGCCTGTTTTCCAACTTCCGGCGAAGACTTTCCCAGGCCGGGTCCGGCTCTCCCGGTTCGGGTTCGCCGATGCCCAAACCGCCTACCCGCCCGGTCGTGCTGGGAAGGTTGAACCGCCGCTGCAAGAGGAACTGCTCTTCTTCCGACAGGAAAACCAGGTGCGGCGTCTGCCGGAATATCTCGTCCAGAATATGCGCGTAAAGAGCCGTCTCGTCGTGCGCCGTGGGTATGAACAGGGCCTTTGATTTCAGGATCGGAAGCGTATGCACGGCCGTGTAGTAGAGGTATGTGTACACCACGAACGCATCGTAATCGCGTTTGTGCGCGCGCACATACTCGACCAGATCCGGCGTATTCGGGCCCTGCAGCCGGATCATTTCGTATTCCTCTTCCGCCGAAAGTTGGGTGAGAAAGATGCGGTCGTAGATCTTATGGAATTCCAATAGCTTCCGTTCTCCCACCGAGCGGAACCGGCGGATGAGCACCCCATTCAACGTCTGCTGGCCTTCCGGCAGCGTATTCTTCCAGCTCAGGTGATCTGTCGCGCAGGTGGTCAGTATTTCCACGGCGTAGCGTTTGACGAGCCTCTCGGCGATTTGCCGGCAATGGCTTTCCGCCCCGCCAGTCATCTGCTCGCCGTATCGCTGGATGATAAACGCAATGCGCGGTTGGGCGCCTTTCATGTGCCTTCCACCTCCTCCGTGAGGGCCACCAGTCGCGCCTCGAGGACCTCCGGGCAGAACGCTTTTTCATAGCGCAGGCGACCCAGCTCCGCCAGGCGGCGCGCAACCGCCGGATCGCCTATGCACTCGTCGATCCCCGCCGCCAGCGCGCCCGCGTCGTAGGTTTCGAAAACCTTCCCGCAGCCGCCGCAGGTTTCCCCCACCGCCGTCGTCGCCCAGGCCACGATCGGAACCCGGAAATACATGGCTTCCACCAGCGGTACGCAGAACCCCTCATGCTTGCTGACGCATAAAAAGACCGACGCCGCCGTGTAATACGCCCGCACTTGGGAAAGCGTGGCCGAAGGCGCCAGGAACAGCCCGTCTTCCACTTCCAGGCTCGCGGCGTGTCGTTTGAGATCTTCCACGTACCCATTTAACGCCGGATCGAGGTTCCCCACCAGAAACAAGCGCGCCGGCTTGGACGACAGCCGGCGATACGCGGCCAGCGTCTCGATCGCTTTGAAGTGGCCCTTGTTGGGACGGAACGCGCCCACAAACAGGATATTCGGGTTCCTGTCGCGATGCGCCCCCGTAATCACGGCGTCGAGCGGCGCCCCCGCCAGTTCCTCAATACGATGCATCGGGGGCATCACCCGGCAGCGTTCCCTCGGAACTCCGAGCCGGATGAACTCCTCCGCGTTGAATTGCGACGCCCCCCACAGGAAATCGATGCGCAACTTCGCCAGCCGCTCGGTCGCCTCCAACCCTTGCAGGCAGGAAAGATAGTAATGCCGCGCATACGGCGCAAAATATTCCGGCGGCGTGACGTTGTGGTACTTGACCACGATCTTGTTCTTCGACCGGGCCAGAATCTTCTCGCCCTCCGGCCAGGCAATCGAATGATGATAAATCAGAATCGCCCGGGAGTCGTCCCAGGCGTCCGCCTCCACCCGCGCCTCCGACGCCATGGAAGCATAGGCGGCGTTCCAACAGCCCGCGAAAACGCGCACTTGGTAGCCCGCGCGCCGCAAAGCGCGGTAGGAGAGCAGCACGTCGTTTCCGATGGCGTCGTCCGGTTCAAACGACGTGATCAAAATGAAAACCCGCGCTCGCGAGCCTGGTGAAGCGGGCGCCCTCGCCTGCCCATCGGTTCTTTCCGGGCCCCTCACGCGCGAGGCTCCTCGCCCCAATCCTCCGGCTTCGACCGGTGCGCTTCTTCCACCAGCTCCAACAGCCTGGTTCGTATCGCGCCGGGGCTGAACGCCGTCTCGTACCGTTGCCGCCCGCGATCGGCCATGGAACGCGAACGCGCCGGATTGTCCAGACATTCTTCTATCGCGCGCGCCAGCGCCACCTCGTCGAATTTGTCGAGAATCGTTCCGCAGCCGCCGCATGTCTCGCCCACGGCCGCGTTGGCCCATGCCACGATCGGCGCGCGGAAGTGCATCGCTTCCACCAGGGGTACGCAAAAACCCTCGTGCTCGCTCACACACAGAAATACCGACGCCATCGCGTAATAGGAGCGCAACTGGGAAAGCGTCACGGAATGCGCCAGGAACACCTCGTCATGAACCTCGAGCGCGCGCGCGTATTGTTTGACGTGCTCCTCATAGCCCGCCAGCAAATGATCGAACGACCCCACAAAGAACAGCCTCGCCGGGCATGCCGTCAAGCGCCGGTAGGCGGCGAATACCTCGAGCGCCTTGGCGTGACCCTTGTTGGGGCGGAATGCGCCCACAAACAGGATGTTGGGGACCCCATCGCGGTACGCTCCCGTGATCACCGCGTCCAGCGGCGCGGCCGCCAGCTCTTCGATGTGATGAATCGGAGGAGCCACCCGGCATCGCTCCCGCGGAATCCCCAAGGCGATGAAGTCTTCGTTATTGTACTGGGAAGCTCCCCACACGAAGTTCACATGCAGTTGCGCCAGCCTCCTGGTAGCTTCCATCCCCTTCACGCAATGCTCGTAATATCGCGGCACGTACGGCTCGAAGAATTCCGGCGGGGTGATGTTGTGGTACTTGATGACGATCTTGTTTTTCGAGCGGCGCAGAATCTGTTCGCCTAAGTCCCATGCGATGGCGTGGTGATAAATCAGAATCGCTTGCGGGTCCCGCCACAGGTCGTCGGCCCCCAGGCGGGACTTGGAAGTTATCCCCGCGAAATCCGCGTGCACGTGCTCGGCGTATATGGCCGTATCGTAGCCGGCCTCGCGCAGGATGCGATACATCCCCAGCACGTCGTTGCCCACGGCGTCATGCGGCTGAAATGTGGGGACCAGAAGAAAAATCCGGAGCGTTGGTCGGCTCAAATCCGCGGTCTCCCCATGACAAGCCCCAATCATACGTCCGGCGCGCCGGGATGGAAATCGCCGTCCGAAGCCTGTTCGCCGAGCAGGAGTTCCATTCGCGCGTTGGTCTTTTCAATGGCCTTGACCAAATCTTCCACGGCCTTGGTCTGGTCCTCCAGCGCGGCTGCAATCTGCTCCTGCGCCGCTTGCAGACTGGGAATCAACCAGAACATGGCGCGTCGCAGGCCGCGCACCGCAACGGCCCCCACCTTGGCCCGCAGCGTGGGCGGGGCCGGCGGCAGCTCGCCGATACGCGCCGCGCTGGCGCGGATGGCCGCCACCCGAACCTGCAGCCGGGAGACTCGCGCCGTCAAGTCGGGCGAAACGATCTTCCGCACGTTGCGCAGAACGGCCTGCTCCCGCTGGCTCTCCACGCGAACGCGGCCGCGAATTTCCGCCATGATCGCTTGAATATTGATTTCCGGACGCGGCGCGGCGCTCATATAGACTGATATTTTGGCACATTGGCCTATGGTGGGGCCAGATAATTCGGGGCCCGCCGCGCCATTGGAAAGGAATGATTAACCCGTGACCGGGCCCCTCGCTCCGCTGTGCGTCGATCTCGACGGAACGCTGATCAAGACGAATACGCTGATCGAGTGCATCCTCGCCCTGATCGCGCGCCGGCCGCTCCTGCTGTTCGCTCTGCCGTTCTGGCTTCTCGGGGGAAGGGCTTATCTGTGGCGCCGCGTAGGTCCCCGCGCGCGCCTCAATGTGGAAGGGTTGCCACATCGGGCCGAAGTCCTCGATCTTATCCGCGCCCGGCGCGCCGCCGGCGGAAGCGTCGTGCTCGTCACCGGCGCGCATAAAGCATTGGCCGCCGCCATCGCCGGTCATGTGGGCGGGTTCACGGCCGTTTTCTCCGCATTTCCTAAGGCGCGGCAAGCGGAGTTGCTGCTGGAGAGGTTCGGGGCGGGCGGATTCGACTATGTCGGCGGTCCTGGCGCGGATAGGCTCCTCTGGCGCAGCGCCCGCAAAGGGTTGCTTGTGGGCGGATCGCCCGGTTTACTCCGCGAACTGCGAAACGCAGGCGGCGACGTCTCCGTTTTGGCGCCGCCAGCGCCCGCGTGGCCCTTGTGTCTCCAAGCCCTTCGGCCTCATCAATGGGTGAAGAACCTCCTGGTCTTCGTCCCCTTGATTCTGGCCCACCAGTTGACCCATATGGATTCGCTGCTCCGGGCCGGACTCGCCTTCCTCGCTACCTGCATCGCCGGATCCGGCGCCTACCTTCTCAATGATCTCCTCGACCTGGGAGCCGACCGTCTCCATGCCGCCAAGCGCGGCAGGCCGTTCGCTTCCGGCGGCCTGCCCCTGGAGATGGGCTTGCTTCTGGGTTCGGCCCTCATGGCCGCCGGCTTGACCATAGCATGGCTGGCCCGCCCCGCGGCTGCCGGAACCCTGTGCGCCTACCTTGCCGCGTCTCTTTTGTACTCGATTTGGTTGAAGAAACTCCCGGTCGTGGATGTGGTTCTACTGGCCGGCCTGTACTGTCTCCGTTTGCTGATAGGCGGCGAGGCCTCGGCCATCCCGTTGTCCCCATGGACGGTGGCCTTCTCCATGTTCCTGTTCCTCAGCCTGGCCTTGATGAAGCGTTATTCGGAGCTGCATGGGCTGAAGACGCGCCAGGGCGAAGAGGCGGCCGAAAGAAGAGGGTATACCGTGGCCGACATGCAGTCCGTCTCCAGCCTGGGCACGGCCAGCGGGATGACCGCCGTATTGGTGATCGCCCTTTATGTCAATGCGGCCGAGGTTCGGACGTTGTACGGCCATCCCAACGTCCTGTGGCTGGTTTGCGTGATTGTACTGCTGTGGATTGCGCGGCTGTGGCTGATTGCCGGCCGCGGCGAATTGGGCGAAGACCCGGTGTTGTTCGCCATAAGAGACCCCTGGAGCGTCGTGTTGGGCGCCTTGAGCGGCCTGGTGTTGCTCCTGGCGCTGTAGTGGCCGGGCGCGCCCGCCCGGCTATTGCAGCAGTATCCCCATTTCGGCGCTGTTGATGAAGTCGTAAAACACCTGGCTCACCGTCAAGGCGTTTGTGCTCATCAGGTTGGCCCAGTAATCCCGCTCCCATTGCTCCGCGTCCCGCACCAGCAGACAGGCGTATTGCAGAAACGCCGTCAGCTCGGGACCCGAGTCGGCCTGAAACTCCGTTCCGGTCAGCAGACTCATCGCCACTTGCGTCCGACTGGTCCCGGAACTCAATAACGCCAACTGCGCCGCCTCTTCCGCCGCCGTCGGCGTCCGGCGCAGCAGGTTCTGATACAGCAACAGCACGAACTGGTCGTCGGTCGGCGTCCCGTACTTCATCTGATACTCCGTCGAGTTCAGGAAGTTCGTCACCAGTTGCGCCTGGGTGGCCACTCCGGTCAGATAGGCCGCCCTCTGGAAAATCCAGCCGGCGTAGTCCGCGTCCCGTCCCAGTATCCCCACATACAAACCCGCCACAAACCGGCCGGCGTTGTTGAACTCGCTGGAGTTGAATAAGTTCACCGCTACGTTGGTGCGAGTTAGCGACCCGCCGCTCAGACCGCTAAGTTG
>JBEKPK010000157.1:0-11922 GCA_049520795.1 Bryobacteraceae bacterium
ATTCGTGGCCGCGAAGCCGAGCAGGCGCTCGACCGGGCCCGCATCACGGTGAACAAGAACGCCATCCCCTTCGACGTGAACCCGCCCATGAACCCCAGCGGCATCCGGCTGGGCTCTCCAGCCGTCACCACCCGCGGTTTCGCCGAGCCGGAGATGCGTGAGGTGGGCGAGCTGATCGCGGAAACGCTCAACCACATGGCCGACGAGGATGTCATCGCCTCGGTGCGGCAGCGGGTCGGCGCGCTCACCGCCCGCTTCCCGCTCTATGCCTGGAAGCTCGACTCCGTTCGAGCCTAGAAGACCGCCTCATGGCGCTGCATATTGTCATCGACGCCCGCCGCATCCGGGATTTCGGCATCGGCACGTACATACGCAGCCTGGCCCACGCCCTCGGGGCCATCGATCGAGTGAACCGGTACACCCTGGTCAGCGCGCCCGAGGACGCCCGCATCCTGGCCGGTCTGCCGCCGAATTTCCACTCCGCGGTTTACAACCGCAGGGATACGGAACTGCTCGACAACGTCGCTTTCCCACTGTTTCTGCGCGGGCTCTCGCCGGACCTGACGCACATTCCCCTGAACCGCGTGCCGCTCCTCATGGAGCGGCCTTATGTAGTGACCATTCACGACATGGCGAGCCTGCTCTACCCGGAGGATAAGCCCGATTTCCGCATGCATTACCTGCGCTACCACTTTCGCCGCGGCCTCGCGCGCGCCACCCGGGTCATGGCCGTATCCGAAGCTACCAAGCGCGATGTCGAAAAGTGGGCGGCCACGCCGCCGAACCGCATCCGAAGAGTCTACAACGCCCCCGATCCGGGCTTTCTGGAGAAGGCCCACGCCATCGGGACCGAAGATCGGCGGCGCATCATGGAGCGCTACCAGATCACCCACCCGTTTCTGCTGTACGCCGGCAACATCCGCCGCCACAAGAACGTGCCGCGCCTGGTGGAGGCGTTTGCGGTGGTGCGCGGGCAGCTCGCTTCCCACCCGGTCTACAAGGACCTGCGCCTGGTCATTATCGGCGACACCATATCGCAGTACCCGGCCGTGCGCCAGACCGTGATCAAGAGCCGCGTGGAGCAGTCGGTCCGCTTCCTGGGGTTCGTCCCGTTCGACACGCTACGCTGCTTCTACGAATCGGCCGCGGCCTTTGTATTTCCGTCGCGCTACGAGGGTTTCGGGTTGCCGCCGCTCGAAGCCATGGCCTGCGGCACGCCGGTGGTGACTTCCAACGTCAGCTCCCTGCCGGAGGTGGTGGGCGACGCCGCGGTGCTGGTGAATCCCGTGAATGTGTTCGATATCGCCCGTGGAATTGAGGACGTGCTGCTCGATGAGGGGCTGCGGGCCGACCTGATTTCGAAGGGCCGCCAGCAGGCCGCTCGCTTTAGTTGGGAGAGCACCGCGCGCCAGGCGCTGGAGATATACCGGGAGGCGGCGGAGGGCTGAGGCCCGGGATTGGCAGGCGAAAGCGCCTGCCCCACAACTGGAGGAGGTTCACCTTTGCGACACGCCATATTAGCCATCGGCCTGCTGGCCTGCGCCGCTACCGCGGCGCTCGCTCAGGGCAATTACGAAGTGCAGGTTTACGGCGCCGACCTGGTCCCCAAGGACGTCACCATGGTGGAACTGCACAGCAACTTCACCGCCCAGGGCGCCCAGGGAGCGGACGGCGTGCTCCCCACCAACCACGCCGAGCACGAAACCCTGGAAGTAACCCACGGATTCGGCGAGTGGTTCGAGCTGGGCTCGTACCTCTTCACCAGCATCCAGCCGGATGGCAGTTGGATGTGGGTGGGAAGCCACATTCGTCCCAGGATGGCTGTCCCCGACCGCTATGGGCTGCCCGTGGGCCTGAGCCTTTCCATGGAGTTCGGCTACCAGCGTCCCGACATTTCGCCCGACACGTGGACCTGGGAGATCCGCCCGATTATCGACAAAAAAATCGACAAGTGGTATTTCGCCTTCAATCCGGCGTTGGAAAGGTCCTTTCATGGGCCGGACGCCTCCAAGGGAGTGGGGTTCTCGCCCAACGTGAAGTTCAGCTACGACGTGACCAAACGGGTAGCGGCCGGCGTGGAATACTACGGCGGCTACGGCCCCATCACCGGCTTCGACGCCTTGCGGGAGCAGCAGCAGGACATCATACCCGCCGTGGACGTGGATTTCGGCGACAAATGGGAATTCAACTTCGGGGTTGGCCTGGGAGTCACGCAGGCCACCGATCACCTGCTGATCAAGGCCATCCTGGGCTACCGGTTCAACTTCCACAAGATCTGATTCTTTTGGGCGGTGGGCAAAGTTTTTTTGACTTTTGCCTCGTTTTCCGGTAACTCGGTTATATGCCCGAGGGCTCGCACCGGTTTCAGGTCGGCTCGATTTACTGCACGGTTCTGACGGACGGATACTTCTCCTATCCGTCGTCCTGGTTCTTCCCCAACGCCGACCGTGTGTGCCTCGCGCGCGCCATGGCGGAGCGCCGCCTGCCTCTCGAAACCGTCCTCTGCCCCTATACCTGCCTGCTCATTGAAACGGGGCGGAGCGTGGTCCTGGTGGATGCCGGAGCCGGTGAATCGTCGAGCACCACCGGCGCCATTGTGGCCCGCCTGGAAATGGAAGGCGTCCGGCCCCGCCACGTGGACACGGTGATTTTCACGCACGCGCACTCCGACCACATCGGGGGGGCGCTCGATGCGCGCGGACGGCCGGTCTTCCCCAATGCCCGCTGCATCCTGGCCGAACGGGAGCTGGAGTTTTGGGAGAATCCGCGCGCCGATCTGAGCGGGTTGCGCATTCCCGAGGAATTGGGAAGGTCCATCGCCGCCGCTGCGCGGCGCTGCCTGACCGAATTGCGCTTACATCTGGAACCGATCGCCGGCGAAATCGAGGTATGCCCCGGCGTCACGGCCCTGCCGGCCCCGGGCCATACCCCGGGACACCTGGCAGTACTGGTTTCCTCTGGCGGCGAGCGCCTGCTCAACATGGGCGACGCGGCCGTGCATCCGCTGCACCTGGAGCACCCCGAATGGGAGAACGGGTTCGACCTCTCCGCGGATACGGCTTTGGCCACGCGACGCGGCCTGCTGGATCGCGCCATCGCCGAGGACATGCGCGTCATGGCCTTCCATTTCCCGTTCCCCAGCGTGGGCCGCGTAGCCGCACGCCCCGGGGGCGGTTGGGATTGGACTCCCGGCTGGTAGGCTCGGACGGCCCTCCGGACCGGGCATGCCCGGCCCTTCGCAACAGTCCGATCCCCGCCCGTTTTATTCACAGGTTTGCCACAAGCGCGCGCCCGTAAGTGCAACCGCTGGCTCGCCCAAAAACTTGTTGAAAAACCTCCGTGGGCGCAAGAAGAGCCTCGCTTTCCACCACCGGAGCGTGTACAAAAAGAGAGTCTGATTTACTTGGGCGGCGGCGCAGCCAGGCAGGCAAATCTCGGGGGAGGTGGCTTTCCGGCTGCGCAGCCGTTCTGTTTACTACCTCGCCGCCGGCTGCGCGGCGTGCACCGGTGAGAGCCATCCGTGCCTGTCGCGCGTCAGGCCCTCGATGATTCCGAAGAATTCCCTCTGCAAGGCCTCGGTCACCGGACCGCGCCGCCCCTGGCCGATGGTGATGCGGTCGATGGACCGGATGGGGCTGATCTCGGCGGCCGTACCGGTAAAGAATACTTCGTCGGCGATGTAGAGCATCTCGCGCGGCACGAGCGTCTCGATTACTTGCAGTCCCAGGTCGCCGGCCAGCTTGATGACGCTGTCGCGGGTGATGCCGGGCAGCACCGAAGCCCCCAGCGGCGGGGTGTAGAGCTTGCCGTCGCGCACCACGAAGATGTTTTCCCCCGAGCCTTCGCTCACGTATCCGGCGGTGTCCAGGGCGATGCCCTCGGAGTATCCGTTGGCCAGGGCCTCCATCTTGATGAGCTGCGAGTTCATGTAGTTCGCGCCGGCCTTGGCCAGCGCCGGCAGCGTGTTGGGCGCCATCCGGTTCCAACTGGAGATGCACACGTCCACGCCCTGGGCCAGCGCTTCCTCTCCCAGGTACTGGCCCCATTCCCAACACGCAATGAAAACTTCGACGGGATTCTTGAGGCCGTTCACGCCCATCTCTCCGAAGCCGCGCATGACGATGGGGCGCACGTAGCAGGCGTCCAGATTGTTGACGCGTACCGTCTCTTTCATGGCCTCCGCCAACTCGCCGGCCGAATAGCCGATATCGATGCGATAGACCTTGGCCGAATCGACCATGCGGCGGACGTGCTCGGCAAGGCGGAAGAGGGCCGGCCCCGAGGGCGTGGAGTAGCACCGCATGCCTTCAAATACGGAGGATCCGTAGCTCACCACGTGCGACAGGACATGGATGGTCGCTTCCTCCCACCGGATGAAGCGGCCGTTGTGCCAGATTTTTTCGGTTGGCGTCATATTGGGACAATTATAGCGTGGAGCTTCGGGCTGCCGCCTTGAGCGCTCGGCCCGCGGCGCGGCGGCGGCGATTCTTCAGCGGTAGGCTTCTCGGCGATTGCGCACGCGGAGAACCTGGACAGTCTCTTGATCCAGGTGGAAACGGACTCGGCAGTCGCCCACGCGGAGACGATACTCGGGCAGGTCGATGCTCTGGAGCCGTTTCACGTTGCCCGCGCCGGTATCGGCGAAGCGCTCGACCGCCTGCTTGACCCGGCGGGCGACTCCCTTATCGAGCGCGGCCATGTCTTCGAGAGCCGTCCCGGCCCACTCGATCTCCCTCACTCCAGCCCCAGACTCCGCATAGCTTCCTCGTGAGGAATGCCTTTGCCGCCGTTCCGCTGGAGCCAGACGCGGGCTTCCGCCACCGCCTGCTTCTCTTCTTCCGTCTCGAGTTCGTCGTCCACCGGCGCGCTGCTAACGGCAGTGGCCACGGGATCGACGATGGTTTCCAGCAGTCCGACCAATGCCGAGAGCTGCGTCTCCGGCAATCGGTCAATCAACTGGTGAGCGTGCTGGCGTGGGTCGGTCATGGGGACCTCCGAAATCGGCGTTGGAAAAGCTCCGGATAGCTTCCTTCATGGTATCGCGCGGAATGGCTGCCTTCGATCTCCGAGTGGATGACTTTCTCCTCCAGCTCAGCGATTCTTAAGCGCCGGAACGCGCGCTGCGTGGAAGCCCCGCTTGGCGCGATTGTGGACATCGCCGAGATTGACCCCGGCCAGAGCCAGGGCGATGGCTCCGCCCGCCAGCAGCGGCAGCGTCCAGGCGACGTACATGATGAACGAAAACGTCTTGGCCTCGTTCTTATCCATTTCGAACAGACGCAGCGCTTCCACGCACGCTACCTGCAAGATCCCCACGTTGCCAGGCGCGCTCGGCACCACGGTGGCAAAGCGCACCAGCGCCAGGACGCCGCCGGCCACCCAGAACGAGTAATCCAACCCGTCCGCCTTCATGAGCGCGTACAGCGACAGAACTTGCAGCGCCAGATACAGCAGGCTGAGCAGGCTGGTCCAGCCGACGGTCCGCGGGTTGCCCATGAGGTGCAGTCCTTCGACCACGTGGCGGAAGGTGGCGGCCCAGCGGCCCTCGCTCACCGCCGCGTGAAGATGCTGCTTGTGGAATACGATCCACACCAGAGCCATGGCCCCAACCAAAAGCAGGGCGCCCAGCACCTCGACCAGAAGAGTGAGTCTCCAGGGAATCCCTCGCACGAACGACGCCGTGATGAGAAACGCAGCCATCATCCAGATGCCGTCGATGAGGCGTTCCACGGCCGCCGAAGCCAGCGACAACGAGATCCGCAGGTCGTTCCAATGCGCCAGCAGGTAGCAGCGGATCAACTCGCCGGTTCGCAGGGGCAGCGCTTCATTGGCGAACAGCCCGATGTAGATGGCCTGCACGGTGCGCCATAAACCGAGCCGCGCCACCGGGGCGAGCAGCGTGTTCCATCGCCAGGCGTGCGCCACGTACACCGCCAGGTCCGCTAGTACGGCCAACGTGACCCAGCGCCAGTCAAGCGCGCTAATGGTGGGCAGCAGATCCCCGGTTGGATACCCGCGCAGGACCCACGCCAGGCATCCGGCCGAGAGGCAGTAGCCGGCCACCTGGGGAAGCCAGGGCGGCATCTTGCGGCGCGTGGCGGAGATGTCCATACGGGAACGGAAACGCCGGTCGTGGAACCGTCGGAGGATGCCCGCATCAAGCGCGAGCCTCCGGGATTCCCCCGCATCTAATCATAGCGTGGTGCGCCGAGGCGCCACGGGACCGTCTCACGGCCTCGAAGTTGGCAGACGACGAAAGTCCCTTCGATGAACCCCGGAGGGGTGATAGAGAATAGCCCATGGCGTAAGCCATGGGTCGAGCCGAGTCGACACCAGCCCCGTCAGGGGCGAAAGAACGAGCCTGGAAGCGCGAAACAAGCTCACATGCCATGCGATCTTACGCCCCTACGGGGCTACCAGCGCCGCCTTTTTCCCACGGCTTGCGCCGTGGGCTACCGTCTTTCACCCCTTCGGGGTTGAGAATTGTCGTGGCTCGCGAAGAAATCGACGGATCGTAGAGCCCCCCTACTGCACCCAAATCCTGGTGGCGATGGACGTCCCCCCGCCTATCGAAACCATCAGGTTTTGCGACCCCGTGGGCGTATTGGCCGGCAGCGACGCGTTGATCTGGTACAGGCCCACCCAGTAAGGCGTGAGCCCGCTGAAGCTTACCGTGGCGGGCACGCCGCCGATAGTCACCGTGGGCGTGTCCAGGGTGTGCACCAGACCGTCGCTGGTTTGAACCGGGTAGGGCGTCGGCTCTCCGGTCGGCGGCTGGGCATTCACCGGTCCCAACCCGTTCATGAATATTTGGATCGCGTGGGTTGTGCCTCGCTTGGCGGGATTCGCGCTGGTGACCAGGTTGTTGTTCTCGTCCTCGATAGCGGCCCCGTTGGTGAACACGCCGGGCGAGGATCGCGCCAGAGGAATGGTCGCCGCGGGATACAGAGAGGTGAAGCCGATGTTCACCTCGAACTGGGCCGAGGTCTGACCTTGCAGTTCCCAAGGTATCTGCACGTTCAACTGGCCGGGGCCGACGAACTGCAAGCGGCCGGGGAAGCGGCCGTTGGCCGCGTAGAAGCTCACGCTCGTGGTGGACAGCGAATAGGGCAGCTCCAGCGTGGAAGCCGCCTGCGCCGCCGGCGAGAGGTTGCTGCCGTAAATGGAAATGTACGAGCCCGGCGCGAAACCCGCCGGGATCTGCGAGGTTGCGGCCTCCACAACGCTGCCCGGGGGCACCGTGATCATGCCTAGCGCATAGCCGGTGAATACGTAAGACAGGCCGCCTGCCGTCCCCTGGAAGTCATACTCTCCCGATGTACCGCCCAGATTGACCAGCGCTCCTCCAATGCCGTAGAGCAGCGTCGATGGGTCGACTGCCGTGATCACTCCCCCGCTGGTCAGGGACGTGTAGAGCAGCGATGCGTTCTGCACCGGGACGCCCGAGGAGTCCACGGCGCGCATCGCGATCGGCCAGCCGGTGTCGCCCACCTGGCCGACGAAAACTCCGTCCTCGATAGGAAAAACATTAGCGGCGACTCCGGTGGCCACCATGTACTGGTAGGGTACGCGGTAAGTGGAACTGCCGGACGTGGCCACAATATACCCGTCGTAGGCCGCCGCCACCGGAAGGCTGCCCGCCAGCTTGGCCTGCACGCTGACGCTGCCGCCCGGCTGAAGCGTCGCGCTGGAAGGCGTGAGCGTAATGGATGTCCGCGAATCGCTCACGAGCTGGCTTACCGAAAAACCGACGGTCTGGGCGGCGCTGCCGGTGTTGGTTACCGTAAACGAGATGGCGCTGGGCAGAGCGCCCGCGATCATGTTCCCGAACGAGAGTGTCGCCGGGTCGAAGGACAGCGTCGCGCCCAGCGCGTTGGCGGCGTTCAGTTCACCGCCTCCCACCGCGCTCAGGCGCGGCGCGCCTCCGTTGGTATCGGTAACATTCTGGGTGGCCGTATTCACCAGAGCGGATTTCACCGCCGCCGCGATCTGCGCCGGCGCGAGAGAGAGCTTGGCTTGCTCGAGTTTCTGCTTCACCAGCGCGGCCGCCCCCGCAGCCATGGCCACGGAAAAGCTGGTTCCGGTGGCCAATGTGTAGCCCGACGCGTGATACATGGGACTGTTGGGATCGACCTTCTGGGTGGCCGTATAAATATTCACGCCCGGGGCCATCAGGTCGGGCTTCAACCCGAAGCTGGAGATCACCGGCCCGCGCGAAGAGAAATCGGCCACCACGTTGGCCGCCGAGACGTACGCGCCGATGACCGGGTCGAGCGTCACAGACACGCCCGGATTCGCGTCGGCCCAGGACTTCAGCCCCGCTCCGTTCGAATAGCCGATCCCCATGGCCGGAATCCCGGTATCGTCGGCCGCGGCGGCGAAGGGCGTTTCCTGTCCGCTGGGCTGGTAGAGTATCACGGCAATCGCGCCCGCGTTCTGCGCGTTGGTGATCTTATCGCTGAAATCGCACGTTCCGCGCTGCACCAGGGCGATCGCGCCGGGCATGGATCCCGCCGGCAGGCTGCTGCACGCCAGGCCATTGTTTCCCGTCTGGGTGACGTCCCCGATGGGCGCCGTAATCGCCTGCTGCGGCTGCGGCCCGGTGCTGAACAGGGCCTCGACGGTCTGCAGGGCCGCCGGCGCGCTGGCCCCCAGCGCGTGGACCGCATTATAGAGCGCGTGGGAATTGGTGGTGGCGCCCACGGTGATTGCGTGGGGCGCCGTCCCCGGCGTGTGGATGGTGTTGAGGGTGGGGAAATTGATGCCCGCATTGCCATCGTTCCCGGCCGCCGCCACCACCACCATGCCTTTGGCCACCGCCGTTTCCACCGCCTGCGCCAGCGGGTCGCAAATCCCCGCCGGAGAGTTCCCTTCGGCCGGGCACGAGTCCGCCGAAAACTCGTCCAGAGGGCCCCACCATGCCGGGTCGCCTTCATTCATGGCCAGCGTCACAATGTCCATGCCGTCGGTAAAGGCATCTTCGAGAGCCTGGATCACCCCCGTGTTCCACCAGGAGGCATAATCGTTTACGCCCGGAGAGCCGAATACTTTGTAGTTGCCCAGATAGGCCTTCGGCGCCACGCCCTGTATGGCCGCCAGCGGTCCGGTGGTCTGAAGACCCGCGGCGATCATCGCCAGCGCCGTGCCGTGGCCGTTTCTATCGGCCGGCGAGGTGTCGTCCGGAAGGCTGTTGTTGGAATTCGGGTCCGGATACGGCGTCTGGCTGACGTAGTTCCGGGCCACAACTACTTTGTTGTTGGTGTAGGCCGTACTATTATTCGGAAAACCCGTCAACGGGGTCAGGCTGGGGTCTTGAAAGGCCGGGTGGTTCTGGTCTATTCCGGAGTCGATGATCCCAATTTTGATCCCCGCGCCGGCGTTGGCCGTTCCGCCGGTAATGAGACTCCATGCGGCCGGCGCATTGATCAGGTTGATGGCCGTATTGAGATCGGGCTTGAGCGGCGGCATATAAACCACGCCAACCACGCCCGGAATGGCGCGCAATTGCGCCGCCGTTTCGGGCGTGGCTTCGACAAACACGGCGTTCAGAACGATCTGCGTCGCGCCCAACACCGGCGTCTTGCGGCGCGCCAGTTCCGCCTTTACGGCGGCCTGTGCGCTCACCAAGCGCGCGAGGTGCGCCTGCGCGGCGGCGCCCCGGAGATCCGAGCGGGCGGATATCTTGGAGGCTACCGGAGGGTCTGCAAGTATAAGAGCGTACTCCACCATACGGCTGCGCGTCTGGCTGAAGGCCGCGGAAGCCAGCAGGGCGAGGACTACGGGCGCTATCCTCATTGCACTCCGTTTAGACGAAAAGGGTCATTTCGCGTTCCAGAAATCACTCGTCGCGCATGCGAATTACCTCATCCGCCACATCGAGCGCGGCGCGCATCTCGCGAACGTCGTGCACGCGCAGGATATGCGCGCCGTTGAGCACGGCGATAGCCACCGCGGCGGCTGTGGCGAAGCGCGTTTCTTCCACCGTGGCGTGCGCCAGAAACTCCTTGCGCGACGGCCCCACCAGAATGGGAAGATCCATCGCCGCCAGCTTCCCCAACCGGCCCAGAATCAGCGAATTCTGCTCCTTGCGCTTGCCGAAGCCAAGGCCCGGGTCGATCACCAGCCGGGACTTGTCAATGCCCACCATACGCGCGCGGCTGACGGTGGCTTCCAGGTCGCGCCCGATGAAGCCCATGGGGTCCTGCATGGGGGCCAGCTTGGCCCACGTCTCCGGCCGGCCGCGCATGTGGTTCAACACCAGGCCGGCGTCAAAGTTCGATACCACCCGCGCGAGCTGCGGCTCAAAAGTCAGGCCGGAGGGGTCGTTCACGATCTCCGCCCCCAGTTCCAGCGCGCGCTCGGCCGTTTCGGCCTTATACGTATCCACCGCGATGGGGATGCCCAGCCGGTCCCTCAGGCGCTTGAGAACCGGGACGAGGCGCCGTAATTCCTCCGCGGCCGGAATGCGGTCCGACCCAGGCCGGGTGGATTCGGCGCCGATATCGATAATGTCCGCGCCCTGTTCCTCCATCTCCACCGCGCGCGCGAAGGCGCGGTCCGGGTCCAGATACCTTCCGCCGTCGGAAAAGGAATCGGGCGTCACGTTGAGCACGCCCATCAGCGCGGTGCGGTCGCCCAGCCGGATCTCGCGGCGCTTCAGCTTCCAGATGAACTGTTTTCGGGCCATATCGGCTATCGGGTCTCCGCTTGGGGCGATTTCCAATCCCAAAGGGGTAAAAGACAATAGCCCACGGCGCCAGCCGTGGGGAACCGGCGGCATTCGGACAGCCCCGGAGGGGCGTAAGATCGCATGGCATGTGGCCCCGATTCGCGCGTCCAAGCAGGCTCTTTCGCCCCTGATGGGGCTTGAGGAATTTCGCTCCCAACCCATGGCTTGCGCCATGGGCTATTTTCTTTCACCCCTCCGGGGTTCGCGCAGAAAGCCGGGTTTGGGGCTTGCTTCATCGCGTGACTCTGCGCCATTGCTTGCCTACTTGAATCACCAGCTCGACGCCGGGGTCCGGCACGGCCAAGTCCTTGATGCGCTCGCCGTTGATTTCCACCGCGCCCGCTTTGATCTTGCGCACCGCGTCGGATACCGATTCGGCCAGGCCGATGCGCGCCAGCAGCTTATCGACTCGCAGGCCATTGGCCGCGTGCACGCCCTCGGGCATGGGCGAGGTCTCGATCTCCGTGGGCAGCTCTTTGCGCCGCACTACGCGGTCGAATTCGGCCGCCGCATCTTCCGCCTCGGCGGCGGAATGGAAGTCCGCCACAATCAGCTTGCCAAGCGCGATTTTGGCTTCCATGGGGCGGTTCGCCGCGCGCAGCGCCGCGATTTCGGCTTCGCTCTTGCTGGTCAGCAGCAGATAGTAGCGCCACATCAGATCGTCGCCGATCTGCATGACCTTCCGGAACATCACCTCCGGAGGCTCGGTAATGCCGATGTAATTGCCCAGCGACTTGGACATCTTGTTCACCCCGTCGAGGCCCTCGAGAATCGGGGTGGTGGCCACAATCTGCGGCGGCTGGCCGAAGTCCCTTTGAATCTCCCGGCCCACCAGGAGGTTGAATTTCTGGTCCGTTCCGCCCATCTCCACGTCGGCGCGCAAGGCCACCGAATCGTACGCCTGCGCCAGCGGGTAAAGCAGCTCGTGCACCGAAATCGGCGCGCCTTCCTTGTACCGCTTGGAGAAATCGTCCCGTTCCAGAATGCGCGCCACGGTGTACCGCGAGCACAGCCGGACCAGGTCCTCGAAGCGTAGCGGAGCCAGCCAGTCGCTGTTGAAGCGAACTTCGGTCTTATCCGGATCGAGGATCTTGAACACCTGCTGCTTGTAGGTCTCGGCGTTTCGGTCGATGGCCTCCCGCGTCATGGGCGGCCGGGTGGCGTTGCGGCCGGAAGGATCCCCGATCAGCGCG
>JBEKPK010000158.1:0-13655 GCA_049520795.1 Bryobacteraceae bacterium
GCGCGGCGGCGATGGCGTATCGATGGAGGATTTTTGCCATTCCTTCGAGCACACCGTGGAATTGCAGGTGGTTTTTCTGCAACACGCGCTGGGGCCGGGCGTGCGCGTTCTCCCCATACTGTGCGGGCCATTCGCGCACAGCCTGATTCACGGCGGCCAGCCCGAGGACGACGACCGCGTGCGGCGGTTTCTCGATGCGCTGGGCGAGCTTAGGGAGCGCGAAGGCGACCGTCTTTTCTTCATTCTGGGAGTGGACATGGCGCACATGGGCGCGCGTTACAGCGACAGCTTCGGCGCCCAGGCGAACCAGGGGGCCATGGCGGAAGTGGCCGCGCGCGACGCGGCGAGGATCGCGCGCATCGAAGCGAGCGACGCCGAAGGCTTCTGGGAGCTGGTGCGCCCCAGGCGCGACGACCTCAAGTGGTGCGGATCGTCGCCCTTCTATGCCTTCTTGAAGACTGCCCCGGGGGTGCGCGGCGAGCTGCTGAGCTACGAGCAGTGGAATATCGACGAACGCAGCGTGGTGAGCTTCGCGGGGATGGCTTTTAGAAAAGAATAGCGGTCCTATTTCTTCCCGCAGTTCACCGAAAAGACGGATTTGGCGGTCTGGAACCGCTGCGGCGACAGAATGGCGAGTTGCACCCAACCCGACATGGTCTTTTTGACGGTCCATTTGGCCGAGACGTTTTGCCTGGACGCCCTGGCGAAAGTGAGGACCTTCTCGGCGTGGGGGCCGTCGCTGCGCAGCCACTGGTAGGTGACTTGGAGCGGGCCATCGGTCTCGATGTATCCCGTGAAAACCACTTGGGCCGGGCAGCCCGCGCCCACGGCCGCGTGCGGGTTCAAGTAGAACGAGCGCACCGAGGCGCCCCGCGCCACGAATGGCGCAAGGGCCAGGAGCGCCAACAGGGGGCAGAGGCGTCCGAGGTTCACACTATTCTCCGATCTCGATTTTCGGTCCCTCATCCGCGGCCGCCTCAGCCGCGCGGGCGATGACGCCGAGGGCGAGATCGAGGTAAGGGCGGCCTTCTTCGCGCAGAGCCACGGGGTCGCCCGTATCGCCGCCGATGCGCACCCGCGGATCGAGGGGCAGCTCGGCCAGAAAATGCACGTCCATCTGTTCGGCCGTGCGCCGGCCGCCGCCATGGCTGAACACGTCGATGCGCTCCCGGCAGTGCGGGCACGTCAGGTAGCTCATGTTCTCCACCATGCCGAGAATCGGCACGCGCACCTGGTGGAACATGAAGACCGCCTTGCGCGCGTCTTCGAGCGAGACGTCCGAAGGGGTGGTCACCACAATCGCGCCGGTGATGGGGGCGGTCTGGATGAGGGAGAGCGCCACGTCGCCGGTTCCAGGAGGCAGATCGATGATCAGGTAGTCGAGCTCGCCCCAATCCACGCCCCGGAGAAACTGCTGGATGACGCTGTGCAGCATGGGGCCGCGCCAGATGAGCGGCTTGTCGCCGGGGTTGAGGAACCCCATGGACATCAGCTTGACCCCGTACTGCTCGAGCGGCTGGATGCGCTCCCCATAAGCCATGGGAGTGCGATTGATTCCCATCATGAGGGGCACGTTGGGGCCGTACACGTCGGCGTCCATGAGGCCGGTTTTATGGCCCAGGGAAGCCAGGGCCACGGCCAGATTGACGGCCACCGTGGTCTTGCCGACGCCGCCCTTACCGGAACCGACGGCGATCAGGTTCTTCACGCCGGCAATAGGCACTTTGGGCATTTCGCCCGGCTGATTGGGAGTCATTGGTTTTATGGTAGCAGCAGAGGCCGGCGCGGATGCCGGGTTGGACGGGCGCTTTCGCCTGTCGACGCGAGCGAAGCTTGGGCCGCGAGCGAAGCTTGGGCGCTGGCGGATTCGCGGGAGATTGGAATCGCGTGTGAAGCCGGGACCACTGCGGTATGATTAGGGCGTGCAGGAACTTCGTCGAATCACGGTCAATCCAGCCGTCATGGGCGGCAAACCGTGTATCCGTGGCATGCGTGTGACCGTGGGGATGATTGTCGGGGCAATTGCCGCGGGTCGCACGATTCCGGAACTCCTGGCCGATTTCCCGTATCTGGAGGAGCCGGATATCCGTGAGGCTTTGGCCTACGCGGCCAGCCTCGCTCAATGGCGCGAAATCTCTCTGGCCAGTTGATGCGCTTTCCGATCGGCTTGAGCCGGAACTGCGCGCTCTGGCTCTACTAAGCGCTTGTCATGTGATAACCATCCCAACCGCTCCCTGACGGTCGCGGCTCGCCAGACTCTCAACGAGCCGCGACCGTTAGGGAGCGGTTGCCGGCAAATGGGCTGGTCATTTCCTGTCAGGCCCTAAGCGCTATTGCAGATTGCGCCGAGGCCCTGGAACGAGGCGCGATTCTGACGCTTGACTGGTCCGACAAAGTCAGGGCTCGGCTGCTGCCGCTGCGGTGAGGGATGGTGACGCCATTTCAAGACCACAACCGCGATGCACCTTAGCGACGGCTCTCGTTCGGGACGCTCAACATAACTTCAAAGTCCATCTGCTCTATCGTCGGAGGCGCCCCTGCCTCCAGGTGGCCAAGCAAAAGACGGGTGATCGTGAGGGCCCCATTATCGAGCCGGATGTGGGCCGACACCGTGCTCGCGGTTGCCGGATTCCCTGCCAACTTGGACAACTGCTCGTCTTCTGCACGAGTTGTTACAAACCTGAATTGCCGGACCTTACCTGGCCTGTTCACATTCAGCGGACCAGGGCCGTTCGGCCCCGAGTTATTACTATTCCTAAAATCCGCTGCGCAGATATCTAATGCGCTAAAGCCGTGGAGCGGCCCGGTGGCAAGATCAGCGAAGTTCTCCTCACGTGATGGTCCGATCCAGAGATGCCAACCGTCGCAGTTGGCCGTCCTCCATTCGGTCGGGGCCAGGCCAAACGCAATGCCGTGATTGAGGCGATGAAGGAAACGCTCGCCCCGCTTGACGGTACCGCGAATGCGAAGCTCCTCTCCGAAGCCGGGACAGGAAACAAGCGTCAGCGCGACCGCCGCGGCTAAGACGCGATTCACGACCGCATTGTACCGTCTCGCGAGTGCGCCATGTACAAAAGACGTTATCGTAAACGGCCCAGGCGCATGGGCCTCAGGCCCCCTTATGGAGCGAACCTCAATCGTAGACGAAATGCAGAACTTTCTTGAGGTCTTCCCAGGCTTCGCGCTTGGCGTCCTGGTTGTAGGGGCGCAGTAGATAGGAGGGGTGGTAAGTGACCATCACCGGAATGTCTTTCCACTGAAACCACCGGCCGCGCATCTTGGTGACGCCCTCGCCGCGACCCAGCAGGGCGCGGGCCGCCGTCCCGCCCAGGGCGCACAGCGCCTTGGGCCGGATGCTTAGGATCTGGCGGTAGAGAAACTGCCCGCAGATCTCCATCTCATCGGGTTCGGGAGTGCGGTTGCCGGGCGGCCGGCATTTCACCACGTTGCAAATGTACACGTCTTCGCGCGCCAGCGCGATGCCTTCCTTGCGGGCGGTGCCCTCGATCATCTGGGTGAGCAGTTGGCCGGCGCGGCCCACGAAGGGGATGCCCTGCGCATCTTCGTCGGCCCCCGGTCCTTCACCCACGAAGACCAGCGGGGCGCGCTCGTTCCCCACCCCGAATACCAGCTTGTTGCGGCCTTCGTGCAGGCGGCACCGCTTGCAGTCGCCGATGTCGGCTAAGATTTGCGTCAGGGTCTCGGCGGTCGGGTTGGCAGGCGAAAGCGCCTGCCCCACATCAGTGCCGCTTGGATTGGCAGGCGAAAGCGCCTGCCCCACCTCAGGCGGAGCGCCCTCTGGGCCTGCCTGCCCAACATCGGCGGCGCTCGCCTCGCGCCGGTACAGCGTGCGAATCCCCATATCCCGGTAGAACTCCAGGTACTGTCGCAGTTGTTCAGTTTCCATGCCGAGGTCCGATCCCATCGCCTTTCAGGTCCGCTTCGGCTCCGATGTGGCGCAGGCACTCTTGCGTGCCGCGTCCCCACTCCTGGGGACGCTCCTGGATCGCCGCCGGGCAACGGCACGAGTGTCGATGCGGCGCGCAAGAGTGCGTGCGCCACGGAACGGCGTCAGCGTTCATCGGATGCACTGAGCGCCAGGCGGAGTTTCAGCGCCTCGTCGAAGATGCGGTCGGCGATCTCGCGCTTGGGCGCGCGCTCTAGCTCGATCGTCTCGCCGGTCCGCAGCGCCAGAATCACTTCGTTTTCGTCGGATTCGAAACCCGTGCCGGCCACGCCCACCAGGTTGCCCACCACCATGTCGCAGTTCTTCGATTCGAGCTTGCGCCGCGCCTCCTGGCGCAGGTTCTCGGTCTCCGCGGCGAACCCGATCAGCAGGCGGTCGCCCTTCTTTCTTCCCAATTCGGCCAGAATATCGGGGGTGGGGTCGAGTTCGAGCGAAATGCGCGCGGCGGTTTTCTTGATCTTCCGCTCGGGCGGCTTGCTCAGGTGGAAATCCGCAACCGCCGCGGCTTTGATTACAATCCCGGCGGCGTCCAGGTTCTCGAAGACCTTCTGCCGCATCTCCGCCGCTGTGTGCACCTGGATGGTCTCCGCGCCCAGCGGCGGAGTGAGGCGCACCGGCCCCGAAATCAGAATCACGCGCGCGCCGCGCGCCAGAGCCGCCTCGGCCAACGCGTAGCCCATTTTTCCGCTGGAACGGTTGGAGAGGTAGCGCACGGGGTCGAGCGGCTCCTCGGTGGGCCCGGCGGTGATGAGCGCCACTTCGCCTTCCAGGTCGTGGCGCGTCACGGCCGCGCGCTCGATGGCGGCGGCGATGGTTTCGGGATCGGCGAGCCTTCCCGGGCCGATCATCCCGCAAGCCAGGTAGCCGCTCTCCGGCTCCACAATCACGTGTCCGCGCTGGCGCAGCGTCGCAACATTGGCCTGCGTGGCGGGGTGCGCCCACATGTTGGCGTTCATGGCGGGCGCAATCACCACCGGTCCGGTGAATGCCAGGTAGAGGGTGGTGACGAAGTCGTCGGCCAGGCCGTGGGCCATCTTGGCGATCAGATCCGCGGTGGCCGGCGCGACCACCAGCAAATCGTTTTCCTGGGCGACCGCGATGTGTTCGATGGCGCTCTCGATGGCGAACAGGTCGGTGAGGGTCTTCTGGCCGGTCAACGCGGCGAAGGTCAGCGGCTGCACGAACTCCCGCGCCGCGGCGGTCATGGCGGCCCTCACCTGGTGGCCGCGCTGCATCAGCAGCCGCGCCAATTCCGCGGCCTTGTAGGCCGCGATGCCGCCGCCTATGCCCAGAATGATCTTCATGCGCCAGCCAGGCCTACAGGGCCTCTTCCGGCTGCATCTCTTGCGGTGCCTCGCCCGTCAGGCTGTATTTCACCAGCCCGCGCCGCACTTCCTCCATGGCGATCACCGTGGGTTTCTTAGAAGATGTGGGCAGCACGGGACGCGCGCCGGCCTGCAACTGCCGGGCCCGCTTGGCCGCAACAATGATAAACCGGTACGTGCTCTGCTCGGCGTCGTCTGGAATGGTGCAGTGCGCATTGTTCCGCGGAGCTTTGTCAGCCATAATTCTCAATGCCTCTTCAAACTTGAAATGTCTCCAGCACGGGCCGGATACGGTCCTCAATCCGGCTCCGCCGCACCCGCTCCGCCCTCACTATAGAGGCCAATACGGCGTCGGACTCGGCCAGATCCCGGTTGATCAGGACGTAGTCATAAGCCTGATAGTTCCGGATCTCCTCCGCCGCGTCCCGCAACCGCCTGGCAATCACGTCGTCCGGGTCCTCGCCTCTCGCGCGCAGCCTTTCCTCAAGAACCTGGCGCGAGGGGGCCAGAATGAAAACGGTTACGGCCTCTGGAATGCTGCATTTCAATTGTCTCGCACCTTGAACGTCGATGTCGAGTACCAAGTCCATGCCCTTGGCCTGGGCCTCTTCCAGCACTCCCCGGTGGGTGCCGTAATAATTGCCGAAAACCTGGGCCCATTCCAGGAACTCGCCGCGGGCGATCATGGCTTCGAACTGCTCGCGGGTGGTGAACCGGTAATTCAGGCCATCCACCTCATGCCCGCGCGGCGGCCGGGTGGTACAGGAGACCGAAAACATCAGTCCCTCGACGCCGGCCATCAGGCGATTGACCAGCGTCGATTTCCCCGACCCCGAAGGCGCCGAAATAATGAAAACGGTTGTCATGGAAAATATTGCCGGCCGTGACGATTCTCAACCCCGAAGGGGTGAAAGAAAGTAGCCCACGGCGTGAGCCGTGGGAAATAGAACGAATCCGAAAAGCCCCGGAGGGGCGTAAGATTGCGTCGCATTTGGGCCCGTTTCGCAGGTTCGCGTCGGTTCTTTCGCCCCTGACGGGGCTTGCGTAATGCCTGCCCAACCCATGGCTTACGCCATGGGCTGTTGTCTTTCACCCCTCCGGGGTTCGACGAGAGAACTGTATGTGTCATCAGCGTCGCCGCTTCATTCCAGGTTCAGCGACTGCTCGCGGATCTTGTCAATTTCGCTTTTGGCCGCCAGGGCCAGATCCGTCATGGTCAGCCCCAGTTCGCCCAGGCCGCCGGTCTTCGAGAGGATCGTATTGGCCTCCCGGTTCATTTCCTGGAGCAGGAAATCCAGACGCTTGCCTACCTCGCCGCCGGCCTCCAGCATCTGATCCAATTGGCCGGCGTGGGTCCGCAGGCGCAGCAGCTCCTCGGCGATGTCGCTGCGGTCCGCCAGCAGGGCGGCCTCCTGGGCCAGGCGCTGCGGTTCGATTCCGGCCCCGTCCAGCAGTTCGGCCAGTTTCTCACGCAGGCGCCGCTGGAAAGCCGGCGTGGCGCCGGCGCGAATCTCTTCCATGCGCCGCGCCAGGTCGCACACGGCCTGGCATCGCTGGCGCATCTCGGCCGCAATGGCCTCGCCTTCCCGCTCGCGGCACTGGTTCAGCGCGTCGACGGCCTCGGCCACGGCTTCGAGCGCCGCCTTGGCCGCGTCATCGCTCCAGGCGTCGGGCTCGCCCGAGGCCAGCATTCCAGGAATCTGCAAAGCCGCGTTGGGGTCCGGGCGCGCCTGGATGTCCAACCTCTCCGCCACTTCCCGAAAGGCGCGCAGGTAGGCGTCGAACAAGGGCCGGTTGAGCGCGCCGGCGCCTCCGGCGGAGGCCCGCGCGATCATGATATTCACTTGTACATGGCCGCGCGCCAGGGCCTGTTTCAGAACCCCGCGGATCTCGCCCTCGAGCGGCTCCAGCTCCGGCGGCAGGTGCAATTGCAGGTCGAGGCCGCGGTGATTCACGCTCTTGATGCCGACGGCGATATCGGCCTCCGCATGGGCCTTTCTCACCCGGGCGAAGCCGGTCATGCTGCGCACGCTCACTAGTCCACCACTCCTCCGGCGTCCTCGAACTGAAGCTCGTGGAGCCGCTGATAAATGCCACCCTGGCTCACCAGTTCCTCGTGCGTTCCGGTCTCCCGCACGCGTCCTTTTTCGAGCACCACGATCTTGTCGGCCCGGCGGATGGTGGAAAGGCGGTGCGCAATTACGATCACCGTGCGATGTTCCATCAGGTTCGCCAGGGCCTTCTGCACCAGCATCTCCGATTCGGTGTCGAGATGCGAGGTGGCCTCATCCAGAATCAGAATCGGCGCGTTCTTGAGCAGCGCCCGGGCGATGGCCAGCCGCTGCCGCTGCCCGCCGCTGAGCTTCACCCCGCGATCGCCGATGATGGTGTCGTATCCCTCCGGCAGTTTCAGGATGAAATCGTGGGCGAGGGCCGCCTCCGAGGCGCGTTGAATGTCCGCCATCGGCGTTCCCGGGTGCCCATAGGCGATGTTGTCCGCCACCGTGAGGTTGAACAGAAAGGTATCCTGCGCCACGATGCCGATCAGCGCGCGAAGCGACGCCAGGTCGATCTCCCGCACGTCGCGCCCGTCGATCTTTACCGCGCCTTCTTGCACGTCGTAGAAGCGCGGCGCGAGGTTGGCCAGGGTGGTCTTGCCGGCGCCGCTGGGACCCACCAGGGCCACTACCTCGCCGGCCTTCACTTCCAGGTCCAGACGGTCGATGTAGAAACCGTTGGGCGATCCGGGGTATCGAAACGAGACGTTTTCGAAAACCACCGCGCGCTCGAACCCCGCCAGCTTCGGCGCGTCCGGTTTCTCCACGATTTCCTCGGTATGATCCAGGTATTCGAACACCTTTTCGGTAGCGCCGATGGCCTGCTCGAAGATATTGTGGATTCCCACCAGGCGCTTGACGGGCTCGTAGAGCAGCAGCAGCGCGGAAACAAAGCTCATGAAATCGCCGGAGGTGAGCGCGCCGCTCTTGATCTGGGTCACTGCGTAGGTCATCACGGCCACAATCGTCAGGGCGCCGAACAGCTCGATCAGGGGCGATGAGATGGCCTGTTGCAGCACGTAACGCAGGTTGCTCTTTAGCAGTTTGCGCGAGGCCTCGCGAAACCGGCGCGCTTCGTACCCTTCGGCGCCGAAGGCCTTCACTACCATGTGGCCGCTGAGGGTCTCCTGCAAAATCTGGTTCAATTCCGCCTGCCGCTCCTGGGTTTTCCGGCTGGTCCGCCGAATCTTCCGGCCAATCTGCCGCGTGGGCAGCAGTACGAATGGCAGCACCGTGAGCGCCACGGCCGCCAGCTTCCAGTCGGCGCTCAGCACCACGAAGACGCACGCCGCCGCCGCGAACAACTGCCGCAGGAAATCGGCCATCATCTGCGAGGTGGCGAGTTGCACCTTGTCGACGTCGTTCATGATGGAGGACATGAGCTGGCCGGTGGAGTGCGCCTCGAAGAACTGCGCTCCCTGCTTCAGCACTTTGTTGAAAACCGAGTTGCGCAGGGCGGTGACCGCCGAGAACCCGGCGTAGCTCACCAGGTAGTTGCCCAGGTAATCGCAGATGCCCTTCACCAGGAACACGGCCACAATCGCCGCGCCCACCATCCTCCAGGTGGTGGCGTGCGGAATCGGCATGAACTGGTCGAGGTAGAACTGATGCCCCCGGATGGGGTGCGTCAGCAGGGGAATCCGCCCGGTCTGGGAGCGCGCGTGCGGGTCGAGCACGCGGTCGAAGACTACCTTGATCAACAGCAGCAGCATCCCCTGCGCCGCGCCGGCCGTGGCCATCGCCACCACCGCTCCCACCAGGTGCGCCTTGTAGCGGTGCGCGTAGGCCAGCAGACGATAGAGTTCCTTCATGCCGCCGCCCTTAGCCCGGCCACCGCGTCGAGCACATCCGCCACCTTCACGTGCGCGACGCCATCGGGCGATTGAATGACCTTGGCAACGGTGCGCCAGGGCCCCCAGATGGCCGGGTCGGAGCGCCCGAACACGACCACCGAAGGCACTCCCAAAGCGGCCGCCATGTGGGCCGGCCCCGAATCGTTCCCCACGAACAGCGCCGCACCCGCGAGCAGCGCTTTGATCTCCGCCAGCGGCGCCCCCGCCAGCGTGCGATACGCTCGAAAGGGCCCAAGGTCGTCCTCCGCGCCGCCGATGAACACCGGCTCCATCCCCGCCGCTTTCAAGTGCTCCGCCACCGCCAGAAATCCGTCCGCCCGCCAGGTTTTTTCCGGGGACGACGCCACGGCATGAATCACCGCCGTCGAGCGGCCCGCACTGCCGCCGGCTTCAACCACCAGCTTCGCCCGCGGAATCTCGCCCGCCGGCGCTCCCAGGTAGAATATCGCGCTCGCCAAGTGCTCGGCGGTATGTACGGTGCGCTCCATCCCCAGAATCTCCTGCGCGCGCGGAATGCGCACATTGTAGGCCGCGCGATGCCGAAAATGCCCAAAGCCTGCCCGCCATCGCGCCCCGCTCAAAGCCGTCATCCAGGCGCTGCGCGTCCCTCCATGAAGGTTCAGGCACAGAGCCGGCCGCCAACTCCGCACGGCCGCCAGTTCCGGCGTCAGAATCCGCTCGATGTCGGAGTTGCCTTGGAAGACCGCGCGGAAGCGTTCCTCCACCATCACCCCCACGCGCAGATCAGGCCGGAACCGCTTGAGGATATCGAGCGCGGGCGTGGTCAGCACGCAGTCCCCCAGGGACCGCAGCCGGATCACGGCCACCCGTTCCTCCCGCGGCAGTCCTGCCAGAACGCTTCCCACGCCTACTCTTCGATTCTTGCCTCGTCGACCAGCATGACGGGGATGTCGTCGCGAATGGGATAGACGCGGTGGCACTCCACGCACTTCAGCCCGCTCTCGTCGGGCTTTAGCTCCACGGTTGCCTTGCACACCGGACACACGAGTATTTCGAGCAGTTCTTTGCTGATAGCCATGGCGAACATTCAGTTTAGCAGGCTGGGTGGGTGGGGTATGCCGCAGCTTGCCCGGCATCGCGGGCGGGCTTTACAGTGGGCGCAGGTTTGGCTGGGAGGCAGGGATTCGAACCCCGATACGCAGATCCAGAGTCGATAAGGGCGCCCGGCGCGGAGTTGCACCACGTCGCCGGGCGCTGATTCTAAAGGGCGTGCGAGGATATGCGATTGCGCCGGGTTACCTCATGTCGCACCGTCTTGGGCACACTTTGGGCACACCATAAAAAAACTCACAGCCCCAGCTTCCCCGCGCTGTTCTCCCGGAACAAACTGCCGTCCCGAATGTAGCGCCGGACCATCTGAATTGACCTGTGCCCGGTTTGGTTCATGATGGACCACTCCGACGCGCCCGCGATGGCCGCCGCGGTGGCGTGCCCGGCCCGTAGAGAATGCCCGGCATACTTCGCCGAATCCAGGCCGGCCCGTTGCGCCAGTTTCTTGACGATTCGCGCCACGTCGATACCGCTCAACCGGCCCGGTTGCATTTGTTCATGCCGATTGACGGACCGGAACACCGGCCCGGCACTGACGCCCGCCAGTTCCATCCACGCCTGCATAGTGCGAACCGGGCACGTCTCAGGATTCGCGCCGTAGGGGATACCAATCTTTCGGCCCGCGCCTTCCTGATCGGTCTTGGACCGCCGCAACGTCACTGTGAGGCCGTCTTTGCCAAACCCGCAATCCTCAAGGTTCAGCCCGACCAGTTCAGACCGTCTGAATGCTCCCGCGAACCCAAGCAGAATTAGCGCCCGGTCCCGCGCGCCAATCGCGCCCGCATCCGTCGCGCCCACCATGGCCCTGATATCGTCCGTCAACGTCGGGGCCTTCTGGACAGGGGCGGTTCCCAGGGTCCGCCGAATGCCCTTCATGGTGTTCCGGACGATTCCGGTATGCGTCGGGGAATCCAGCCCGGCCGCCTTGTGCGCTTCCGCTATCGCGTTCAACCTCCGCTGAATGCTGCCCGGCTTCAGATGGCCCGCGCATTGCGCGATATAGGCCGCTACGGTTTCCGGCGCCGCGGGCAAAGGGCACACGCCCTGCCCCTCGCACCACGCGCAAAATGCCCGCCAGTCGCTCTGGTAGCCCTTCAGCGTGCTTTCCGCCTTGGATGCCTTGATGTACTCCCGGACCTGGGCGGGAAGCGGACAGGGAAGCGCGGGCAGCAGAGGGAGCGAAAAGCCCGCTCCCGCCTGCCCCTGTACCGGCCCGATCAGTACCGCCGCGGGCGTCATGCCGCCACCTCATCATCGGCGTACGCGGTTTCATCCGTCCGGCCCGGCTTGAAATGCTCCCGCTGCCCGCTGAGGAGTTCCAGTTCCCGCCAGTATTCCGATTCACCCCGGAGGAACTCTTCGGCCATGGTGGAAAGCTCCTGGTAGCGGGCCTGATGCTTGCCCCAATACGACGTGCCGCTATTCCGCCGTTCCCGGTTCTCGGGCAGGAACCATTCCGCCTCTAGCGCGCGGTCCCTGCAACGTGGCGCGGGTACGGGCGCAGGCAGGGGCAGCCGATGCGCCCCCGCCTGTTTCCGCGGTTTGGCCGTCCCGCTTGCCGAAATCAGCACGTGCGGGTTATGGCCCGTCAGGTTCAATTGCACGCTGTAGCTGAGTCCGTCCCGGTGAAGGGAACGGCAAACCTCCGCGAACCTCCGCCACGCGATATCAAAGCGCTTCTCATCCCGCGCGCTTTCCACGGGAGTGCAGATCAGGTATCGGCCCGTCATGCTGCCACCTCCGCGGTCCGGTCCGATTCCCGGACGATGTAATCGGCGGCCTGTTGCGCCTTCGATGCCGCGGTAAAGATGGCCCGCTTGTCGGCCTTCAGAACCTTGAGCCATGAAGCGATGTACTGGGCATGATCGGGCCGCGGTTCCGTGCTGAGCCCCAGGTGAGAGCACACGAAAGCGGCCGTCAATTCGGCTATCAGCTCTTCCACGCTGTAGGCGCTATCGCCGAAGCGCTTCCCAAGCTCCCGGTTGCAACGGCCGGCCGCGGAAGTCCAGTGTCCGGTTTCATGGGCGCGCGTGCTGTAGTAATCCGCGGGCGTGAAGAACGCGGCAAACGGCGGAAGCGTGATTGCATCGTCCGCAGGCGAATAGAACGCCCGGTTCCCCTGATGCGCCACGCGCGCGTTGATCCGCCCGAAGAACGCTTCAACGGGTTCGACACGTTCCTCAATCGGCGCGTGCGCGTCCAGTTTGGGAGCGTACCCGTCAACCTGGGCAGCGTTGAAAACCGCATAGCCGCGGGTGAAGAGCAGGCGCGAACCGCTTACCGCGTGCTCTTCGCCATCATCTTGCGTTTCCGCTGAACTGTTGGCAAACTTCCAGAAAACAACCGTGGTAGCCTTTTCGCCCTTGCGGACCTGGGCGCCGCGGTCCTGCCATTGGGGATACGTGCCCCATTCTCCGCGTTCATAGCCCTTGGCTTGGGCTGCGGCCCACAGACAAAGGGTGTTGATGCCCCTGTAGGGCTTATGGCTTGTGACGTTGATGGGGGAGAACGCGAACTTTCCCGAGGTGTGCCACGGCATACGCCACGTGCTCACCCCTTGTTCGATTGCGTTGACGATTGCGTCCGTCACCTTGCGGTAAACGTCCGGTTTCTCGATTGCGGTATTCTCTTGGTAAGACATCGTGAAACTCATCCTTTCGCGGTGTTCAGGGGCCGTGCCAGATTCGCAGTCTGTCGCGGTCCCGTTTCTGTCTGGCGTTCGATTCGCTTTACTAATCGAACACCAGAACCATACTCAGAATATATCTTACCGGGTAAGGTGTCAAGAGAAATCTGCAATGTTCTTGTCGGCTTCCCAAACCATACCGGGTAAGGTGTAGTATGGAAGTAATGAGCGCAAAGATTCCCGCTGAAGTCCGTGCGGCAATGGCCGAAGTTTCGCGCGAGTTTGGCAAGCTGGGCGGCAAGACGGCTGCCCAGAACATGACACCTGAAGAGCGCGCGGCACGCGCTAAGAAAGCATCCGACGCGGCAGCCCGGAAGCGCACGGAGCAACGTCTATCGAAGGAACGCGGCGCCAAGGCGTCGGCGAAGGCAGCGAAGAAATGAAAGGCACCGAATTGTCCAGCGGGTAGACGCGGGTCGTCTCCGCCCTACGAGTCGCAGTGCCAAGTTTTTTTTTGGGTGGCGGCAATTGGGTGCTAGAATCCCGCCTATGAAACCCATATCCAGACCGTTCAATGACGGGTATTACTGCCAAACGGTAGAAGACTTCGAGAACAAGACGTTCAAAGATCGCGCTTCGGACGCGGGATTTATGTGGGCGAGGCACATGCTCGGTCCAGTGTTGGTGATCGGGTTTACCGTTGCTGGGTCTAACTGGCGAATGTGGCTTCCGGTGTTGGGAGCAGCGTACTTGGTT
>JBEKPK010000159.1:0-16704 GCA_049520795.1 Bryobacteraceae bacterium
GCCTGGACACGGGGTAGGGCGGACCCCCTGGTCCGCGGCCGGCCCCCCGGCCGGCTTCTCGGGGGTGGCAATCACTTGATTCTTCGAGAGAGGAGCGGGTCCAGGGGGACCCGCCCCATCGTTTCTGCCCGGATTCGCGGGTCCGGGAAAAGTATGTGGCATTGGGCACTCCTGCCTGCCGCGTCGCGGCCCATGCCGACGCCTGGCTCCGACACTTTGTCGGAAACCGGTAATTGTGGGGCAGGCGCTTTGCTTTCGCCTGCCAACCGGCTTCAGTAGGCGGCGCCCGAGCTTCGCTCGGGTTGACAGGCGGAAGCGCGTGTCCCACACCGGAGGGTGGAGTGTGAAATATGCTGGCTAGCCGTTGGCTAGCCGGACCTTCTCACAGACGTTCAGGTGTGATGGCGTGGCGGGCACTCCTGCCTGCCGCGTCGCGGCTCACGCCGACGCCTGGCTCCGACACTTTGTCGGAAACCGGTAATTGTGGGGCAGGCGCTTTGCTTTCGCCTGCCAACCGGCTTCAGTAGGCGGCGCCCTAGCTTCGCTCGGGTTGACAGGCGGAAGCGCCTGTCCCACATCGGAGGGTGGAGTGAGAAATATGCGGCTGGAGAAGCGCCCTGAGTGCTGGCTACGGCTGGATTCCTGCGATTCACTTCGGAATCCGAGAATCCGCCACTCTCTCTCCAGAAAGTCATCTGCAAGTTATTGATTCCATTTGCAGGCGCCAAATGACTTTCTGGCTGAATAGACCCGGCGGCCACCTGGTCTGGGCTTTGATGTCGCACACCCCGCGTTCCGTGCCACGCAAACGCCTCCTGGGCCTGATGTTAAACTAGCAGTTTGTCTCCGCATCTTGCTCGCGCCGGCCAGTGGTTCCTGCGCTCGGGCATACAGGAACCGAATGGCGGCGTGGCCCGCTACTATCGCACGGATCTCCAGAGCAACTATCCTGTTTCCACCGAAATCACGGGCTATTCCGTTTCCGCCCTGGTGTATCTGCACACGCTCACGAGGGACGAGCGATGGCTCCAGGGGGCGCTCCGCGCCGCGCGCTTCCTTACACGCCAGGCCTGGGATGCCGAATCCCGCTCGATGCCGTTTGAAGTCGATCCTCCCACCTCGGCCTATTTTTTCGACAGCGGCGTGGTGGTCCGCGGGCTGCTTGCGGGATGGCGCGCCACCGGGGAGGGGGAGTTTTTGGAGGTGGCGGCATTGTTGGGGGAATCCATGGCCGCCGATTTCGCGTGTGAAGATGGCAGCTTCCATCCGGTGATCTCGCTGCCCGCAAAGGTTCCGGCGCCGCGCGACCCTTTCCGCTGGTCGGCGTCGCCCGGCTGCTACCAGTTGAAAGCCGCCATGGCGTGGTGGGACCTGGCGGAGGCCACTGGCGAAGAGCGCTTTCGCGAACCCTACCTGCGAGTCCTGGAGCGCGCCCTGCGAAGCGCGAACGCCTTCCTGCCCGGCCATCCGGACCGCCTGAAAGTGATGGACCGCCTGCACGCGTTCTGCTATTTCCTGGAAGGCCTGCTGCCCCGCGCCGGCGAAGCGCGCTGCTCCGCGGCGCTGGCGGAGGGCATTCGGCGCATGACGCAACTTCTCCGTGAGATCGCGCCGCGGTTCGAACGGGCGGACGTTTATGCTCAATTGCTGCGCATCCGGCTGTACGCAGACTGGGCCGGGGCCGAGCCGCTCGACCGCGAGGCGGCGCAAATGGAGGCCGATAAGCTGGCTGGTTTCCAGGCCGCCGGCTCCGATCCGCGAATCGACGGTGGATACTATTTCGGCCGCACGGGCGGCGCCTGGCTGCCCTACGTGAACCCCGTATCCACGGCTTTCGCCCTTCAGGCGCTGGGGCTATGGGAGCGTTGCCGCACGGGCGGCGCCCAGCCCCATCGCCACCTTCTCATCTGACTTGAAGCCGCAAATCAAGCTCGCCTTCACCACCGGCACCGACGATCTGAACCGCCAGCTTGTGCGGCGGATGCGCCAGATCTTCCCGGAGCTGCCGCTCTGGGTGGTTTCCGATTTCCCGCCCGAAGACGCAGATCTGAAGTGGATTCGTTGGCGCATGGGGCGCGGTTTCCGCGAGAATCTCGCGCGCTGCCGCGGGGAGCTTCGGGGCTACAGCGTCCGGCTGGCCGGCGTCATGCTGGTTCCCAACGTGCCGTTCCGGCGCATGCGCCTGGCGGCCCTCCTGCTTTCGCCGGCGGGCTTTCTGGCTTTCAACGAGAATCTCAACAACTTCATGCTCCGCCCGCGGTGCCTTCCCGCCATCCTGCGCCATGCCGCGTGGCGGGTGAAGAACCTGGTGCGCTGGAGCGTGCGCGCCGCCCGCGGCGCCGATTGGGCCGCCCTGCGGTGGTACGCGGCAGCGCGGGCCGCGGGCTTCCTGCGGCTGCAAGCCGGCCGCGCTTCAGTCCTGCCCGCCGTGGCGGCGCGACCGGGCATCTCGGTGGTCATCCCATCCCGCAACGGAAGGTAGCTTCTGGCCGCGCAGATGGAGGGAATTGCGCGCGATCTGGCGCCGTTCCCCTCGGAAATCATCGTGGTCGACAACGGCTCCGAGGATGGCACCGCCGAATGGCTGAGAAGCTGGGACTGGCAACACGTGCTGATCGAAGTCTCCGCCGAGCCGCTCTCTTTCGCCCGGGCCGTGAACCGCGGCATCGCCCGCGCGCGCTATTCGCACATCTGCCTTCTCAATAACGATATGCGGATCGAACCGGGCTTCTTCACCGCCCTGCGCGAGGCGTTCCGCCGCGTCCCGGACCTGTTCTGCGCCAGCGCGCAGATCCTCTTTCCCACCGGCGCGCGGCGCGAGGAGACGGGCAAGACCGTGATGGCGCGTGACGGGCTGCTCGATTTTCCGATCCGCTGCGACCAGCCGCTGGCTGGGGAAGACCATAGCTATGTTCTCTATGGCAGCGGCGGATGCTCCCTGTACGACGCCTCGAAACTGCGCGCGTTGGGCGGGGTGGACGAAGCCTACCAGCCGGCCTACGTCGAAGACCTGGACCTGGGATACCGGGCATGGCGGCGCGGCTGGCCCACCGTGTATGTCTCCGGCGCGGTGGTGGAGCACCGGCACCGCGCCACCACCTCGCGCTACTTCAGCGCGGAGGAACTGGAGGGGATCCTCGAGATCAACTATCTGAAGTTCCTGGCGCGGTCGGTCGGCGACGCGGCGCTGTTCCGCCGCCTGTGGGCCCAGGCTATCCTGCGCCTTCGGTTGCTGGCCGCGCGGCCGGCCGCGCGAGCCGCCTTGCGCGCCGCACCGGCCCTCGCTCTGGCGGGATCGGCGCCGCAGCCGCCCGGCGCCGGCGGCGCCGAGTCCGAGGCGTCCTTTCTGGCCCTCACCGATGGATCGGTGGCGCGCTTCCCCGGCCGCCCGGCTTCCGGCAGGCCGCGGGTGCTGGTTCTCAGCCCCTATCCGCCCTTCCCGCTATCACACGGCGGGGCGGTACGCATGTACAACCTGATGCGGCGCGCGGCCGCCGATTTCGACCAAGCGCTGGTAGCGTTTTCCGAAAGCCTGGCCGAGCCGCCCGCAGAGATCCTCGATATCTGCTCGGAAATCGTAATGGTGCGCCGCGCGGGCAGCCATGCCCCGCCCTTCACCGGCCGTCCCGAAGTGGTGGAGGAATTCGATTCGCCGGCCTTCCACGCCGCCGTGCGCCTGGCCGTGCGCGAGTGGCGCCCCGCGCTGGCGCAGCTCGAATTCACGCAAATGGCGCAGTACGCCGCCGATTGCGCCCCGGCGCCAACCCTCCTTGTGGAGCACGATATTACTTTCGACCTCTACGATCAACTGCTGCGCGCGGAAGATGGCCGCGAGTTGCGCGATCAGGCGGCCCTCTGGCGGAGCTTCGAAACCGATGCCTGGCGCCGGGTCACCCGCGTGGCCGCCATGTCGGGGAGGGATTCCGGCCTGGTGACGGGGGCCCCCGCCGTGGTCCTGCCGAACGGCGTGGATTTGGATCGATTCCGCCCCGCGCCGCGGGAACCCGAGCCCCGACGCTTGCTCTTCATCGGCTCCTTCGCGCACCTCCCCAACCTGCTGGCGCTCGATTTCTTCCTGGCCGGCGTATGGCCCCTGCTCCACGACGCCGCGCTGCACATCATCGCCGGCGCCCGCCCGGAGTACTTTCTGGCGCGCTATCGCGAACGCGTGAACCTTCCGCTATTTCTCCAGGGCATCGAGCTCGAAGGTTTCGTGGAGGACGTGCGGCCGGCCTACGAGCGCGCCGCCGTGGTGGTGGCGCCCCTGGTTGCCTCGGCGGGAACCAATATCAAGATTCTGGAAGCCATGGCCATGGGCAAGGCCATCGTCAGCACCTCGGCCGGCGTTAACGGGCTGGACCTCGCCCCCGGAGAGGACTTCCTTCTCGCCGACAGCGCCGGAGAGATGGCGTCGGGCATCGAGACCCTTTTCACGGATCCGACCGCACGCCGCCGCGTCGAATCCGCCGCACGCCGCCGCGTCGAGCGGGACTTCGGGTGGGATGCCATAGCCCGCCGCCAGTCCGCGCTCTATCGCGACATCATCCGGCAGCCGAATTGACTAGCTTGCCTCAAAGTGGGATATCTACACCGCACAAACGCGAACCACAGGCCCCGCTTTTGAGTCTATTGTCAACCTTCGGGTGGCGCCCCCGTTCGCGGGATGACTCATTTGTCTGAATCCCGAAGTTGGCGCACTGTATCTGGGCGCGGCCTCAGCCGTGCCGCAAGCGGGAACACCCGGGGGGCTTTAGCCCCTGTTTTTTCATGAGGACGAGAAGGTTTTGCGTTGGGGGCTGCCAAACCAGGGGCTAAAGCCCAGAAAATGCTGCCTGATCGGCACGGCTCAAGCCGTGCCCTGATACAAGCCTGTTCTTTCAAGGTAATAGCCTGTAGGAATTCAGTTTATCCGAACCGAAGTTAACTTCGTAATTCAGGCTCAGTTGCCACATAGTTGCATCTATCCAATGGAGCACGCGTCTGCGCGCGGTGGCTGAATTGTCCGTGAAAACACACTGACAGAGGCCGCAAGCTTCCCCTCGGAACGTACCAAGAGTACTGGAATGTTCTTGCTAGTGATTTGCGCGTGATAAACAGCTTACGCCGGCCGCCGCTGGAAAATAAGTGGCTCAAAATCTAACGTTTTCGGTTAGAGTAATTCTAGAGTTCGACATGCGAACATTTGCCGCCGGGCGAAAAGCCGGCGAACACAGCAGGCATCTGGACCTCGCCCGCGTTCTACTGGTGCAGGGAGATCTGGCGCCGCGTCTGGCGCTGCAAACCATCCTTCAAGCCGGGGGCTACGCGGTCGACGTAGCGGCCACACCCCTGGAAGCGTTGTCGAAGATGGACGCGGGACAGTACGACCTGGTGTTGAGCGACAGCCGTTTCGGGGCGCGAAAAGCCGGGCCCAACGTTTTGGCGTACGCAAGGGTCAAGGAGTATCGTCCCGCCACGGCGTTCATCACCAACTACGAGCCTGCATTGAAGGGACTCTCCGGTCGCGGAAGACACGAAGTCGCGATCCACACGGAGAACCTGCCCTGCCTCCTGGGCAAAGTGGCGGAACTAATAGGGCTGCGGGCCAGCCGCCGGTATCGGCCGCTGCGTACCGCCGCAGAAGCCCGGTAGCGCCGGCGGTTTGGCCTTCTCTACCTAAGCGGACCTTCTCACAGGTGTTCAGGTGTGATGGCGTGGCGGGCACTCCTGCCTGCCGCGTCCCGGCTCATGCCGACGCCTGGCTCCGACACTTTGTCGGACACGGGTAATTGTGGGGCAGGCGCTTTCGCCGGCGCTTTCGCCTGCCAACCGGCTTCGGTGGCCGGCGCCCGAGCTTCGTTCGGGTTGACAGGCGGAAGCGCCTGTCCCACATCGGAAGGTGGGCGGCGAGAAAAGGCCTGATGAGTCAGAAACTGGAATCATTTTGGGAGTGCGGCCGAGATCCCAATCGTCGAAGATACTCTCGCCCCGGCGACAGAAACTTCACTCGGTAGACACTACTTGCCGCGGCTGCCGCTGCCGGCCGAACCCCCTCCGGAGGACGCTACCGAAGCCGATGAAGATGCCGAATGGCCGACTCCGGCCGAAGAAGAAGACGCCACGCTAGACACGGAGCTCGCCCTGACGCCCGACGATCCGGACGAAGTTGGCGAAGCGGTCTGGTAGGTCGGAACTCCGCCACCGCCCACTCTCGGCGGCCCCTGATTGTAGATTATCGTTGGGGCGTAGTAGGTGGAGTAGACCCGCATCGGGTTGTAATAGCAATATCCCCAGAATGGATCGCATACCATGCCGCCGTACGGAATGTAGGTCCACAACCCGTACCAGGGATTCCAGCGCAGGGTTCCCACGCACGGAGTTGTCCCGGGAATCGCCCCAGGCGTCACATTCGTGGCGTAGCAGGGCGCACTCCTGCCGTTGGCGTCATAGACCTGCCTGGCCGATGAGGCATTGGCCGCCGCAGTCAACTCGCCACGGCGGGCGCTCCAGCGGTCGAGGGAGTCCAAATCTTCCTTGTTGAATTTTTCAACAGAAGCCAGCGCCCCATCCACGTTCACCATCTTGCCGCCGCCCACCACCACGGTCTCGTTCCCGATCTTCACATTGGCTTCGCCCGCGAACACCTTCAAGCGCGCGGGGGAGGCGTCGAAATGGTAATCGCCCGCCTTTGCAATCGTGACAGCGGCGTTGGCCAAGACCACGGTGAGACTGTTATCTTTCTGAATCTCGGGCACTTGCACCACGCCCGAGCCTTCCATCAGCTCCACCCGCGTGTCGATGAACCGGTTGGTGACCATATGCAGGAGGCTGCCCTCGCCCAGGCGCATCGCCCAGCCGGGCAGCATCTGGACCTCTGCCCTGCCCTGCAAGGTCCGCAACGCTCCGTTCTCCTTCATGTACGGGAACGTCGCCACGATCGGATCCGGAATGAGCTGGTCGTCAATGCGCACCTCACCCTCGATGTAGCTGACCATGCCGGACTTAGATGGCGCCACGAGCTGCGCCATGGCAGGCACGGCTGCCATCGCGGCAAGAACCGCGGCCAGAACCGAAAGCCAGAGCCACCTCATAAACACACCTCCACCTACTTTCAGCTTGAGCATATGGCACCCCTATGTCAATAGAAATCGGTTGCTATCGGACATCTCTTTATACCCATCCGTGGGCGAAAGCGTCCCAATCTGCCATCGCGGGACTGCGTGCGGCGCGAGAATGCCGGTATTCCTACCGGCATTCCTCGAAGAACGTCGGCAAGGATGCCGACGTGGCAGCCTGGAAGGCCGCTCTACGAATCGATCCCGATGATCGGCCGGGAGAGGATAAGGGGCAGTTCTTGCGCCGCAGTCCGCTAGTTGCCCTGGATTATCGCGCCGGTCCCATCGATCTGATAGCCGGAGTCCTGTTTTGAGAACCTGCCCTCGGCGATGGCGGTCTTCCCGGCGGAGCTTTTCGGGAAGACGATCACTCCGTCCTCCACCTTGATGCGGATTTTGGCGTCTTTATCGTCCGCCAGTTCCATCCAGCAACCCATGTCCTGGCAGACAGCGGTGATCTTACCCTTCACCTGCACGGTCTTGCCGACGTAGGCGGCGGGCTTGGCGAGGAGCGTGGAGATGGCCACCGGCTGTTTCAGAGTAAGCGGCTGACCCAGGTTGACATCGGCGGCGCACAAAAGGCCGGCCGCCGCCACAGCAGCGAATAGAAGCTTCATTCCTCTATTATGGCCTAGAAAAGAGTGGGGCGCCGGCTGCCGCTTGCCGTATCGGGTACGCCTTACTTGGGCGGCAGGAGGGAAAGCACGGCCCGGCTGGGGCTGGGGATGACGTGGGCGGCGATGAGTTTGCCCAAGCCGGCGACCTTGGCGCTGCCGGCGTCCACGGCGGCTCGCACAGCGGCCACATCGCCCTTGATCACGACGGTGATGTATCCGCCGCCCAGCTTTTCGCGGGCCAGCACCTCCACGGCGGCGGTTTTGACGGCGGTGTCGATGGCCTCGAATACCGCCGTGAAACCCTGCGTTTCGATGAGCCCCACGGCGAATCCGGCTTGGTCGTTCATAGTTCCTCCACGCGCTTTGGCGCCTTCGGCCGGCAAGTGTACGGTAGCCTGCTCGAAAAGAGGGCTGAAGTCCGGGCGTGCCTGCCAGGCGTCGCCCGCCTGCTCCGCCGGACGCGGAATCACGTCCATCACGATGGCGACATCGATGCCGCGAGCCACCGCGGCCGCGGCTTCCGCAGCCGCCTCGACATCCGCCAGCGGGCCCGCCAGCTTCAAGCAGACGCCCGGCTGGTCGTTCAGCTCCGCCTGCACAACGCGCACGCCGGCGGTCTTCTCCATGGCGTCCAGAATCACGATTCCGGGCGACCAGCCCGGTATTTCCACCAGGACCAGCGCTTCGCTCAGACTACGCCCCTATCCGCCAGCACTTTCATCACCTGGTAAACCACCTGGGCGATTTTGTCCTGGGCCATGCCGCCGGTGCGCGGCGCGCAGCCGGAGGCCGGAGGCGCAACCATGCCGAAATCCGACAGAATGCACTGCAGCACGGATTCGAGCGGGCCGCGGTCGGCCTGCTGCGCGGGGCTCATCGGCTGGCGCCCTCTACCCATGCGGAAGCCGCGCAGCCCGGCCGCCGCGCGGAAGCCGTCGGGAAACTCGAAGGGGATGAGCATGGCGTCGAACAGCTCCAGGATGCGGTACTGCCAGAGCATGGCCTCCTGGTAATTTCCGGCGCCGCACAGATCGTAGATGCGGCGGGTGACTTCGGGCACGGCGTTGCTGCTGGCGTGGGTGCCGCCGTCGCAGCCGATCATGAGCATGGGCGCGAGCACGGCTTCCCAACCGGTAAGGAAAGAGAAATCCGGCCGCGAGGGACGCACGGCGGCGATCATGCGCATCATGAAGGCCAGGTCGCCCGAGGAATCCTTGATTCCCACCACGCGCGGGAACTCGGCCAGCCGCCGGATGGTGGGCAAGTCGATGGCGCTGGCGAAGGCGGGGATGTTATAGAGCGTCACGTCGATGGGCGAGTGGCGCGCAATCTCGGCGAAATAGGCGTACACCGAATCCGGAGAGAGGCGGAAGTAGAAAGGCGAAACGATGGCCACGGCGGCGGCGCCCATGGCGGCATAAGCCTCGCAGGCGGCCAGGGTTTCCTTGACGTTGGCCTCCGCGGCGCCGGCCAGCACGGGTACTCGCCCGCGGGCGACCTCGCAGGCGATGCGCACAATGCGGCGGCGCTCCTCCTGCGTCAAACGGGTGAACTCGCCGGTGGAACCGTTGGGATAGAGGCCGTGCACGCCCTGATCGATGAGCCACGCCAGGAAACGGCGCAATTCGGTTTCGTCGATCTCCCCGCGCTCGTCGAAAGGGACCAGCGTGGGAGTAAAGATTCCTTTCAGTCGGGCAGCCATGGCAAGTAATCACTGTAACGCGGTTCGAGGGGAGCGGGCGGATGCGCGGCCGGGGGCACAGCAACGCCGCAGGCTGGAGCCTGCGTTTGACAGGCGGAAGCGCCTGTCCCACAACTCCGGAGAACCGCTGCCAAATGTAGAAACTCCAGTGGCAGGCCGGGGCCGGCGCCACCTCTCACTTGACCTTGTCGTGCAGCGCCTTCAGCTTCACCCACGCCTGGTCGCGGGCCTTCTTATTGGCTTCGGCAGCATCGGGCTGCTCGCCGGCCCGCATGAACCCGTGGGCCGCGCCTTCGTAGGTTACCGTCTCGAAGAACTTGCCGGCGGCTTTCATCTGGGCCTGGGTGGCCGGAACGGTCCCGTCGATGCGCGCATCGGTCCCGGCGTAGAACCCGTAGACGGGGGCCTGGATGTTGGGGATGGCCTCCGGCGCCGGGCCGTTGCCGTAGAACACAAATGCGAGCGACAGGTCCTTGCGGTTGGTGGCGAAGCGGAACGACTGTCCGCCGCCCCAGGAGAAGCCCACCACGCAAACCTTCCCATTGCAAGCGGGGAGCTTTTTGGCATAGTCGGCCACGGCGTTCAGATCCGCCGTGATCTGATCGGGCGGCAACTTGCCGATGGCGCCGCCCACTTCGTTGGCCGATAAATCCTTGGTGCGTCCGCCGTTGGGCGCCATGCCCGAGAGCAGGTCGGGCGCGATGGCCAGATAGCCCGCCGCGGCGAACTCATCGGCCACGTTTTCCACCCAGTCGGTCATGCCGAAAATCTCGTGGATCGCCACTATCGCCGGCGCCTTCGCCTGCCCCTGCGGGTAAGCCACAAACGATTCGACGCTTCTGCCGTCGTGCTTCACCGATACCCACTCGCGCCGCCGCGGCGAGCGGTCCACCGCCTGGCGCGCCCAATCCTGGGCGCCAAGGGAGGACACGCACAGGCCGGTTGCCGCCATGCCCGTCGCGCTGCCTTCCAGAAACCGCCTTCTTGTAGTTTCCATTTCCGTGCTCCTGTTCCGCTTGCTGCCGTATATATCCCGTGCTGCCGATATTCTCGAACGGTTGGTCCCGCGAGCGCAAGCGGAAAAACCATTTCAGACCTGAAAGACTCAAGACTTACCCCGCCGCGCAGCACTTCTTGTACTTCAGGCCGCTGCCGCACGGGCAGGGATCGTTGCGGCCGGCCTTGCCCGGGGCGGCGCGCGACGCGCCGGCCTGCTCCCGCTCCCGCGCCGCCAGTCTTTCGAGCGGCCCGCGGCTGTGCAGGAAGAAGCGCTTCAATCCCGCGCACAGGTAGTTGAGCCCCTCTTCGCCATCCGGCGTGCGGATGAAGCGGTATTTGGGGCATCCGCCATGGCACATGGCCAGCGTTTCGCACTGGCGGCAATAACGCGGCAGGGCGTCCCGCTTGGCCTCTCCGAAGGCCCGCTGCACGGGGCTATCCAGCAGTACGCCGAGAGGCGTCTCAAGGATGTTGCCCAAGCGGTGCTCGCGGTCCACGTAGTGGTCGCAGGGAAAGAAATCGCCGTTGTGTTCCAGAACCGGGATCTGCCCGCAGGTTTCGCGGAACACGCACAAGGAATGCTCCATGCCCAGGGCCGGCCGGGCAGCTTCCTCGAAAGTCTGCACCGCCATCCGGCCGACGTCCCGCTCGATCCACTCATCGAAGATCTTGCACAGAAACGCTCCATAAGCCTCCGCCGAGGGCGTGTACGGGCCCACCCCGTCCGCCCTTTCCGGAGCATGCTCGACGGCTGGAAGCAAGCCCAGATGCCGGCAGCCGATTTCGCGGAAGAAACGGTACGCCGTGAGCGGATGCCGGACATTCAGGTTATGCACCACGCACACGATGTCGGTGGGGACGCCATGCTTGCGCAGAAGCTCGTATCCGCGCATGGCCTGGCGGTGAGAGGGCTCTCCGCCGCGGGTGGTGCGGTAGGGGTCGTGCAATTCCGCCGGGCCGTCCAGGCTGAGGCCGATGCGGAAATCCTCCGCCGCCAGAAAGCGGGCCCACTCTTCGTCCAGCAGCACGCCGTTGGTCTGGATGCCGTTACGGATGCGCCAGCCGGCGGGCTTGTGCTTGCGCTGAAGCTCGACGGCCTTGCGGAAGAAATCCACGCCCAGGGTGGTGGGCTCTCCACCATGCCACGAGAAAGCCACCTCCGGCCCGCCCGCGGCCGAGATGTGCTGGACGATGTACTCTTCCAGCAGGCTTTCCGGCATGCGCAATGCGCCGGCCTCCGGATAGAGGCTGCGTTTGTCCCGGTAATAGCAGTATTGGCAATCGAGATTGCACACGGCCCCGGCCGGTTTGACAAAGATCTGAAACTCCCGGGACACCGTTCCCACTCGCTCCTCCTGCAATTCCGAGACTAAACCCGATTGTAGAACCATGCGGGGCCTGGCTCTTTAGCCGGCCTCACCGGCGTTGTTCCGGCCAATGCGCTTCGAACTGCCGGACTGCGGGATTCGATCCTACCCGCCCAGTATCGTCTCGATCACTTCCATGTTCTTCAACGCCTGTTCGAGCGGCACGGGGACTTCGGTATTCTCCTGAATCGCGCGGGAAAACGCGTCGCCTTGCAGGGCGTACTGATCGCAGATGGGGAACTCTTCGGTGACGATTCCGCCGCCGCAGAGGTCGGACCCATCGTCGATGAATATGCGGGACTGCCGGTCCGGCGGCGCGTTGAAGGGAATCTCCATCTCCAGGCGGCCCTTGCCGCCCAGGAAAACCATGCGCTGATAGGGCACAAGCTGGGTGCCGCACGTGAAGATGGAATGGCCGGATGGAAACTCGAGGAGAACGGAGGCCAGGCGGTCGGTTTTCATGACCGGGTCGCGATCGAGGGCGGCGCGCACGCGCAGCGGTTCCTCGCCATACATCCAGCGCGAAATGAAGATGGGGTAGCAGCCGATATCCATGACGCCGCCGCCGCCGTATTCGGGAATATTCCGAATATTCCCCGGATCGGCATTGTAATAGCTGAAGCAGCCCAGGATGGAGCGGAGCGGCCCGATCCGCCCTGAGCGCACGATTTCGCGGGCGCGGATCCACTGGGGGTGGACGGCGACCATGAACGCCTCGCCGATTTTCACGCCGGCGCGGTCGCGGGCGGCGATCAAGCGGCGGCATTCGGCGCTCGACATCGAGATCGGCTTTTCGCAGAGCACGTGCTTGCCGGCTTCGGCGGCCTTGATGGACCAGGGAACATGCAGATGGTTGGGCAGCGGATTGTAGATGGCCTCGATTTCCGGGTCCGCCAGCAGCTCTTCATACGAGCCATAGGCTTTGGGGATGCCGAGAGAGGATGCGGCCCGCCCGGCTTTAGAGAGGTCGCGCGAAGCAATGGCGGCGATTTCCGCGCGCCGGCAGCCGCGCATGCCCGGGATCACTTTCGTAATGGCGATTCGGGCGGCGCCCAGCACGCCCCAACGGATTCGGTGGCTCATGGGTAGCAGTGTAAACCAAGTGCGGCGTCTACGGAATTCGCGCACGGCCGCGCGTGGCGCGCGGGCGGCATTCCTGGACATGCGCCGCACATGTTTGTATGCTGAAGACATGTCGAAGATGATTCAGGTCCGGGACGTTCCGGAACAGTTGCATAGCACGTTGAAGGCGCGCGCCGCTCGCGAGGGTATGAGCCTCTCCGACTTCATCAAGAAGGAATTGGGGCGCACGGCCGAGCGGCCCACCATGCGCGAGTGGCTGGAGAGCGTGCGGCAGGCGAAACCGATTCCAACCGAGCGGAGCGCGGCGCAAATCGTGCGCGAATTGCGGGATGCGCAGTGATCGTGCTGGACGCCTCGGTAGTTGTGGAACTCCTCACAAACGGCCCCTTGGCCGATTCCCTCAGGCGCGATCTGGCTTGGCGCAGCGAGTCACTCATCGTTCCCCATCTGCTCGACGTGGAAGTGATTAGCGCTCTCAGGAACCTAGGTGCGGGCCGGCGCATCGATTCGCATCGGAGCGAGCAACTTCTCGCGGCGCTCGCGGCGCTGCCCGTGGAACGCTATGGGCACACGCCCCTGCTGGGCCGGATCTGGGAGCTGCGCCACAACTTTACAGCCTACGACGCCGTCTACATCGCCTTGGCCGAAGCAACCAACTCTGTCCTCTACACCTGCGACGCCAAACTGCGCAAAGGCCATCGCGCGCAAGTCATTATCTTCGCCCCTTGACGGCGCACTGACCGCGTGAACATGTCCTTTTTCCGTGGGGCCAGGATGGAATCCTGCGGGCCGGAACACTACGCGCGCTTGGCTTCGCGCCGGATCCCCTCGGCAATCCACATCCGCAACTGCGTCTGGTAGCCTACCGACTTCGCAGCCGCGATGCGCTTCGCCGCGGCGATCTGTTCGGCGGCCAGGCGAAGCGAAATCGGAGACTTTACCTGGGCGTGGCGATCGCGGATCCTCCCGGCCAGAGCGGGCGCCGGTTTGGCCTGAGGAGCCTCGGTCAACTGATCCCACACGCCAGCGGCAGAATGGCTCTCGAAGAACTCCGCTGCCTCCCGGTCGGACCGAAACCTGGGGAGTGGCGACTTCGCTAGCGGAAGTTTTTTCTCCATTTGCTCCGCCTACTTCCGGCGATGTAGCCGCCGTTCACTTGCATCCATGTCACGCGCCGTGATCACCCTCACCTGCCCTCCGGACCGCCGAAACACGATGAAAGCCAGGCGGCCGTCAGCGTTTCGCCTAACGCGATGTATCGCTGCTGGCGCGCCCGCCTCACCTTGTGGTCACCGGCAAAGACCTCCTCCACCTCTTCCGGAGTGAACTCGCGCCTCCCGATATGGGAGATGTTGTCGTCATCCCACTCAAAATCGGAAACGACCGCAGCGATATTATATCGGATTGTATATACGAAACGCTACAGCACGAGAAGGCGCTTCGCGTCTTATTCGATCAGCGCGAACGCCTTCTTCATGGCGGCGGCGGTTTGCGCCAGGGCTTCCTCGGGCGGGAGGGACCGCAATTCCTGGCTCATCGGCTCGGCGGCCGCGGGGCCGTCGTAACCTATTTTGTTGAGCGCGTTCAGGAAGCCCTTGGTGTCGATCACGCCCGTCGAGCACGGCAATGCCCGGCGGTTATCCACCTGCTGATCCACCGGAATCCCCGCCGGCGCATCGCTCATGTGAACGGCTATGACATCCTCGTTCTTCAGCGCGAGGATGTCGGCCACCGTGTCGCCGGCGTTGTACCAGTGCCAGATATCGAGCAGCAAGCCCACATTGGGCTTGCCCATTTCGGCGATGAGTTCCCTCATGGTGGCCATGGTGTGGATGAAGGGGTACTTGCCGCGACTCCAACCGGTCTTGGGGCCGACGTATTCGAGGCCGAGGGAAATGCCGTTGTCGCCCAGCACGGTGGCGACTTCGCCTATCCTCTTTGTGTGCAGCTTGAAGTTCTGGAGGTAGGTAAGGTTGTTGTCCGAGGAGGAAAGCCAGGTGAGGAACCGCCTCATGCGCGCGCGCTGGAGGGTCTTGGCGGTGGCGGCGAGATCTTTCACAAACGCGGCGAAGCGGTCGTCCGCCTGGTTGACGGGGACGGCCTGGGCGCACGAACCGAACTCCAGGTTCTGGGTTCGCAGGCTGCCCAGCAGGTCGGTCATGGCTGAATCCGCCAACGCGGCCAGTTCCTTGACGTTGGGATCCACCGCCTCGAATCCGAACTTCACCGCCATGGCGATCGATTGCATCAGGTTCGCCTGGACGCCGATATTCCCGGTGTTCAGGCACATCTTCATCCTGCGCGCGGCCGCCCAAGCCGGGCCACCGGCGACGGCGCCGGCCGCCGCAAATCCCGCCACGCGAAAGAACTCGCGCCGATTGGTTGAATGCATTGCATTGCCTCCGGTTCAGGAATATCATACCCGGTTTACGGCATGGGGTGGTTGCCGGACCATGCCCCGCCAATGCCGGGCCATGGCCCCGGCCCCGGCCTCTCATTCGAAAGCCGCGGGGCAAGCCTGCCGGAGGCAAGAAGCGGCATGCTCGGATGGGCGCACATGCCGGGTGTAGTACGCCCACGCCTGGCGGCTCAATCCGTTCGCCAGATCCGCATCGGAGAGTAAGCGTTCGCAATGCGCCAGGCACTCGTCGACGGAACCAAACTGAAGATAGTGAGAGCCCGGTTTGAGCGGTTGCGGAAGCTCGTTACGAATTGAGTCACTAACCACGCATTTCGCCGAAGCCAGATACTCCGGAAGCTTAAATGGCGCAGATTGATACAGACCCCTGGTATTGACGCCAATCAGGATTTCCTTGCTGAAGGCAATGTAATTGGAGAATCTGACCGGAGATCTCGTCACGATATCGCCGAACTGGGCCCGCGCGAACGGTGTGGGAATCACGCCGCCCACGAACCGGTCCCCCAACGTCTTGCGGAGCGCACGAACCAACTCCGCGCGCTGCCGGTTGAGTTCCTCGGCGTCGGGGCCGGCCTGGGCGGGGTCCCACATGCGGGTCTGGTAGACCACGAGGGGGCGTTTCCCGGCGTCCGGAGAATGCTCGAAACTCCGGCAGGGCGGCGTACACCAGAACTGGTATATCGCCCGCAAACGTGTGGCGAGCAGTTCCCTCCGTCCGCGGTTTGCGCTTCCGGCGCCCAAAAGCGCACGGGCCGCGACCCCCAGCGTCCTGACTGTCATGTCCCGCGAGCGGCAGGCGTAGTTGAGGCCAAACGGCCTGACTTTCCCGCGACTGGCCGGGGCCAGCTTCGCGATATCGGGCCGGTAGTAGCTACGCTTCAAATAGAGGTCGCACCACTCCAGTAACTCGCCGGAAAACAGGTCGCTGTGATCGCTCAGGTCGAGGACCAGACGTGAGATGCCGTCAGTCTCCGGCGAGCGCAGGGTGAATGGACAGAAACCGCCTCCCGGGAGACGGCTCAGTCCCTCGACGCGTGGCGTAACCGTCATCCTCAACCGGCCCGCGGCGGACAATTCGCACAGGCCGGTCAGAATACAACTGGCAGTGTATAAGTCCTGGTCCGGCGAGAAGTGGAAAATAACATCGAGTGAGGGTTTTCCCGCCTGGGAAGCCGGAATTTCCATGTCCTGCCCGCGATCGCCCGTCATTGTACGCCCAGTATAAACCGATTGGAAAGTCCGATTGTCGCACGCAATGGTACATTTCTAGTATGTGTGGAATCGCCGGGTTTCTGCTCCTGAAGGGAAGCGCGGAACCGGCAGCGGTGAAGGCCATGTGCGATCCGATCCGGCACCGGGGACCGGATGACGAGGGCGTCTACACGGACGGCGCCTGCGGGATCGGTATGCGGCGCCTCAGCAT
>JBEKPK010000160.1:0-11758 GCA_049520795.1 Bryobacteraceae bacterium
ACAGAAGCTGATCGCCGGCGGGCGCATTGTGGAGCCGCTGAAATCGTTCTATAAAGATGAGGTGCGCGAGGTGGGCCGCGAGCTGGAATTGCCCGCCGAGCTGCTGGAGCGGCACCCGTTCCCGGGACCGGGGCTGGCTATAAGGCGGCTCTGTGCGGAGATCGACGCGCCGGTGCGGGCCACCGCGGACGGCTACATGATTCCCGTGAATTCGGTGGGCGTGCAGGGCGATTCACGCAGCTATGCGCCGGTGCTGGCCATCGACCAGCCGGACCACGCGCGGGCGACAGCGCTGATCAACCGGCTCTCGGGCGTGAACCGGGTGATCGCCTGCGTGGCGGCCCACGCGCCGGTTTCCCAAATGCAGGTGAGCGCCTGCTCGCTAACCAACGAGGGCGTCGCGCGCCTTCGCCGGGCCGACGCCACCGTGCGGCGCCTCTCCCATGAAAGCGGCTTCGATCACCAGGTTTGGCAGTTCCCCGTGATTCTGATTCCGCTGGGCACGGGGAGCGATGCGCCCGATTCGGTGGTGCTCCGCCCGGTGGATTCGGTGGACGGGATGACGGCGCGCTCGGTGGAGATCCCCGCGCCGCTGCTACAGAAGATGTGCGCCGAGTTGCTGGAGCAGGAAGGCATTGCCGGCGTCTTCGTGGATTTGACCCACAAGCCGCCGGGCACCATCGAGTGGGAGTGAGAGGGCTCTCGGCGGCTTACTTCAGATACCGGTCGAAGAACTCCAGCATGGTGGCGTCCCTCTGGCGCGCGGCCGCGCCGGTTACGCCGTGCGATTTCTGCGGGTAGAGCATGAAATCGAAGGTCTTCCCGGCCTGCTCGAACGCATCGATAAGCTGGAGCGTGTTCTGGAACAGCACGTTGTCGTCTTCGTAGTTGTGCATGATCATGAGCCGCCCCTTCAAATTGGCGGCCTTGGGAGCGAGCGCCGTGCTCCGGTAGCCGTCCGGATTGTCCTTAGGCAGGCCCATGTAGCGTTCGGTGTAAATGGTGTCGTAGTTGAGCCAGTTGGTGACGGGCGCGCCGGCGACGCCGCACCGGAACACGTCCGGCGCGTTCAATAGCGCGTTGACCGTCATGAACCCGCCGTAGCTCCAGCCGTGAATGCCGATGCGCTCCGGGTCCACGAATCCGAGCGAGATCAGGTACTTTACCCCGGCCACCTGGTCGGCCAGTTCGCGCACTCCGAGCTGGTGATAAACGGGCGTCTCGAAAGCGTGGCCGCGCCCCAGCCCGCCGCGGTTTTCCGATTCCCAAACCACATAGCCGCGGTGCGCGTACACCTGGTCCATGCTCACGCCCTGCCACGCATTGCGGATGGGCAGATCCACGCCCGGCCCGCCGTATACGGTCATCACCACCGGATATTTCCTGTCCGCCTGGAAGCCGGCCGGCTTAATCAACCGGGCGTAAAGCTGCGCGCCGTCCGGGGTCTTGTAGGAGACAATCTCGGTGGGCAGAATCTCGAACTCCTCCGGCTGCGTACGGTCGGCCTCGCGATATACGCCCAACTCCGCGCCATCGCCCGCGCGGAGCACCGTGCGCGGCGGCGTTTGCAGGGTGGAGTACGTGTCCAGGAAGTACGCGCCGGTGGGGCCCATGGAGACGCTGTGCGCGCCGGTCTCCGGAGTGAGCAAACGCTTGTCGGAGCCATCCAGCTTGACGCTGTAGAGGCGCGGCTCCAGGCGCGAGACTTCGCTCGAAGTGTAGTACACGCGCCCGGCGGCTTCGTCCACGCCGCGAATGGCGGTCACTTCCCATTCGCCCCTGGTCAACTGCTTCACCTTCTTGCCGTCGATCGAATAGAGGTAGATGTGGCGGAAACCGTCCCGCTCGCTCGACCACAGCAGGCGCTTGCCATCCTTGAGAAAGCGGACGTCGCCGGAGAGGTTGATCCAGAAGCGGTCGGACTCGCGGAAGAGAACCGTGTGAGCGCCCGTCTCCACGTCGATCGAGATGAACTCCAGCTTGTTCTGGACGCGGTTCAGGCGCACGATGTAGGCGCTCCGCGAATCGGGCATCCATCCGGCCCGGGCAATGAGGTAGGAATCGCGCGTATCGCCGACTTCGAGCCATTTGGTGGGTCCGCCGGCGGCCGCCACTACGCCCAAGCGCACATCGGGATTGTTCTCGCCCGCCTGCGGAAAACGCTCGGGTTCGTAGAGCGCCCGGAGGCGCAGCAGATCCTCGTGCGGGTAGGCCGGCTCGCGGCTGCTATCGAACTGTAAATAGGCGATGGATTTCGAATCCGGCGACCACCAGAAGCCCGTGCCCAGGTCGAGTTCCTCCGGGTACACCCAGTCGGGCGCGCCGTTGCGAAGCGTGTCCGTGCCGCCGCGGGTCAGGCGCGTCTCTTTTTCCGACGCGTCCACGGCGTAGAGGTCCCAGCCGCGGCGGAACGCCACCATCTGGCCGTTCGGAGAAATCTTGGGTTCCAGCTCGGCCACGGGAGTCTTGGTCAACTGGTCCCACTTGCCGGTATCCACGTGGATCAGGAACAGGTCGCCTTCGGCGGGGTAGAGCAACTCCTTTCCCGAATCCGAAAACTGGAGTTCCCCGGAGCGCGCGCGGCGGTTGGTCCAATCTTCGGGCTCACCCTCGTGTGGAACGGCGACGGCGGCGGAATCCATGGGATAGGTTGGAACCAAATCCCTGGTGGACTTGGTGGCCGGATCGTAGATCGCCAGCCGGCCGTCCCGGCGCAGGAGAAAGGTCTTGCCGTCCGGCGCCCAAACCACCGGACTGCCTGCCCCGGCTCCGGCTGCCGTACGGCGCGGGGACTCATACAGGGTCTCGAGCGTGATGGGCTTCTTCTGAGCCGTCGCCAGAGCCGGCCAGAGCGCCAGCAGGAGGAGGGTGGACTTCCACATGATCACCGTGATTGTAATCCACCGTGCGACAGGCCCGTGTCCGCTCGAAGACCGCCGGCCAGAAAGCCGGCGGCGGGCTGAAAGCCCGGCCCCACTTGCCCTATTCTGGAGTTTCAGGGGGAATCATGCAGAATTTCGAGTTTTGGAATCCGGTGAAGATTATTTTTGGGAAGGGGCAGATCGCCCGGCTGCGTTACGAGGTACCGCGCGAGGCGCGCGTGCTGCTGACCTATGGCGGTGGGAGCATCAAGCGCAACGGCGTTTACGAGCAGGTCATAACGGCGCTCGAAGACCGCGTGGTGTTCGAGTTCGGCGGCATCGAGCCGAATCCGGCCTACGAAACGCTCATGCGGGCGGTGGAGGTGGTGAAGCGCGAGGGCATCGACTTCTTGCTCGCGGTGGGCGGCGGCTCCACGCTCGACGGCACGAAGTTCATCGCCGCGGCGGCGCGATTCGAGGGTGAGCCCTGGGACATCCTGGCGCAAGCGGCGCCGGTGGAAGACGCGGTTGCATTGGGCGCGGTGCTGACGCTGCCGGCCACCGGGTCCGAGATGAACACGTTCGCCGTGATCTCGCGGCGCGAGGCCCGCGAAAAGCTGGCGTTTTCGACGCCCAAGGTATACCCGAAATTTTCCATCGTGGACCCGGAGACCACCTTCTCGCTGCCGCCGCGGCAGGTGGCCAATGGCATCGTGGACGCCTTCGCGCACGTGCTCGAGCAGTACCTGACGTTTCCCGCGAGCGCCCCTTTACAGGATCGCTACGCGGAATCCATTTTGCTGACGCTGATCGAGGAGGGTCCCAAGACCCTAGCCAATCCCACGGACTATGACGCGCGCGCGAACCTCTGCTGGTGCGCCACCATGGCGCTGAACGGGCTGATTGCGCTGGGCGTTCCCCAGGATTGGAGCACCCACATGATCGGCCATGAGCTGACCGCGTTTCACGGCCTGGATCACGCCCAGAGCCTGGCCGTGGTGTTCCCCGGAACCATGGAGGCGCGGCGCGGAGGCAAGCGCGCCAAGCTGCTGCAATACGCCGAGCGCGTCTGGAGCCTCCGCGAGGGCGGCGAAGACGTCCGAATCGACCAGGCCATCGCTCGAACCCGGGCGTTCTTCGAATCGCTGGGGGTCAAGACCCGCCTGCGGGACTACGGCGTGCCGCCGGAGACGGTGCGGAAGATTTCGGCGCGCTTCGCCGAGCGCGGCTGGAACGGCGCCGGCGAAAGGCAGGACATGGGCCCGAAGCAGGTGGAGGAGGTTCTGGCGCACTGCGGATGACAGGAGACGGTATCATGATGGCATGGTACGGATGCAAGTACGGTTAACCGAAGAGCAGGTGGACCGGTTGCGCCTTCTCGCCGCCGAATCGGGCCAGTCCATTGCGGAATTGGTGCGCTTGGGAGTGGAATTATATTTCAATTCGCGCCACCAGCCGACTCAAAATGAGAGGATCGAGCGTGGGCGTGCTCTTGCGGGCAGGTTTGCTTCCGGCTTGGCAGACGTCAGCGCCGAACACGACCGCTATCTGGCCGAGGCGTACAGGCCGTGACGCCGGGTAGCCGCGTTCCGAAGCAACGCCGGATTCCCGGAGAGGTCCTCAAGCACTTTTCGCTTTACGGACTGCAGGACTTGCACATAATGACTTGCGGGCGCCTCCGTTTCCGCCTTGTAATCGCTTCCATCCGGCTTTGGTCCCAAATCTGCTCATAACATGCTCTGTTATGAGGCGAAAGCTACCTCTCGCCGGGTGGTGAACGAGTCGCAGGTCAAGAACCGAAAAGCCACTTCGACGGATTGAGAGATCCAATCGCCTGGGTAGGACGGACCATCGCTTTTTGTGGTCTGTGCGCCGCTCGAGAATCAACCATAACGATGAAGGAGAGAACAGATGACTCAGGGCACGAAAGACCAGATCGCGGGCGACTTTCACAAAGTGAAAGGCGACATCAAACAGAAGGCCGGCCAAGTGACCAACAACCCCGACTTAGAGGCTGAAGGCAACGTCGAGAACCTCGCCGGTCATGTCCAGAAGACGGTGGGCCGGGTGGAAAAGGTATTCGAGAAGTAAATCGGCCGGAAGCGAGTTGATGCTTACGGAAAAGGAGATTCACAATGTTACTGCTGCTGATCGTTTTGCTGTTGGTTCTAGGGCTTGGTGGTGGATATTACGGCCATAGCCGCTGGGGTTACGGCGGGGGCGCCGGCGTCGGGATGGGGACCGTATTGGTCATTCTCCTGATAGCCTTTATGCTTGGGGCTTTCCACTAGGACTTCGGCGGTTTGATTCGTTCCCTCGCCGCGGGCCGGGCATGCCCGGCCCCTACGGCGCAGGTGCCTCTCTATGGTCCGGGGAAGCCGAAGCTCGCCCACAATCGCTCCCGCGATATACTGTGATCTAGGACCCAGAGTGTCCGCATTCCCCCATGGCTGAAATGAGCGTCATCTGGTTGCGTGTGGCCGCGGCGCTGTATTCGCTCGGCCTGCTGCATGCCATCCTCACCCTGGTCCGCCGTAAAGAACATCTCTTTCGGGTGGCGCTGAGCGCTTTCACTCTGGGGGTGGTGTTTCATTTTGTCTCCATCGTGGAAGAGGGGGTTCTCAACCACCGCTGCCCCATCGCCAATTTCTACGAAACCCTTTCCATGTGCGCGTTCCTGATAGCGGCGCTGTACCTGATCGTGCACTGGCGGTACAAGCTGGTCAGCCTGAGCGTGCTTATATTCCCGCTGGTTTTTGTGATGGCCCTGGTGGCCACCTTGGGGAACCCGGTGAGCACGTGGTCCAGTCCGGTGGTGCGCAACGCATGGTTGACGGTGCATATTGTGCTGGTGCTGTTGGGTTACGCCGCGCTGGCGTTTTCCTGCGTGGGCTCAGTGCTCTACCTGCTCCAGGAGCGGGAGTTAAAGACCAGGAAACCGCGCAGTTTCTACTTCCGCCTGCCGGCGCTCGGCGCCCTGGACGACTTGGTGTCGAAATCCATGGCCGTGGGCTTCGTGCTGATCACGCTGGCGGTGATCGCCGGAAGCACCTGGGCCTTCATCGAGGTGAAGAGCGACTGGATCCGCCAGCCTAAGATCGCAATTTCCTTCTTCACCTGGGGCGTCTACCTGGCGCTGGTGTTCCTTAGAGTAACCGCGGGGTGGCGCGGGCGAAAAGCGGCCATAATGACGGTGGTGGTGGTGGGCTTCTCGGCCTTGACCTGGGCCGCGCACGCGCGCCTCGGCGCCATCCTGTTCCAGCCATGAAGCTCCTGATTACCGGCGTGAGCCACAAGACGGCGCCCGTGGAAATGCGGGAGAGGCTCGCCTTCGGCGAGGAAACGCTGGCGGAAGCGCTCGCGGATCTGCGCTCGCGCGACGGCATTGAGGAAGCGCTGATTCTCTCCACCTGCAACCGCGTGGAGATTGCCGTAACGGCCGCCGCCGGATGCGACCCGCGGGAAATCGTGGGGACGTTTCTGAGCGACCGGAAAGCCGAGAGCGCCGCGGCGGTGGCCGCGCATCTCTACTATCGCGAGGGCCGCGAGGCCATCCATCACCTGTTCCGCGTGGCGTCGAGCTTGGATTCCATGGTGGTGGGCGAGCCCCAGATTCTGGGACAGCTCAAGGCCGCCTACGCCGCGGCGAAGGCTTGCGGGACGGTTTCCGGGACGCTCGACGCGGTGCTCGCGCGCGCCTTCAACGTGGCCAAGCGGGTGCGCTCCGAAACCGGCATCGGACAGATGGCCGTTTCGGTGAGTTACGCGGCCGTGGAACTGGCGCGCAAGATCTTCGGATCGCTCGACCGGCGCGCCATCATGATCGTGGGCGCCGGGAAGATGTCGGAGCTGGCCGCGCGCCACCTGCGGCGTTCCGGCGCTTCGGAGGTGTACGTCACCAACCGGACTTATGAGCGCGCGATCGAGATGGCCCGGCTCTTTGAGGGCACCCCCGTCGATTACAGCCGGTTTCTGACCACCCTTCCCAAGGCGGATATTCTGATCGCCTCTTCCGGCGCGCCGCACTACATCCTGCACAAGGACGAGATGCAGCGGGTCATCGCCGCCCGGCGCAACAAACCGGTGTTCCTGATCGACATCGCCGTGCCGCGCAATATCGAGCCGTCGGTCAACGAAATCGACAACGTCTTCCTGTACGATATCGACGACCTGCAGGAGGTGGTGAACGCCAATCTCCGCGAGCGCATGAAAGAGGCGGACCACGCCGAAGCCCTGGTAGCCGAAGAAGTGGAGCGCACCATGGCGCGGCTCAAGGCGGCGGAGGTGACGCCCACCATCGTGGGACTGCAGGAGCAACTGGAGCAGATCCGCGCCGGGGAACTCGAGAAGATCAAGCGCAAGTACGGGCCGTTCACGGAAAAGCAGGAGGAGGCGCTCGAGGCGCTGACGCGCGGCATCGTGAACAAGATCGCGCACGGGCCCATCTCCGAGCTGCGCAACCACGCCGGGCGTGCGGACGGCGCACCCGTGATCGCGGCCTTCCGGAAAGCGTTTCACCTGCAGGATTGACATGCTGGGTATCGCATCGCGCGGCTCGCGGCTGGCTTTATGGCAGGCTCACTGGGTGGAAGCGCGGCTGAAAGCGTTGGGCCACGAGTGCCGCATCGAGATCGTCAGGACCACGGGCGACAAGATTACCGACGTGCCGCTGGCGAAGATCGGAAGCAAGGGTCTTTTTACCAAGGAGATTGAGGAGGCGCTGCTCGATGGCCGCGCCGATCTGGCGGTGCACAGCCTGAAAGACCTGCCGACGGAACTGCCCGAGGGGCTCGCGCTAGCCGCCGTACCGGCGCGCGAGGACCCCCGCGACGCCCTGGTGGGGAAATCCATGGCGGAACTGGGCGCCGGCGCCAAAGTGGGCGCCAGTTCGCTGCGGCGCGCGGCGCAGTTGCGCCGGCTGCGTCCCGGCGTGGTGGTGGAACCGGTGCGCGGCAACCTGGATACCCGCCTGCGCAGGCTGGATGAAGGGCGGTACGATGCCATTCTGCTGGCCGCCGCGGGCCTGAAACGGCTGGGATGGGGCGGCCGCATCAGCGAGATTTTGGAACCCGATATCATGTGCCCGGCCGTGGGGCAGGGCGCCCTCGCCGTGGAAACGCGCACGTCGGGCGCCGGCTTCGACGCGTGCCGGGCGCTCGACGACCCAACAATTCACGCCGCAGTGGCGGCTGAGCGCAGCGTTTTGCGGGCCTTGGGAGGCGGATGCCAGACGCCCATAGGCGCCCACGCCACGGCGCACAATGGAGTATTGCGAATGCTGGCCATGGTGGCCTCGCCGGACGGAGCCGAGCTGGTGCGAGGAGAAATGGAAGGGCCGGTCTCGGACAGCGAGCGCTTAGGGCGCGAATTGGCGGAGAATTTGCTGGCGCGCGGGGCGCGCAAGATTCTGGAGGCGGTGTACGGGGAGTGAGCGGCCCGCAACCGCTCCCTGACGGTCGCGGCTCGCCAAGCCTTAACGAGCCGCGACCGTCAGGGAGCGGGCGGCGCCGCGGGAGGCTTATCTGACGATGGTCCATCTTGTTGCGCCCGGGCCCGGCGATCCGGAACTGATCACCTGCAAGGGGCGGCGCATCCTCGAACAGGCCGATGTGGTGGTCTTCGAGCCGGGCGTCAATCCCGCAGTCGTCGATTTCGCGCCGGTGGCGGCGGAACGGATTGAGGGCGGCGGAGTGGACGCGCTGATCGACCGCGCGCGCCGGGGGCTCAGGGTCGTGTGGCTGGGCAGCGCCGAGCCGGCGGCGGAACTGGCGGCGGCCGGCGTTCCATTCGAGATTGTGCCGGGGGCGCCGGCGCCGCCGGATTTCGCGCGCCTGCCGCTATTCGGCAAACGCGTTGTGGTCACCCGCGCTCAGGGGCAGGCGGACGCGCTGGCGGGGCGGTCGCGCGCCCTGGGCGCCGCCGTCATTGAGATTCCCACCATCGAGATCCATCCCGCGGTCGACTATGGCCCCCTCGACCGCGCCATCGCCGAGCTGGGCTGCTACCACTGGCTGATATTCACCAGCGTCAACGGCGTGCGCTTCTTCCTGGAGCGCCTGGACCGCTCGGCCGTGGACCTGCGTGCGCTGCGGGCCAGGATTTGCGCCATCGGCCCGGCCACCCGCGCCGCGGTGGAGGCGCTCCATCTCAAAGTCGACTTGATGGGCAAGGAGTACGTGGCCGAGGGCTTGCTTGAAGCCTCTGCCGCTCACGACATGGCCGGAAAGCGCGTGCTGCTGCCGCGGGCGGCGGTGGCGCGCGACCTGGTCCCCGTGGAACTCGCCAAACGTGGGGCGCAAGTGGACGTGTTGGAGGCCTATCGCACGGTGGTTCCCGAAGACGCCGCGGCGCTGGCGCGCGCCACCTTCGGCGCCCTCCGCAAGCCGGACTTCATCACCTTCACCAGCTCTTCCACCGTGCGGAATTTTGTGGACGCAGCCGGCGCGGAAACCCTGCGCGGCGTCAAAGTGGTCTCCATCGGACCGGTGACCACCAGTACTGCGCGCAGCCTGGGGATCGAGGTGGCCGCCGAAGCGCGGGTGTACACCATCGACGGGCTGGTGGAAGCCCTAGTGGCAATGTGCGAAACTGGGGCGACTCCTCCGCCAATCGCATGAGACCTCATGTTATCGGCATGGCCCGACCCTCCAGTTCCGCTAAAATGGGAGTCTGGAGCCCCTGATGGCAAGCCTTCCCAGTCCGAATAGGGTCACTTACGAGGAGTGGCTGCGAATGCCCGAAGTGGGGGATGCCACCGAGGAAGTGGTCAACGGCGAGGTTCGCATCATGCCCCCTCCGAAATGGAGACACAGCGAGATAGTCGATAGGTTGGCCGCAAGGATGTGGCCGCATGTCGACGAACGCGAGGTCAAAGTGAAAGCCTCGCAATTTGGTCTGATTATCCGCAAGTCGCCGTTGACCTCTCGCGTCCCGGACCTGGCCGTTTTCGATGTGGCCACGATGGTCGAGCAGGACGGCTACATCCATTCCGCCCCGCAACTGGTCGTCGAGGTGCTTTCCCCCGCCAACAGCCGCCGCGAGCGCGAAGAGAAGCTCGGCGACTACGCCGGCATCGGAGTTCCCGAAGTCTGGGTGGTCTCGCCCGAAGCCCGCACGGTGGAAGTCCTGTACCTCGAAGACGGCCGTCTCCGTTCCGCGCGGATACTGCGGGAAGGCCTTCTCGTTCCCAGGCGTTTCCCCGCCGTCCAAATCGACATCGCTCAAATCTGGCCCGACTGATGCGCGGCGGCTTGCCGGCCGGCCCCGTCGACCGCGACAAACCGCGAAAGAATCCTCTCGCGCCACCCAGGAACGCGAATTCCCGGTTGGCCCAGTTGTCTCGGACCGGGACCTCCGCCCGGTGTTACACTGCTGAGCACGGCGTCCATGAGCAACGCGGCCTTTCTGACGCGGGCGGTAGTCAAGAACTACAAGAGCATCGCGGCCTGCGACGTGGATCTTCGTCCGCTCACGCTATTGGTTGGCCCGAACGGGGCGGGGAAGAGCAATTTCCTGGATGCCCTGCGCTTCGTGGCGGACGGCCTGAGGACGTCGCTCGATCACGCCTTCCGCGAGCGCGGCGGGATCGGCGAGGTGCGCCGCCGTTCGGGCGGGCATCCCAACCATTTCGGCGCGCGGGTGGAGTTTGCGCTGCCCAACGGAAGCGCCGGCAGCTACGGCTTCCGCATCGGAGCCAAACCGAATGGCTTTGAGGTGCTGAGCGAGGAGTGCGTGCTGCGCCCGCCCGAGGCGCTGGCCGGCGAGTCGCGGTTCACTGTCGCCGCGGGCGAGGTTTCGAGCACGGTTCCCGGCCCGGCCGCGGCGTCCGACCGTCTCTACCTGGTGAGCGCCTCCGGCCTGCCCGAGTTTCGTCCCGTGTACGATTCGCTTTCGAACATGGGGTTCTATAACCTGAGCACGGAGCGTATCAGGGACCTGCAGGCGCCCGACGCGGGCGAACTGCTGGCGCGGGATGGCGGCAACCTGGCGGCCGTGCTGGACCTGATCGGCAAGCGCCGGCCCGAGTTGAAAGCGCGCATCGAAGATTATCTGGCCAAGGTGGCGCCGGGCATTCAAGGCGTGGATGCGATTGCGCTGGGCCCGCGCGAGACCTTGCAATTCCGGCAGGAGGCTGCCGGAGGGGACGCCCCCTGGCGGTTCCTGGCGGCCAACATGTCCGACGGCACGCTGCGCGCGCTGGGCGTGTTAGTAGCGTTGTTCCAGACCGGGCCCGCGCCCCTGGTAGGGTTGGAAGAGCCCGAGGCCGGTCTGCATCCCGCCGCGGTGAGCGTGCTGCTGGACGCCATGTTCGCGGCCGGCGAAACTCGCCAGGTGCTGGTTACCAGCCACAGCCCCGATCTGCTCGATAGCGCCCGGCTGGAGACCGATTCGATTCTGGCCGTGATAGCCGAAGCGGGGAGCACGTACGTGGGCCCGCTCGACGCGGTGGGCCGCGAAGCGTTGCGCAAACGGCTGTGCACCGCCGGGGAGTTGTTAAGGCTGGATCAGCTTCGTCCGGAGCGGGGCAAGGCCGAAAGCTCGTCGTCGCAACTACGCCTGTTGGGCGAAAACTCCCCGGATAGCGCTCCGCCCGAGCCGGGGGACGAATAAGCTCAGGTTGACGCACGAAAGAGGCTGCGGTTCGGCCTGCCTCGCCCGCTCGCAACCCCCAAACTCGTTGGCCAGTCCCGCGAAAAAACCACCGTGCAAAACGGCGTGCAAAACGGGTCATCCATGATAAGGACTTGTCAAGGGAGAACGCACTTTTCCCTGCATTCAACGGAAGAGATTCCTGAAGCGCGGTAGTCGGTCCGGCAATTGGCGCTATGGTTCGCCTTTTTCGATCCAGTACCGATTGGGTCCACGCAGCAGCGGGACCAGACATCCATTTGCGGGAA
>JBEKPK010000161.1:0-11711 GCA_049520795.1 Bryobacteraceae bacterium
CTGAAGACCGATTCGGTTCTGACGCTGGAGCTCTTGCGCGTCGCCAATTCGCCCTTGTTCTGCCGCCGGCGGGAGATCACCAGCGTCCTTCACGCTATCGCCTTTCTCGGCCTGGACCTGGTCCGCTCGCTGGCCGTCACGGCGGCTCTGCGTGGCCTGATCGGCCAGCGCAGCGAGATTGTTCATGCCTGCTGGCGGCACAGCCTGGCGACCGCCCTGGTGTGCAAGCGCTGGTCCGGCCTGGCGGGGTTGGAGAGCGAGCGCTGCTACACCGCCGGTCTCATCCACGACGTTGGCCAGCTCGCCCTGTTGCATGTGTTCAAGGAATACGAGAGCGCTATGACCGACGCGCTGGAGCGCGGAGAACAGCTTCCGGAAGCCGAGAAGCGCGTCTTCGGGATGAATCACGGCGAGGCCGGAAAGTGGCTCTTGTCCCTATGGCAATGCCCGTTCGAACTTCAGAATGTCGCGGCGCTGCACGAGGATCCGCCCTCCGTCCCCAGTTATGACGGAGACTTGATCCGCCTGGTTCATGCGGCGTCCCAGTTCGCCAATATGGTGCACATGTCGGTCTTCCCCCCTCTGTCGGAAATCGATCCACGGGGGATTGTGACCGCGTTTCCCGAGGTCCATCACTGGGCCCTGGAAGAGAGTCTCCCGGAAGTCGCCGAGTGGCTGCTCATCGGCGTGAACGGCGTTGAAGCCAACTTCGTCTGAAGCCGGTGTGGCGCACCCTTTGGCGGGGACGACTCGCGGCGAGCGGTCACAAGTTCCGGAAACTGTCGGCGTAGCCGCTTTCGTAGAGCGGGCTTCCAGCCTGCCATGCCGGCGTCCTCGCCGGCATTCTTCCCGGCCAGTCGAAGGTCGAGGCGTGGCGGGTTTCTCGACAGCGTGCGCCGCTCAGGGCAGGTATTGGCCGGCCCACTCGAGCATTTGAATCAGGCTGCCGAGCCGGTTCCCGTCGGGGCCGGCCGAGGGCTGCCCAGGCGCCTCGCGCAGGGGGAAGGGCACGTCCGGCGGGTTCACCTGGGTGAACTGGGTCGGGAACGCCTGCGCCCCGCCCCGGCCGCCTTGCTGGCGGGTTTGCCAGACGCGCTTGCCGAGCTCGGGATTTTTCGTCACCCAGGCGGCGTACGCTAGCAGGCGCCCGTCGCCCGTGGCCGCATAGTTGTGGAATGCCTCCCAATACTTGGGATAGTCGATGGACAACTCCAGTTCAGACATGATCTCGGTGGTGCCGAAGAGCAGGTCGAAGCCGGTGGGACCTCCGCCGCGACCTCCCGGCATGAACTTGCCGGTTGCCGGATCGTACGGTCCCGCGCCCAGCAGCTCGCCCGGTTTGGCCGCCAGGTCGAGCTGCGTCTGCATGCCCGCCTTGATCTTGTCCAGCCACTTGACGTCGCCGGTGCGCTGGTACTCGGTGGCCCAGTTGATGCAGTAGGCGGCCCAGTCGGTCCCGAAACTGGCGCTCGCGTACTCGCCGCGTTCGGGCATTCGCGGGTCCATCTTCTTGACCGCCGCGTAAGTGGCGTCCGCCGGGAGTTGCTCCCGCATCAGGTCGCCGATGCGGTCGTCCGCCGTCAGGAAGTAGTAGAACCGCTTCAGGCCAGCCTGGCTGACGCGCGGCTGCTTGGCGCCATCGCCCAGATGATTGACGTTGTGCCGCGAGCCGAGCGGAGCGAATCGGCCGATGTGATGGACATCCACCTCGCTGGTGTGCCGGGTCATGGCTTCGGCCAGGCGGAAGGCGTCGGCGCGGCCGGTGCGCAGGAAGGCGTACCACAGCCAGTAATCGGGCAACAATTCGGTGTTGTTCCAGGCCCAGCCGCCGATATCGTATTTCCACTGATGGCGCACCTCATCATACTGCCGCATCATGTCGCCGTAGTCCCAGAATCCATACCAGCCGCGCTGGTCGACCTCTTTGTTATAGAAATCGAACGCGCTGTCCAGTTGTTCTTCAAGCGCCCGTTTGGACGGCGTTGAACGGTCCGGCAGGCTCCAGAAACCAAAGGCGCGATTGGCGTGGTAATACTCGGGCGCGGCCACCAGCAGGGCCGGCTCCGAGGATGTCTTGGACATGCCGGCGAGCTGGGCGTTGGAGGGAACGCCCGCCAGCGCCCACAGCGTGAACTCCGAGGTGTTGGCGGCTCCCAGAGGGTCATCCCAACCTTCCTTCCAGTCTTCGTAGGCCATCTCCAGCCCGTGCCCGACGGTGTCGTAGTGCCGCAGGTCCATGACCGGGGCCTCGGGCGACCAGAACCACACCTTCATCTCGCCCGATGCCGTCCTGGCGCCTTCGATTTCGAGCGACGCCGGATACTTCTGCCAGAACTTCTTCATGGCCACCGCGACCCCGCCCGTAATGTCGCCCAGGAACGCCATCCCCAGCGAGCGCTTTCCATCGGCGGCATGCAGCCAGGAACTCTGCTCGTTGGTGCGCTTCTCGATGGTGAATCCGTTGGCGGTCAATTGCGTCAGCCGATAACCGTCCCAATCCGCGGCGTCCTTGATGTAGCCCTGCTCCCGGGCGGCGAATTCGGCGAAGTTGGGTATGCGCCGGCCGGCAAGCTGATCCGGGAACACGTCCCCGCGTTGGCCGAACGTCACCACCCGCCGGCCCACCAGCGGCTTCACCGGCTCCGCCCACATTCCCACATCTCCGCCAAAGCGCACGTGCCGGTTCTGCACTTCCTCTCGCAGCGGCACTGAAAACGACAAGCCTAGACCTTTGATGAAGTCTCTGTTCGCGTCGCCATCGAAGACGAAAGAGTGAACCACGCGGATCGCCTCACTGCCCGCGTAGAAGTAGAAGCGGACGGTGAATGGCAGCCACGCCCTCGACGATGTGGTGGATTTATGGACGCCTTCGAGCTTCACCACCGCCCGTATGGGACCGCTTTGCTCGAGGGTGACCGATTTCACCTGGCTGACGAAATCCTCCTCGCGCAGCGTCTTCCTGGCGGCGTACTCCGAACGGTCTTCGAGGATGGCGATGAGCTTGCCGTTGCGCGCCGTCTCCCGCCCGCCCACGGTCAGCGACTCAAACAGGTTCGATCCCTGCTTGAGGATCCGGCAGCGCAAGGCGCCGGTGTCGATCTCGACCGCCGTGGCATCCGAGGTGGCGCTGAGCCGCGTGTCCGGAACCGCCGCGGTTCCGGGCGCCAGTTGCAGTGGCCCGGCGATCTCCGGCGCGGCCGTGATGGCGTGACCGGTCCACATGAGCGAGCCATCCGGCCAGTAGGCCAGCGGCCAGGTCTCGACCGGAACCGGCCTGCCTCCGGCGGTCAGCGTGAATGCCGTGCCCTTGGCGACCTTTCCTTTGGGCCACGGAATGCCCCATGTGACACCCTGCTTGGAAGGCGGAGGCGCCTTGTCGAGCCAGTTCAAGGAAACCGGCTGCGCGGCCGCCAGAGCGGGCAGCATCGCGGCCAGCCCCAGTCGCAGGACGGTTGACGGTTTTCGAGTCATAACTTCCCTCGGTGGAAGCACGGAGTATATCAGGATTTCCGTCTTAGCCGCCCGGCCTGCGGGGCTCCCTATGCCAGTTCCGGCGCTATGGGGATGCCGGCGGCGGCCAGGGCCTGTTCCACTTCCGCCGGGTTCAGGCGGGTGGCGTCGTACTCCACGGTGAGGCTGTCGAGCGCGGGCGAGGGGGTTACACGCTCGATGCCGTAGAGCGCATTCACCTGCGCGAGGCGTGGCAGCAGGACGCTGTCGAGCGGTCTGCCCAGGCGGAAGTGGATCTGCACCTTGGTCATAGGATTTCAGAATACCCGATCATGGGACTTCCGCGTGGTGGTTGACCGGCCCCGAGCCCTGTCCCAGCCCGGGGTTGGTTTGAATGGCCGCGTGGATGAATAGCTTGGCCCGCGCCACCGCATCGCTTAGGGCCAGACCGCGCGCCAAGCCGGCCGTAATGGCCGCCGAATAGGTGCATCCGGTGCCGTGGGTATGGCGCGTGGGGATGCGCGGGGCAGGGAACTCGCGCCACGCGTCGCCGTCCCAAAGCAGGTCGGTGGCGCCGGTCTCCAGATGGCCGCCTTTGATCAGCACGGCGCGGGCGCCCATCTCGCGGATGCGGCGGGCCGCGTCCCGCATATCCTCGATGCCGCGGATGGCCATTCCGGTGAGGGCTTCGGCTTCCGGCAGGTTGGGTGTAATCAGCGCGGCGCGCGGCAGCAGCAGCTCGCGCACGGCGCGGACGGCCCCTTCGGGCAACAAGGGCAGCCCGTGCTTGCTCACCATCACGGGGTCCACCACCAGGGGAAAGCGGAAGGTCTCCGCCGCGCGCGCCACGGCTTCCACCACCTCCGCGGAACCGAGCGCGCCGGTCTTGGCGGCGGCGGGCGGAATGTCTTCGAGCACCGCCTCGAGCTGCTCCAGAACCAGCGCCGGCGTCATCACCACCACGCGCGACACGCGCACGGTGTTCTGCACCGTGATCAGGGCGACCACGGCCTCGCCGTACACGCCGAACTGGTGGAAGGTCTTGAGATCGGCCTGGAGACCCGCGCCTCCGCTGGGGTCCGATCCGGCGATGGTCAGGGCGACAGGCGGCATTCCGCTTCAGGATAGCAGCCATGCAGCCGCGTTTTTGACGCGGAGACGCAGAGACGCGGAGAAGATCGGAAGGAAAAGAGGGAGGAAAGAGAAGAAGCCGAGTAAGTACGTGCAGCGAGGAGACGGCGGAGAATCGCAGGAAAGATGGGCCCTTTCGCTAAGTTCGATCTGCTCCCTTTCCTCTCTTTTTCTCTTTCCTTTTCGAATTTCTCCGCGTCTCTGCGTCTCCGCGTCAAAAGAGGTTGACACCGATAACCCCGGCAAGGAATTCACCGAGAGGTACTAGAATGGCTCTTAGGCTCTCCATGGCCAATTCAGAGACGCTGGTATCGAAGCCCGGGCTGCTACGCCAACTGGGCTTCTATAGCGCGACGGCGCTGGTGATTTCGAACATGATCGGCACCGGCATCTTCGCCACCACCGGGTACATGGCCGGCGATCTGGGCAGCGCGGGCCTGATTCTGGCGTGTTGGGGCGTGGGCGCGCTTTTCGCGCTGGCCGGCGCGCTGAGCTATTCCGAGCTGGGAATCAACTTCCCCAGCTCCGGAGGCGAGTACGTCTATCTGACTCACGCCTTCGGGCCGGAGTGGGGGTTCATGACCGGCTGGGTGTCGTTCTTCGCCGGGTTTTCGGCGCCCATCGCGGCCGCGGCCCTGGCCTTTTCCGACTACCTGGGCCATTTCTTTCCGAGCCTGCAACTGTCCAACGCCACCACCGCCGTGGGGTCGGGCATCTTCTCGCTGCGCCTGGGGCATGGGCAAATGTTGGCTTCGTGTCTCATAGCGGGGTTCACCATCCTCAACTGCTTCGGGCTGGGTCGCACCGCCAAGGTGCAGAACACCCTCACCTCCACCAAGCTCATCGTCCTGGCGGGCTTTTTGTTGCTGGGCTTCACCGTGGGCTCGGGGAACTGGGGCCACTTCGCGCAGCCGGCCGTGCGCACCTCAACGGTGGGCCTGCCGACGCAGTTCTTCGTCAGCCTGCTGTGGGTGATGGTGGGATACAGCGGTTGGAACGCGGCCACCTACGTGGCGGAGGAGATCCGTCGGCCGGAGCGTACGCTGCCGCTGGCGCTGGGCGCCGGAACCGCGATAGTAGCGGCGCTGTACCTGGGGCTGAACGTGATCTATATTTATGCCACGCCGCTCGAACAACTCAAGGGCAAGACGGCGGTGGGCGCGCTCTCCGCATCCAACCTGTTCGGCCCTGGGGTGGCGGGCGCATTCGCGGCTCTGATGGCCCTGTGCATCGCCTCCACGGTGAGCGCGGAGGTGACCATCGGCCCGCGCGTCTACTATGCGATGGCCAAGAACAAGGCGTTCTTCAGCGCGGCCGCGAATGTGCATCCGCGCTGGCACACCCCGGTAGTGGCCATCCTGAGCCAGGGGTTGTGCGCCATGGTCATGACGCTCACCTCGTTCCGCGACCTGCTCACCTATATCGGCATGAGCCTGACCCTGTTCACCGCGCTCTCGGCGGCGGCGCTGATTAAGTTTCGCCGCACGCGGCCGGGGTGGCAGCGGCTGCGCGCGCTCGATTTCGCCTGGCCGCTGATTCCCGTTTCGTACATCGTGCTGGGCGCCGCCATGGTGGTATACGGCGTCATTCAGGAGCCAGTGGTTTCGCTGGCCGCATTCGGCACGGTGGGGCTCGGCGCCCTGATCTACCGCTTCGGCGTGCGCGCGCCAAGGGCGTAGTCCGCCTATCCTACTTGCACTGCCTGGCGCACTCCGCGCAGTTCGATGGGCAGGTAGTTGCGCTGCTCGGGCCCGGTGTAGATCTGCCGGGGCCGGGCGATCTTCTGCTCCGAATCCTGCAGCATTTCCTCCCACTGCGCCAGCCAGCCCACCGTGCGCGGGATGCCGAACAACACGGTGAACTGCTCGGGCTTGAATCCCATGGCCTGGTAGATGATGCCGGAGTAAAAGTCCACGTTGGGGTATAGCTTGCGCTTGATGAAATACTCGTCGGAGAGGGCGATGCGCTCCAGCTCGATGGCGGTATCGATCTTGGGGTTGCGTCCAGTGACCTCGAAGACTTCCTCGGCCACCTGCTTGATGATGCGGGCGCGCGGGTCGTAGTTCTTGTAGACCCGGTGGCCGAAGCCCATCAGCTTGCGCTTGCCTTCCTTCACTTGCGCGATGAAACCAGGAATATTGTCCTTGGACCCGATCTCGTCCAACATGCGCAGCACCTCTTCGTTGGCCCCCCCGTGCAGCGGGCCGGAGAGGGCCGCGATGGCCGCCGCGGCGGTGGCGTACGGGTCGGCCCCGGAGCTGCCCACCGCGCGCATGGTGCTGGTGCTGCAATTCTGCTCGTGATCGGCGTGAAGAATGAACAACACTTCGAGCGCGCGCGATAGCACCGGGTTGGCGGCGTACTTGGGCTCGGCGCGTTTCCAGAGCATGTTCATGTAGTTCTTGGTATACCCCAGCTCGGGATCCGGGTAGATGTAAGGCATGCCCAGCCGGTGCCGGTAGGCGTAAGCCGCCAGGGTGGGCATCTTGCCGATCAGCCGGATGATCTGCTTCCGCCGGCACTTGGGGTCGGCGATGTTGCGCGCCTCGGGGTAGAAGGTGGAAAGCGCCGCCACGGTGCTCATGAGAATGCCCATCGGGTGGGCGTCGTAGTGGAAGCCCTCCATGAATTTCTTCACGTTTTCGTGGATCAGGGAGTGGTGCATCACATGGCAATCCCACAGCGCGAGCTGCTCGACGGTGGGCAACTCCCCGTAGAGCAGCAGGTAGGCCACCTCCAGGAAAGTGCAATTCTCGGCAAGCTGCTCGATGGGGTATCCCCGATAGCGCAGTATGCCCTGGTCGCCGTCCAGGTAGGTGATCGCGCTCTGGCATGAAGCCGTGTTCATGAAGGCCGGATCGTAGGTCATCAACCCGAAATCGCCGGCGTCGATCTTGATCTGGCGCAAATCCATGGCGCGAATCGTGCCACGATAGAGCGGTATCGTGTAGGTTCGCTGCGTCCGGTTATCGGTTATGGTGAGGGTTTGGTTGTCCATGCTGCATTCTCCCGCTTGGCACTCGCACTGGTATTTTACCCTACTCCTGCAATACGATTTCCACCATTGGTTGTTGCATAATTCACCACTTTATGGGTCATGCGCGGATATTTGAGATAATTAAGATAGCGGACCGGGGGTTTTCGCCCAAGTTGTTGGGTGCGAAAACCCACAAAAGCTCGAAAACCCAACAGGCTGAACGATAGGAGATCTGGCCATGCGAACGAGGATGATTTGGGCGATTCTGGCCTGTGCGGCGGCCGGCGCGATGGCGCCCGCCGCATCGGCGCAGGCCGAGCCGCCGCGTCCGCGCATCGCGATTACGCCGTCCGATGCCCCCACCAGTTTCTTGGGAATCGGCGTGGCCGATATCGATGCGGAGCGCGCCAAGGCGCTCAATCTGAAGGACGAGCGGGGCGCGGAAATAACCCAGGTGCATGCGGGCAGCCCGGCGGCCAAAGCGGGGATCAAGGAGCACGACGTGGTCCTGGAATTCGGCGGCCAGGCGATCCAGGGCATGCAACATTTGAAACGCCTGGTGGCCGAGACTCCCGTGGGGCGCCAGGTGAAGATCGTGGTGTGGCGCAACGGCGCCGAGCAGACCCTCACCGCTGTCATCGGCTCACAGAGGGACGCGATGGCCATGGGGCCGAATGCGCCGGGACTCTGGGCCATGCCCGAGATGCCTGGGTCCCAGGCGCGGACCGTTCCGGAGATGGACATTCCGGAAATGGCCATGACCTGGCGGAACCCGATGCTCGGCATTCTCGGGGAGCCTCTGGGCAAGCAAGAGCAGTTCGCCGAGTTCTTCGGTGTGAAAGCCGGCGTGCTGGTGAAATCCGTTTTGAAGAGATCGCCCGCGGAAAAGGCCGGAATCAAGGCTGGCGACGTGATCGTGAAGGTGGACGATACCAGGATCGCGACCGCGGAGGATATCACGCGGGCATTGCGGTCGGTGGGGAACGGCAAAACCACATGCATGGTGACGGTGGTCCGCGACAAGAAGGAAACCCCCATCACGGTGAGCCTGGCGGGCCGTGGGCGAAGCGACGGCGCCGACTAGGGTTCTGAAAGTAAGCGATCCCAGCGGGGTGGATTCCCCGCTCTTTGACATTTACCCGCCGATTTTCTAACATCCCCCTATTGAGACTCCTGGTTTTCTCCGATATACACACTGATTGGAAAGCGCTCGAAGCCCTCCTGAGCGTGGAGGCGGATTACTATATCGCGGCGGGCGACCAGGTGACCTGGTCGAAGGGACTGGACCGCTGCGGCGCCATTCTGCAACAGCGCGCCGAGCGTGTTTATGTGCTGCCCGGCAACCATGAATCGGCCGACCAGATCGCCGCCATGTGCGCGCGTTACGGCCTCCACGACTTCCACGGGCGGTATTTTCAGGCGGGCCGCTGGCAAATCGCGGGTTTGGGCTATTCCAACCCCACGCCGTTCCACACCCCCGGCGAGTACAGCGAGGCGCGGATTGCCGGCCAGCTCCAGCGCTTCGCCGGTCTGGCGCCGCTGGCGCTGGTGTGTCACACGCCGCCCTACGGAACGGCGCTTGATCGCATCGGCCCGGGCCTGCACGCCGGCTCCACGGCGGTCCGCGATTTCATTCTCAAATACCAGCCGGAGCACTTTCTGTGCGGCCACATTCACGAGGCGGAAGGGACGGCCATCGAGATGGGACGCACGCGTGCGCGCAATGTCGGCAAAGCGGGTCATCTGTTAGAATTGGATTGAAAGCCCATGACAGTCGAAGAGTTGGACCGCGAATACATGCCCCTCCGCGAACAGGCCCTGGCCGTGCGGAGGTATCTTTGACCTCGCCGCGCAGAAAGAGAAACTGACCGCCATCGAACAGCGGATCGGATCCGCCGATTTCTGGTCGAACCCCGAAAAGGGCCAGAAGGTGATGCAGGAGCGCAAGCGCCTGGAGCAGACCATCGCCAACGACGAACGCATCCGCAGCCTCACCGAAGACCTCGACACCCTTTTCGAGTTGGCTCGCGAAGGCGAAAACGTGACCGGCGATATCGAGCGCGAGATGAAGGAATACGGCCAATTCCTGGAGCGCATCGAAACCGCCATGCTGCTCTCGGGCGAGAACGACGCGCGCAGCGCCATCGTCACCATCCACCCCGGGGCCGGCGGAACCGAAAGCCAGGACTGGGCCGAGATGCTCTTGCGCATGTACCTGCGCTGGGCCGAGCGCGAGGGCTTCCCAACGGTGATCACGGACCGGCTGGAGGGTGAAGGCGCGGGCATCAAATCCGTCACCTTCGAAGTGAACGGCGAAAACGCCTACGGCCTCCTGCAATCGGAAATCGGCGTGCACCGCCTGGTGCGAATCTCCCCGTTCGACGCCAACGCGCGGCGGCACACTTCGTTCGCCTCGGTTTTCGTTTACCCGCAGGTGGACGACGAAATCAAGATCGATGTCAAGGTCGACGATATCCGTATCGACACCTTCCGCTCATCCGGGGCCGGAGGCCAGCACGTCAACATGACGGATTCGGCCGTGCGCTTCACTCACCTCCCCACCGGAATCGTGGTGCAGTGCCAGAACGAGCGCTCCCAGCACAAGAACCGCGAGAGCGCCATGAAGCAACTTCGCGCGCGCCTCTACGAATTCGAGATGGATAAGAAACGCGCGGATGCGCGCAAGACGGAGGATTCCAAGCTCGACATCAACTTCGGCAGCCAGATCCGCAACTACGTGCTGGCGCCTTACCGGCTGGCGAAGGACCTGCGCAGCAAGCTGGCCATCGGCGATGTGGACCGCGTCCTGGAGGGCGACTTGGAGCCTTTCATGCACGCCTTCCTGGTGTGGCGAAAGACCGGGAAGATCGCCGGCGACGCCAAGGACGAGTTGCCGGAGTGAGCGTTGCGCACGCCGCCGGGCTGATTCGCGCCGGGAAGCTGGTGGCCTTCCCCACCGAAACGGTGTACGGGCTGGGCGCCAACGCCTTCGACGTCGCGGCGGTCGAGCGCATCTTCGACGCCAAGGGGCGCCCGCGAACCAGCCCGTTGATCGTCCACGTGGATTCCGTCGAGATGGCCCGCGCCCTGGCCGCGGAGTGGTCCGAAGCCGCCGAAACGCTGGCCCGCCGCTACTGGCCCGGCCCCCTGACGCTGGTGGTTCCGAAGATCCGTTGGGACCGGCCGGGACGCATGTCCAAGGCAGTCCGGGAGGCCTGCCCCGCGATTCCCGATATCGTCACCGCGGGCCTGGCGACGGTGGGCTTGCGGATGCCGGCGCATCCGCTGGCGCTCGAGCTGATCCGCGCCGCCGGAGTGCCCATCGCCGCCCCCAGCGCCAACCGCTTCACCGAGCTTTCCCCCACCACCGCCGCGCACATCCCGCGGGAGCTGGCCGACTATGTTTTGGATGGTGGCCCGGCCCGCGTGGGCATAGAATCGGTGGTGCTGTCCCTGGCGGGCGCGCCCACGCTGCTGCGTCCCGGCGCCATTTCACTGCCGGAAATCGAAGCTCTCATTGGCCCCGTGAGGCTCGGAGCAACGCCGGATGAAGGCCCCCACCCATCGCCCGGGATGCATCCCCGTCACTACAGCCCCGCCACGCCGCTCTATGTGCTGGCCGCCGGTGAAAACCCTCCCGAAGGCCACGGCGCGTGGCTGCGCATCGGCCGCGAAATGCCGGCCAACCCCCGGGAATATGCCGCGGCGCTCTACGACACGCTGCACCGCCTGGACGCGCAAGGCCTGGCGTGGATCGCGGTAGAGCGCCCGCCCGACGCGCCGGAGTGGGCCGGAGTACTGGACCGGCTGCTGCGGGCGGGAGGATAACAAGCAACCGCTCCCTGACGGTCGCGGCTCGATGAGAGATTGGCGAGCCGCGACCGTTAGGGAGCGGTTGGACTAGCCGTCCCAACGAAGACACTCTCCCGATACGGCGACTTCTCGCTCATGTGGACTGCTTCCAGGCACCAGCGCTCGGCAGCGCCACGTTACGGCCGTCGGACTCTGGCGGGCGAATCCCGGACGGCGCGCACTTCGGCACAGCATATTGTGATGGGTCTCCACACACCGACGGAGCCGTTCGAGGGATCATTGTTCAGGAGAAGAGACATGAGCAAAGTTTGGCTGATCACCGGCGCCGGGCGCGGGATGG
>JBEKPK010000162.1:0-11709 GCA_049520795.1 Bryobacteraceae bacterium
CGAAGACGCCAGAATCAGGCTGTATCCGCGTTTGCGCAAGGCCGAGGAAAGCCCCTTGGCCACTTGCGCGAAGAAGGGATGCACCAGGTCCGGAACCACCAGTCCCACCGTGTAGGTGCGCCCGGTGACCAGCGCCCGCGCCGCGAAGTTGGGCTGGTAGTTGAGGTCCTTGATCCGCTTCAACACCCGCTGCCGCGTTTGCTCGCCTATGTCGCTGTGGTTGCGCAGCACCTTCGAAACGGTAACTACGGAAACCCCCAGATCGCGGGCGATATCCTTCATCCGGACTGCCATGTCTTAATTATCCTCCAAGGCGCCGGCCCGAAGAACGCCGGCGCGGACGCCGGCGTGGCAGGCCGAGGGCCCGCTCCACGTCACTGCATCTTCAAACGCAGGATGGTCAGCGAGTGCTTGGGGAAGACGTAGGTGAACCCGTTACCTTCGACGGCGAGAGCAACCGTCCTGTTGGTGGGGCGGACCTTCTCCGCGCCGAAATCGTTCACCGCCTTTAAATCGGGGTTATCCATTTCCCAGACCGCCGCGTCTTTCCCGACCTGGCCCGCAACGTCATCTATCCGCGCGCCGATATCCATTCTTTGGCTTCGGTTCAGAACATTCAGGTATACGGTTTGCTCTCTGGCGTTGTAAGTGGACGATACATCGAGATACGTAACCGGGACTGTGCCGCCGGCGCGATAAGTAGGGCTCGAAACCTGTAAATCCAGCGCCCGGTTGCCCCGCTGTTTTCCGTATTCCACCAGCGGGAAATAGATGGTTTGCAGGTACATGCCCTGCTTGTTGGTGAAAATGGGAGCGATCACGTTGACCAGTTGCGCCTAGTTGGCCATCTTCACCACGTCGGCGTGGCGGATAAACGCATTCAGAAACATTCCGGTGGCCAGCGCGTCCTCGAAGTTGTAATGCTCTTCCAACCCCGTCCTGGCAGTCTCGAATTCCGTGCCGCTGGTGCGGGCGCGGTACCAGGTGTTCCATTCGTCGAAGGCAATATAGATCGGCCGCGGCGTGGTTTGACCGTTCCGGGCGGCCTTGATTTGGCCCTGGACGATATCGATACGATTGTCGATGTCCTGGGAAACCGCCAGAAACTTCTCGAGGTTATTCTCCGGGTTGCCTATGTACGTATGCAGGGAGAGGTAGTCGATCTGGTCCTTCAGGCGGTCCAGAACCGTACGGTTCCACCCGATCCAATCGGCGTTGGCCCCGAAATTGGAAGACCCGCTGGCGATCAGCTCGATGGAATCGTCCTCGCGGCGCATCGCCTTGGCGGCTTCCAGGGCGAAGGTGGCGTAGTCCTCGGCGTTCTTATGACCCAATTGCCAGGGGCCGTCAATCTCATTACCCAATCCCCAGATCTTGACGTTCCAGGGTTTCTCGCGGCCGTTCTTCTTACGCTGGCTGGCCCAGTAAGTGGGGCGGCTCTCGTTGCAGTACTCCACCCATTGACGCGCGGCGTCCACGCTGCCCAGCCCGGCGTTGATGCAGATGTAAGGCTCGGCCCCGATGCGTTCGCAGTACCCGAGAAACTCGTCGGTTCCGAAGCGGTTGGATTCCAGGGCGCCCCATGCATGGTCGGGGCGGGCGGGGCGTTGGTCGCGCGGGCCGACCCCGTCCATCCAGTTGTAGCCGGACGCGAAATTGCCTCCCGGCCAGCGCAAAACCGACACTCCCAGGGCCTTGGCCGCATCGAGAACGTCCTTACGGTATCCCTGGGAATCCGAGAGCGGGCTGCCCTCCTCGAAAATGCCGCCGTAAATGCACCGCCCCAGGTGCTCCGCGAAATTGCCGAACAGCCGAGGGCTTACCTCGCCGATCACCCGCTGGGTATCGATCCGGATGCGAGCTTGCGGCTGCTGCGCCGGCAGGGCCGGGCCGAGCAGGAGAGCGATCGCAGTGGTGCAAATGATGCGTCGGAACATAGTCACTAACCTCGATAGGTGCGCATCACGGTCGCGGCTCGAAACGCCATCCTATCGAGCCGCGACCGTGAGGGAGCGGTTGTGCGCCAGTTCAGAAGCCGCGCCCGCCGCCCACCGATACCTTCAGCATTACCACGCCGTGGCGCGGCACGGTGGCCTTGAACTCGTCGCCCGTCGTCGCCACCGCTTCGTGCTTCCACAGGTCCTGCGCTTGCAGCCGGCGGAAACCGTAGAGCCCCGTGTCGAATTTCAGAGCGTCCCAGCGGAAGCCGATCTCAGCCGGGGCATCCCCACGGTTGAAAAGGCCCACGGCGTAGGCGTCGCCGGTGAGCGGCCGCACCAGCACTTCCGACTTTCCCTCCTGGGAGAGCCGGTACACCGGTTTGAACTCCCGGTCCTGGTCGATGGCGATCACATCGGTATTCATGAGGATGGACTTCGTCTCCTCGGTCATGGTCCGCAGATCGTTGCCGGCCATCAGCGGCGCCGCCAGCAGGCACCAGAGGCTCATGTGCGTCCGGTACTCGTCGGCGGTCATGCCGCCGTTGCCCACTTCGAGCATATCCGGGTCGTTCCAGTGGCCCACCTGGTTATATTTGGCGATATCGATCTGAGCGAACCCGATGCGCTCCATGGAATCCCAGCGGTCGGCGATGTCGCCCGTGGTACGCCAGAGATTGCCTCCCGTCTTCGCTCCCCACTTCCACACGTCATGCGACCCGTACTGGCAAAGGCTGTAGACTATGGGCCGTCCGGTCTTCAGCAGAGCCTCGCCCATTTTCTGATAAGCGCCCTGGTTGTCCTCCTTGGTATTCGAATAGACGCCGCCGGCGCTGCACCAGTCGTACTTCAGATAGTCGTAGCCCCACTCGGCGAAGGTCAGCGCATCATCCAGTTCGTGTCCGAAGCTGCCCTGATATCCGCCTCCCATTTTTCCACTACACGATTGCGGTCCGGGCGAAGAGTAAGTCCCGATCTTCAAGCCCTTCGAATGGACGTAATCGGCCAGCGCTTTCATGTTGGGGAACTTGCCGTTACCCACGATCTTGCCGTTGGCGTCGCGCCCGCTGGTCCAGCCCTCGTCCACCACAATGTAGGTGTAGCCGGCCTTGGCCATGCCGCTCGACACCATGGCATCGGCCACCCCGCGAACCGTGGCGTCGTCGAACACGTCCTGGAACTTGTTCCAACTGTTCCAGCCCATGGGCGGCGTGCGGGCCAGGCCGTTGTCCGGCACATCCCGCAAATCGGGCGGCGGGATGCGCGTGGGATAAGCCTCTTCGCGCGTCACCCGCTCGAAGGTCCCCTTCAAAGGGTCGCGTCCGGTGGTGGTCATAGTGACCGCGATACGGTTGGCGTTTTCCACCACGCCATCATAGACGGTCTCCCGCGCCTGGCCCGGCGCAGCGCCTCGGCCAGCTCCGGCGGCTGGGGCCGCGCCCGGCGCTGCTCCTCGCCCCGCGCCCGCGGGCATGTTGAACGTCGAGACCAGGTGCAGCTTGCCGTCTTTCAGCGTTCCGGCCAGCGATCCTCCGCGGCCCGCCGGCGCCACGCTCGCGACGGCGTCGCCGGTTTGCTGCAACTGGAAGAAGTTCACGCCTCCGTCCTTGACGCGGAAGGCCCAATAGCCTGTCAGGTCGGTCTGCGCGGAGAGAATCAGCGCGCCCAGGATCGCAAGCGAAACGGCCGCGAGGGCTTTGGCCCACCGCCGCAAATGGAAATGCGAGACGTTCATAAGACTCCTTTTCAAGCCGATCATATTCCCTTTCGCATTCTTCGTGCAGGCACGAAACTGCATGTCCACTTCGCGCAACCGCTCCCTGGCGGTCGCCGCTCAATAGCAGCCTGCGAGGCGCGACCGTCGGGAAGCGGTCGGTTTATCTCATGCCATTCCCTAGAACAGCCGCGGCGCGAACTCGTTCAGGTCCCTCCGCCACGTCAGCCACTCGTGCGCCGTGCCCGCCGGCTCGTAGTAGACCACCACAGTTTCAAGGAGTTTGCCTTTAACGTTAAAGTTAAGTCTCCATCCTAAAACGCCGCAAAACCGCTGTCAATCCTTGCGAGGATTCACAGCGGGCCTTGGGGAAAGAGCCAAAGTTATCGCGAAAGTCAGCGAAATTCGCTATACTGGCGTGTCGCGGCATCCGTGGCGCCGCGCGGCGATCGGGGTTATCGTAATCGGTTTACAAAATAAGGCCACCCGGCGGGGCACGCCGGTAACAGGAGAACTGCCATGAAAATGAGAACTCCGCCCTTATTCGCGCTCGCGTGTTTCGCGGCGTGGATCGCGGTCCCGTGCTACGGACAGACCGCCTCGGGCATCCCGCACCTCCGGAAGCAAGGCTCCGCCACGCAGTTGATCGTGGATGGCAAGCCGTTTCTGGCGGTCACGGGCGAATTGGGAAATAATACGGCGTCGAGCCTGGAGAACATGAAGGAGGTCTGGCCCAGGCTGGTTTCGGGCAACTTGAATTCCGTGCTGGCCGGGGTTTCGTGGGCGCAAGTGGAGCCCACCGAAGGCAAGTACGAGTTCGCCACGGTGGATGGCCTGATTAAGGAAGCCCGGGAAAACCATCTGAAGCTCGTCTTTCTGTGGTTCGCCAGTTGGAAAAACGGCACGTCGAGCTACCCTCCGGTGTGGGTCAAGCAGGATTACAAGCGGTTCCCGCGGATCGAGATCAAGGGAGGCAGGCACATCGAGCTGCTGAGCACCTTCGGCGACGCCTCGCGCGACGCGGATGCGCGCGCTTTCCGCGCGCTGATGGGGCACATCAAGCTGGTGGACACCGCTCATACGGTGCTCATGATCCAGGTGGAGAACGAAGTGGGCGTGTTGCGCGACTCGCGCGACCGCTCGCCCGCCGCCAACAAAGCCTTCGCCGGGCCGGTGCCGAAGGAGTTGATGGATTACCTCCAGAAGCACAAGGATACGCTGGCCCCGGAACTGAAGGAGGTGCTGGCCGCGCAAGGCAACAAGACTTCCGGCACTTGGGAAGAAGTTTTCGGTCCGGGCAAGCCCGACAGCGTGGATATGCCGGTGCAAACCTCCGTTGCTCTGCTGGGCCGCGAGGAGTACGACACGGGCTGGCGGAAACTCCATTGGCCGGTGGATGAGATCTTCATGGCATGGAACTACGCGCGCTACGTCAACAAGGTGGTGGCGGAGGGCAAGGCGGAGTACCCCATTCCCATGTACGTGAACGGCTGGCTGCAGCAGCCCAGCATGGCGTGGCCGGGGACGTATCCTAGCGGCGGCCCGCTGCCGCAGGTCCACGACATCTGGCACGCGGGAGCGCCGGCCATCGACATACTCGCGCCGGACCTTTACCTGCAGTATTTCGACGAAGTCTGCGGGAGGTTTACGCGCAACGGAAACCCGCTCTTCATCCCCGAAACGTCGGCCAATCCGGTCAACGTGGTCAACGCGTTCGTCAAGTGGAACGCCATAGGCTACTCGCCGTTCGCCATTGAAAGGGGAGCCGGACCGAGCGCCGATTTGGCCGCCACATACAAGCTGATCACGAGCATGTCGTCGGTAATTGCGGCGCAGCAGGGGAAGGACAGGATGGCCGCGGTGAGCCTGAATCAGGGCGATCCGCCGCAGAAGGTGAAGGTCGGCGACTATACGCTGAGCCTGACGGCCATGGGCATGGGCCGAATACCCATCGCACCGGAACCCACGCCCGCGGTGACAACCGGGGGCCAGGCGAATCCGCCGGCGCAGGGTGGACGCGGCGCGACAACAATGGGGGGCCAGATTCTTAATGTTGCGCCTCCGGCGCAGGGCGGTGGACGCGGCCAGGCGGCCCAGCCAGCGCCAGCGGCGGCGCCGGAGGGCGGACGCGGTGGTCGCGGTGGACGCGGCGGCCCGGCAGGCCAAGCGCAGACCGGCGGTCCGGGCATCTCCATCTTTATCGCCGCCGGCCCGAACGAATTCTACATGAGCGGCGGCAACGGCAATACCCGGGTCAGTTTCACGCCCAATACGCCCGGGCCGCCCATCGTGGGGCTGGGGGACGTTCAGGTAGGCAAGTTCGTCGATGGCAAGTGGGTGGTGGTTCAGCAGTTGGCTGGGGACGATACCGGCCAGGGCGAACTTCTCACGCTGCGCGCCAACAGCCTCATGCGCGTGACAGTCTACCGTTACGAATAGGCTGGAGCGGGCTTTCATGACGAAGCCGGACGATTCCGTCGATGCCGTTCACCCGGCCGGTGGCGCACGCCCCGGCCGGCGCTCGTTTCTTCTGGGAATGGGGGCCGTGGCTGCCGGCGGCGCGGCCCTTCAAGCCCAGCAACCTGTGGGGCAGGCGCTTCCGCCTGCCAGCCCTCACGGCGCCGCGGTTCCTTCGCTCCCCGATCCGCTGCGCCCGCCCGACTTAGTCATGGCTTTCGGCGAGGGCCGGGCGGGAGTCATCCGACTGACTCGCTCAGGCAGTAAGTGGCAGGAGGATGATATCGAGGTCACGACGGAACTCCGCAAGGGGGCCGAGGTTGCGGTCCTCCTCACCGCCCCCAAGACCCGTCTGACGCGCATCCGGCTCCGCTGGCACGGCGGGTTTCCCGCCGGCTGGCGGTTTCTGGGCGATCAATGGGAGCGTACCTACGGGGATATGGAGTGGCGCGGGCTGGCGGGCGAGCGTTTGATGCCGTGGTATTTCCTCGCCTCTGGCAGCGGCGTCACTTACGGCTACGGGGTAAAGACGGGGGCCGCTTCCATATGTTACTGGCAGGCGGATGGAGGCGGAGTCACTCTGTGGCTCGACGTAAGCAGCGGCGGCTCGGGCGTGGAGTTGGGCGAGCGCCGTCTGGAGGCGGCCACCATTGTGGCGCGCAAAGGGCGCGCCGGCGAACCGCCGCTGAGCGCCGCGCGGGCGTTTTGCCGCGCGATGTGCGAGAAGCCTATGCTGCCGGCCAAGCCCATCTACGGCAGCAACAACTGGTACTACGCCTATGGGCGGAACACTTCGGCGGCGGCCAGCCTGAAGGACGCCGAGATCATGGCGGAACTAATGCCGCATACCCTGGAGAACCGCCCCTTCGTGGTGATAGACATGGGATGGGGCGGCGCTCCGGATGGTGCGGGCCCGGTGGCCCGAACCAAGAGCAACTATCCCGACATGCCGGGCCTGGCCAGGCAGATGAAAGACCTGGGAGTGCGGCCGGGCATCTGGACCCGGCCCACGCTGACAACGGAGAACCAGGCCGAGAGTTGGCGTCTTCCGCCCGCCGGCGGAAGGCCGAAAGGGGCGTTGATCGTCCTCGATCCCAGCATCCCCGAGGCCTTGGACTACATGGCTGAGAGCGTCGCCGCCATTCGCGGCTGGGGCTACGAGTTAATCAAGCACGATTACTCCACTTTCGACCTCACCGGCCGCTGGGGTTTTGAAATGGGACCGGACGTGACGGAGAGAGGCTGGCATTTCCAGAATCGCGGGAAGACCACCGCGGAGATCATCCTGGATCTGTACAAGGCCATTCGCCGCGGCGCCGGAGACGCCGTTTTGATCGGCTGCAACACCATCGGCCACCTGGCGGCGGGACTGGTGGAGGCGCAGCGCATCGGCGACGATACCAGCGGCCAGGAGTGGAGCCGCACGCGCAAGATGGGCGTCAACACCCTCGCGTTCCGCATGGCGCAACATAACACGTTCTTCGCCGCGGATGCCGATTGCGTTCCACTTACCCGCGCCATCCCCTGGAACCTGACCAGGCAGTGGCTCGACCTGGTGGCGCGCAGTGGAACGGCGCTGTTCGTGTCCGCCGACCCGGCGGCCATCACGGCGGAGCAGAAGCCGGTGCTGAAAGCCGCGCTGGCCGCGGCCGCGCGCGTCCAGGAGCCCGGCGCGCCGTTGGACTGGATGGACACCATGACTCCCGAGCGCTGGCTACTGGATGGGAAGACAGTTCGGTATAACTGGTACGAGGAAGACTAAGACCGCGGGATTTGGTGGGGCAGGCGCTTCCGCCTGCCAACCCGAGCGAAGCTCGGGCTGCATCGGCGCCCGTGTCGATGCCTGGCGGGGGCGAGACCCCGAAAATGCGGGGAGTTTCTAGTTTTGGGAGTAAGCTCTATGATAACCAGACGATCTGCCATCGCAATGCTGGCGGGAAGCGTTCCCGCCTGGAAGCTGGCCCGCGCCGCCGGCGAGGCGCCCGAGATAGCCGCTGGCCCGTTCAAGGGTACGCGCGAATCGCTCAAGGATTACCGGGTTCCGGATTGGTTTCGCGACGCCAAATTCGGCATATGGGCCCATTGGGGACCGCAATCCGCCGCCGAGTACGGCGATTGGTACGCCCGCAACATGTACATGCAGGGGAGCCGGCAATACGAGTATCACGTCAAGACCTATGGGCACCCGTCCAAGTTCGGCTTCAAGGATGTCGTCGCTACCTGGAAGGCCGCTAAGTTCGATCCCGAACACCTGATGCAGATGTATAAGAAGGCCGGGGCAAAGTACTTTTGCAGCATGGGCGTACACCACGACAACTTCGATCTCTGGAAATCCACCTATCAGCCGCGCTGGAACGCCGCGGCTTCCGGGCCGAAGAAGGACGTCGTCGGGCTCTGGAGAGCGGCCGCGGCGAAGCAAGGGCTGCGGTTCGCCGTGAGCGAGCACCTGTCGAACAGCTATAACTGGTTCGCCACTTCTCACATGAGCGATAAGACCGGGCCATTAGCGGGCGTGCCGTACGACGGAGCCGATCCCGCCAACGCCGACCTTTATCACCCTCTGCCCAAGGATTACGACTATTCGAGCATTGCGAGGACCGCCATGAGCCGCAATGCGCCCGATTCCTGGAAGCAGCTCTATTTCAAACGGATCAAGCAATTGGTGGACGACTACCAGCCCGACCTGCTCTACACCGACGGCGGGATTCCCTTCGAGGAATATGGGCTTGGCCTGGTGGCGCATCTGTATAACACCAACGCCAAGCGGCACGGCGGAAAGGTCGAGGCGGTCTATGCCAGCAAGACGCCGCAGGATTGTCAGACCGGGACCTGCATTCTGGACCTGGAGCGCGGCGTGGCGGGAGGAATTCCGGCCAACCCATGGCAGACCGATACCTGCATCGGCAACTGGCACTATGACAAGGAGGCCAAGTACAAGACCCCTAAAGGGGTCATCGACATGCTAGTGGATATCGTCAGCCGCAACGGCAACCTGATGCTCAACTTCCCGCTGCCGAACAGCGGGGCGCTGGACGACCAGGAGCTAAAGATCCTGGATGAGATCACTAAGTGGATGGCGGTCAACAGCGAAGGGATCTACAGCACGCGGCCGTGGAGGATTTACGGGGATGGCCCGGTGGCGTCGGCTCCCGCGGCTGGACGCGGCGGCGGCTTCAACGAGGGGAGCCGGAAGCCCTTTAGCGCCGAGGAAATCCGCTTCACGACCAAGGGAAGTAACTTGTATGCGTTCGTGATGGGGTGGCCCGATAAGCAGGCGGTCATCAAGCCGCTGGCGACGAATAGCAGCGCGGCGCCGTTCAAGGTGAAGAACGTGGAGTTACTAGGTTTCAAGGGCAAGCTGAAATGGACCCAGGATGAGAAGGGTCTCATTGTGCAGTTGCCGGAGCAGAAACCCAGCGACCACGCAGTTACGTTGAAGATAGCGGGAGCGTAATCCTAATAATCGCTATGACCGCTCCCTGACGGTCGCGGCTCGATACGACCCTGGCGAGCCGCGACCGTCAGGGAGCGGTTTCAAGTGCCTATGCTATGAGGACACTCGCATGAATCGTGACGCCGTGGATCCGGCCCTGGTCCCCCAGCGGACTCTCTATACCGGCGCCCGTATGCCGGCCATCGGCCTTGGGACCTTCGGTTCCGACCACATCTCCGCCCAGGAGATGGCCGCCGCCGTGAAGGGCGCCATCGAGGTGGGATATCGCCATCTGGATTGCGCCTCGGTCTACGGCAATGAGGACCGCATTGGCGCGGCGCTCCAGGGAGTTTTCGCCCAGGGTCTTCGGCGGGAGGAACTCTGGATTACTTCGAAGCTGTGGAATGACAAGCACGCCGAAGACGAAGTCATCGCCTCCTGCCGGAAGTCGCTGGCCGACTTGCGCCTCGATACCCTCGACATGTACCTGGTCCACTGGCCGTTTCCGAACTTCCATCCGCCCGGGTGCAGCGTGGAATCGCGCAGTCCCGACTCCAGGCCCTACATTCACGAAGCCTTCATGAAAACCTGGCGGCAAATGGAACGGCTGGTGGAAATGGGACTGGTGCGCCACATCGGGACGTCGAACATGACCGTCCCCAAGTTGAAGCTGCTGCTGCGGGACGCATCCGTCAAGCCCGCGGTACACGAAATGGAACTGCACCCGCACTTTCAACAACCGGAGCTGTTCGATTTTGTGCGCGCCAACGGGATGGAGCCCATCGGGTATTGTCCCATAGGCTCGCCGAACCGTCCCCCGCGCGATCGCACGCCCGATGACACCGTGGATATCGAAGACCCCGTCATCCGGGCGATCGCCGCGAGGCTGGGCGTCCATCCGGCGGTGGTGTGCGTAAAATGGGCCGTCGAGCGCGGGCAGACGCCCATTCCGCTCTCGACTAACCGCTGCAACTACCTGGCGAATTTGCAAGGCACGGTGACCGAACCCCTCACCGCGGCGGAGATGCGGGCCATCGCGGGTATCGACAGGAACTGCCGGCTTATCAAGGGACAAGTATTTCTGTGGAAAGAGAACCAGGCATGGGAAGATTTATGGGACCTGGATGGAGAGATCAAGTCATGATGAAAGGCGCCTACTTACCGGGCAATAGCACCGTCGAACTGCGCGAGCTTCCCGTCCCGGAGCCGGGACACGGCGAAGCGCTGCTGCGGATGAAGTCCTGCACCATTTGCGGCTCGGATATCCGATGCATCTATCACGAGCACCTGGGCAAGGGCCCGGAGGGATATCAAGGCGTGGTGGCGGGCCACGAACCCGCCGGCCAGATTGTGAAGAGCGGGCCGGGATGCCGGCGTTTCGGCCCCGGGGACCGCGTCATTGTCTACCATATCTCCGGCTGCGGCTTGTGCAACGATTGCCGGCGCGGGTACATGATCTCATGCACCAGCGAGAAATACCGGCGGGCCTACGGATGGCAGCGGGACGGCGGCATGGCCGATTACCTGCTGGTGGAGGAGAAAGATCTGATTCATCTCCCCGACGAGCTGACTTACTCGGACGGCGCGCAAGTAGCTTGCGGGTTCGGCACGGTCTATGAAGGGCTGCAGAAGATCGGCATCAGCGGCGATGACGCCGTGCTGATCACCGGACTCGGCCCGGTGGGCCTTGCGACCGGAGCTCTCTGCCGCAAACTCGGCGCGCGGAAGATCATCGGTATCGACGTGATCGAAGAACGTATGAAGCTGGCGCTCGACCTGGGTGTGTGCGACGAAGCCCTGCCCAGCGGACCGGATAACGTGTCCGAAGTCCGCCGGCTCACAGGCGGCGCGGGGGTGGAACGCGCGGTCGATTGCTCCGCCAACGACACTGCGCGCAACACCGCCATTCGAGCCACCCGTAAGTGGGGCCGCATTGTCTTTCTCGGCGAAGGTGGACGAGTGGAGTTCAATCCGTCGCCCGATATCATCCACGACCAGAAGACCATTTACGGCTCCTGGGTTACTTCCACCTGGCTGATGGAGGAACTGGTGGAGCGGCTGGTAGCGTGGAATCTCCATCCCGCGGACTTAGTGACTCACCGCTTCCCGCTCGAACGGGCCGGCGACGCTTACGCGCTGATGGCCTCCGGCAAGTGCGGCAAGGTGGC
>JBEKPK010000163.1:0-11690 GCA_049520795.1 Bryobacteraceae bacterium
GTCTCGCGACTACGCCTTGCGCTTCGGCTACGGTTGCCGTCATCGGCTCCGATTGGCTCCTTTCATCCAACAAGACTCTGCCCATGCTGGGCACACCTTGCCGCCGGGCTTCTGCCCGGCGTTCTTCGGACCGTCGCGAGACGCCGGCCAAAAGGCCGGCGGCAAGCCAAAAGGCTTGGCCCCACTTCCAACTTGACATCCTGCACCCAATCCCTCACGCTGTACCTTGATGCCTATACTCCAGGTAATTGTGCTGGCCGTGGTCCAGGGGCTCACCGAGTTCCTGCCCGTCTCCAGCACCGCGCACCTGTATCTCGTCTCCTGGCTCGCCGGGTGGCGCGTCGAGACGCTCGCGTTCGACATCATGCTGCACCTGGGCACCCTGCTGGCGGTCTTGATCTATTTTTTCCGCGACTGGGTTCAGATCGTCGGCCAGGGGTTCGGCCTGCGCGTGGGCCGGAGCCCGGAACTGCGGCAGAACCACATGTTGCTGTGGCTGCTGGGCATCGGCACCATTCCGGTGGTCGTCGCCGGAGCGCTGTTTAACAAACAGGCCGAGACCACCTGGCGCAACCCCTACGTGATGGGCGCCATGCTCATCGGGGTGGGCCTGCTGATGTGGCTGGCGGAGCGGACCGGCCGCCGGATCCGCGACCTCGCGTCGGTCGGCCTGGCCGATGCCGTGACCATCGGCGTGGCGCAGGCGGTGGCCGTGATTCCGGGATGCTCCCGCAGCGGAATCACCATCAGCGCGGGGTTGTTCCGGGGCCTTGATCGCGAGACCGCCGCGCGATATTCCTTCTTGCTCTCCACGCCGGCCATCGGCGGCGCCGCGGCCAAGACCCTCTGGGACATGCATAAACAACACTTGCTGCATGGCTTGCTGACCGCCCAGTTCTGCGTCGGCGTGGCCGTGAGCGCCGTGACCGGCTGCCTGGTTATCGCGTGGTTTCTGCATTATTTGCGCCGCAGTGGATTACTGCCTTTTGTTTATTACCGCGTGATTTTTGGCATAATAGTGCTAGCTCTGGCTTTCATCCGCCAGCCAGCGTGATGAAGCTCTTATCGCCGACGCAGCACAAGCGGCTGAACGAACTCGCCGGTCTGTTGTTTCTGTCCCTGGGCCTTGCGATTCTGTTGAGCCTGATCTCGTATCACGCCCAGGATCCGTCGTGGGACACGGCAGCCGCCGTACGCCCTCTCAATCTGGTGGGATATCCCGGCGCGTATCTGGCGGACCTGTTTTTTCAGTTCTTCGGGGCCGCGGCGTTCCTTTTTCCCCTGTTGATCTTCGCTCTGGCATGGCGCTGGATCCGCTCCGAGCCCATTGAAGCTGGCGCCATTAAGGCGCTGGGAGCGGTTCTCCTCACCCTCAGCCTGTGCGCGGGGTTGTCTTTCCTGCCTTTGCCGCTCTACAGCGGCGCCGCCCGCATCGGCGGAGCCCTTGGCCTGCTGCTCGCGCGGTACCTGCTCGATACTCTCAATCTTGCCGGCGCGTTGGTGGCCGTGGCCACCGCCATCGTCGTTTCCGTGTACCTGGTTTCCACCTTCACCATGGCCAGCCTCGGCGCGTGGTTCGCAGTCCCCGCCGGCTGGTTCCACCGCTGCCGCGAAGCCTGGCGCGAACGGGCGCGCGCCCGGGCCATCGAAAAGGCTCGGGAAGCCAGCCAACGGCGCGAGCGCAGCCGCCAAAAAATGAACAGGATCCAACCCGCCGGCCTGCCGGCGGAAGCCGCCGCGATGCCTTCCCCTGTCGCCGCCGACGCCCCGCCGTGGGAGACCCGCGAGGAGCCCGCGCCGGAGGAGTCCCCCGTGGAAGCCGAGTACGCCACCCTCGGGGAGATCCCTATCTGCCCCATTGAGGACGTGGCTCCCACTCCGCGCGCGGAGGACGTCCGCCCGGCTCCCGAGACCTGGCCCCTGGCGCTCGCGCACTCCCCCGCCCCCTCGGCCGCCGTTTTCAAGCCCGTATTCCAGTTGCCGCCCACGGACCTGCTGAATGAGCCGCCGGCGCGCAATCCCTACGACGAACAAGAGCTGAAAGACACGGCCGCGCGCATCAAATCGAAGTTCCAGGAGTTCAACGTCCTGGGCAGCGTGGTGCAGATCAACCCCGGCCCTGTGGTCACCACCTTCGAGTTCAAGCCCGAAGCCGGCATCAAATACAACCGCATCACCGCCCTTACCGAGGATCTGTGCCTCGGCCTGCAAGCCGAGTCGATCCTCATCGAGCGCATTCCCGGCAAGCCCACCGTGGGAATCGAAGTGCCCAATACCCGGCGCGAGCTGATCGCTTTGCGCCAGATGCTCGAATCCGACGAGTTCGCGCAATCCCATTCGCGCCTCACCATTCCGCTGGGCAAAGACATCAACGGCCGCATCCGCATGGCGGCGCTGGACGCCATGCCGCACTTGTTGATCGCCGGCTCAACCGGTTCCGGCAAGAGCGTCATGATCAACTCCATGATCATGTCCATCCTCTACAAGTCCACCCCCGACGACGTGCGCCTCATCATGGTGGACCCCAAGCGCCTGGAATTGGGCCTGTACGAGGGTATCCCGCACCTGCTCACGCCCGTTATCACGGATCCCAAGAAAGCCACCAACGCCCTGCGCAACGCGGTGCTCGAAATGGAGCGCCGTCTTCGCCTGTTGGCCGAATACGGCGTCCGCAACATCGAGCAGTTCAATAAGAAAATCCGCAAGCTTCAGGAAAAGCCGCGCGATCTGTTCGCCGAGGAAGACGGAACCCAGGAGGATCTCAAGCCCCTGCCCTTTATCCTGATCCTGATCGACGAATTGGCCGACCTCATGATGATCGAGGGCCGCAACGTGGAAGAAAGCGTGACGCGCCTGGCGCAAATGGCGCGCGCGGTGGGCATGCACCTTGTGCTGGCCACCCAGCGTCCCAGCGTGGATGTGATCACCGGGCTCATCAAGGCCAATTTCCCGGCGCGCATCAGTTTCCGCGTGGCCACTCGAGTGGATTCGAGAACCATTCTCGACGTCATGGGCGCCGAGCACCTGCTGGGCAAGGGAGACATGCTCTTCCTGCCGCCCGGTTCGTCGCGCCTGACGCGCCTGCACGGAGCCTTCGTCACCGAGACCGAAATCGGATGCGTGGTGGATTTTTGGAAACAGCAGGCCGCCCCGGAATACGATCAATCGTTCCTCATTGCGCCACCGAGCGACGACGACGAGGAAGCCTCCGGCGAACCGATCGACAGCGAGCAGGACCCCATGTACGAAGACGCCGTCCGCCTGGTGCTGCAAATGGGCAAGGCCTCCACCTCGACCCTCCAGCGGCACCTGCGCCTGGGCTACGGCCGCGCCGCCCGCATTCTCGACATGATGCAGCGCGACGGCATCATAGGCCCCCCCGACGGCAGCAAACCGCGCGAAGTCCTGAAACGGCCGGACTGGCTGCGTGACGTAGAGAACCAGTTGCGGTAGCGGTAGCGCTGGCGCTCTTGCCATTGCGGGACAGGCGCTTTCGCCAGCGTGGTGGGGCAGGCGCGTTCGCCTGTTAACCGCCGTCCGTGATACTCTGAACCAGAGAGCGCGTGGCTATGCGCATTTGCTGGGTAGCTATTCTGTTCCCGCTGGCGGCTTTTTCACAGGCCTCGCAGGCCGGTCCGCTGATGCGCGGCGTGTTGCTCGAACGCGATGCTTCCGAATTCAGCCTCCGCGCCGCCGACAGCCGGGTATTCCGCTACCAGTTCGATGGCAAAACCTACGTTGAACGCAACCACGAAATGATCGACATGGCCCGCCTCCCGCTGGGCGAGCAAGTCGAAGTGCTTTCGGAAAGGATTGAGGGGAGTTCGCTGCGCTTTGCCATGACCGTGCACGCCATTCCGCCCGCGCCCCCTCCGCGCCCAGGCGGCGCCGCCGCGTCCGCGGCGCTGGAAATCCGCCCGTTGCCGTGGGGCGCGTTCTCCCTGGCCGGCGTGGTTTTCCGGATTGCCCCTGGCGCCATCTCGCTGCACACCCGCACCGGCGACCGGAGCATCATTCTGCGTCCCGACACGCGTTACTTAGAGGAGGGTGAAATCGTGGACCCCTCCGCCCTCAAGCTCAACATGCACGTGTTCATTCAGGCGGGAAGGGCCCTGTACGACGAAATTGAGGCCTACCGCGTGGTGTGGGGCAGCATCCTCCACCCGTAGAGTGGCTACCAATTCCCCATCCCGTTCGTCCAAGTCTCGCGATGCCTTGGGCGCCCCCGCTCACACATAGCGGGCTGGACGACAGACGACAAAAACCGATCGTCTGTCCCACCTCCTGCTAAACTCGTAGATACCGTTATATGGCCAAGGAAAAAGAAGAAAAACCGAGGCAGCCACTGCCACCGCTCAGCGCCTGGGTCCCGGCCGTCGCATTGGGCTGGCTCATCCCGGGCGGAGGTCACCTCCTGCTCAAGCGAACCGGACGCGGCGTGCTCCTGCTCGCGTCGGTCACCGGCATGTTCGTATGCGGGCTGATGATGCGCGGGGCCATGTTTCAGCCGCAAAGCGGCGACCTGCTCACCACCATCATCAACACCGGCGGATTCATCGGCGATATCTGCTCGGGCATCCTCTATCTGCTGAGCGTGTGGCTGGGCTACAACCAGCCCGACATGGCCGGCCATGTCCACGACTATGGAACGAAGTTCCTGGTGACCGCCGGCCTGCTCAACGTGCTGGCCATGGTGGACGTTTTCGAGATCGCCGTCGGGAGGAAGGAATAATGCCCAAGATGAACCTGTCGCACTTCGAGGCGGCCCTGCTGTTTTCGCTTTTCACCTCGGTCGTGATGGGCGTTGTCACCAAGCGCACGGACAGCGAACGCCTGCAATACGGCGCCTACGTCTTTGTGTGCTTTCTGGCGGCTCTGTTCGGCCTCGGCTGGCTGATGCGGCTGGGCCACGGATAGACCGCAGCCGCCGGCGCCGCATCGCGCGCATCGTGCCCGAGGTAGACCGGCGTCGGCAGGAAATCGACAAAGCTCTCGCCGGGATCCATGCGTTTTCGTGAACGCGCGGGCCAAATCGCCCCTTGGCGAACTGCTGTCGGCCCGAAGGCGTGGCGCTTCTCTCCCGTCAGTCAGCAGCCCCAGGGGAGTACTGATGGCCGCGGGTCTACTTCTTCACCGAGTAGACCAGGGTGATCGAGGAACGGCCGTCCGATCCGCCTCCGCCGGCGGCGACGCTCAGGGTCCGCTTGGAGTCCTCATCCGTAAAGATGACCATGCCTCCTTTGCCGGTAGCCGTCGTCATGGTGGTCTTCATCCCCAGATCTTTCGCCTTATCCTGGTAAAAAGACACCACTTTCGACCAATCGTCGGAGGTCGAGAGGATCACCGTGCCGCCCTCCTCGTTTTGCCCGGCGCCTCCCGTGGCGGAAAACTCGCCTTCCGCTTTCGCGCCCGGATAAACAGGCACCCACGAGGGCAGCTTCCCGACGCCCCCACCGAACTCCACCGAGCCGGTCTGGCCGCTTTCGTCCTGTGCGCTGAAACTGAAATGCCCGTTCTTGATGTCGCCGAACTTCATGGTGGTGACTTTGCCGGTCTTCTTCTCGCGGACGGTGATGGTGCCCTCCGCTTCGTCGTGGCTCAACTCCTCCACATCCGGATTCATGGTGATGATCATTTTGGCGGTGGCGTAAGCCGGGTTTCGCTGCATCAGCGCGGAATCGAACCCCGCCTGATGCGCTTTGTGCACCAGGAAGAAGCCCGCCCCTACCACGCCGACTATGCTGAGCAGGATCAGCCCGCCCAGGATGATCAACACCCAGACAATAGGGCTGAGCCCGCGCTTCGGCGGCGCGGCGGCTGCGGGCGCGGCTGCCATCGGCGCGACGGCCGGAGGCGGCTGGGACGCGGGCGCCGATGCCGGCGGCGCCTGCGGGCTGGCCGCAGCGCTCACCGGGGTCCCGCAGGATGTGCAGAATGCGCCCTGAACATTGGCGCCGCAAGTCGTGCAAAATGCCATGGTGATGTCTCCGTTCGACCACTCTACGCTAAGTTGCGCCACTTCGCAACAGGCATCTGGCTGCGCCGTCGTGACGGCGCAGCCAATCGAACCATAGCCCGTTGATTCGACGCCCTGACCCCGCTGCCCATTTCGTATACTGCCAGTGAGGGCCGCCTCTTTTGACTGCCGCAGACCCCACGCCCACCGAAACCGCGCCGCGCGTGCGCGCCCTCTACTCAATCGCGGCCCTTGTCCTGGCGGCGTCGCTGCTCTACTACTCACTGCGCGGAATCGACTGGCTGCGGGTCTGGGACATTCTGCGCGGCGCCCGGCCGCTCGCCATCTGCCTCGCCTGGGCCACCATCACATCGGCCGTCTTCTTACGTTCCATTCGCTGGCGCGTGCTTCTCTCGGCCGGCAAACCGGTTTCCGTCCCGCTGGCGTTCTGGGCCACCGCCGCCGGCTACCTGGGCAACAATCTCCTGCCCGCGCGAGCGGGAGAACTGGTGCGCACGGTCATGATCAGCCGCCGGTCGGGCATGAGCAACGCCTTCGTCCTCGCCACGGCGCTATCGGAACGCGTGTCCGACGCCATCGCCCTGATCGCCATCAGCGCGGCGGTTCTGCTGGCCATGCCCAACCCTCCCGGCTGGCTGGCCGTCGCCGCCCGGCCCTTTGCCATTGCCGGCCTGTGCGGCGCCGCCGCCATCGCTTTGCTGCCGGCCTTCGAAGCGCTCTACTTCAGGATTCTGAAGCGTGTTCCGGTTCCGCCGCCGCTGCGCTCGAAATTGGAGAACGCGCTCGGTCACGCCATCCAGGGAATCCGCAGCTTCCATGACCGGCGGCGGCTGGCGCGATTCGTGGCCCTGACCGCCGTTATCTGGACCATGGACGCCGCCAACGCCGCCATATGCGCCCGCGCGCTGGGCTTCCACATGACCCTTCCGGTAGCGTTCCTGCTGATAGCGGGCTTGGGGCTTGGGAGCGCGCTCCCCTCCACGCCCGGCTACGTGGGCATCTACCAGTTCGTCGCGGTCAGTATCCTGACGCCTTTCGGTTTCCGCCGCTCCGACGCCATCGCCGACATCCTTCTTATGCAGGCGCTCATCTATTCCGTCATCCTGTTCTGGGGACTCATCGGCTTGGCCAAAGGCCGCCGGGGCGAGGTTCTCACGACTCGTTCCGAGACCCTTCCCTCGGCCAGCCAGCCCGTCCAGGATTCTGGGAAAGGCCGGCCACTGTAAGAGATCTCGACTACAGCCAGTTCAGGTCCACGCGCCGCTCTCCGGTGAGCCGCAGGAAGAGCGGCTCCAGGGCATCGTATTCCTGGCCGTCGAAGACAATCGCGCCCTCGCGTCCGAAGGTGGTGATGTCCCCCTGCCACACCAGTTTCCCGGGCACGGCGATTATTGCCACTTCCTGGCACAGCCGCTCCACCGTTTCGAGAACGTGGCTGGTCATAAAGACCGTGCGGCCCTGTTCCGTAAAGCGGTGCAGCCACTGCTTCATCAGGGCCACGCCCGCCGGATCGATGCTTTCGAACGGCTCATCGAGAAACAGCACTTCCGGAGAATGGATCACGGCCGCCGCAAAGGCCACGCGCTTGCGCATTCCAGTGCTGTACTCGCCCAGAACCTTGGAGGAATCGGTCAGCTCCAGAGCGTCCAGGAGCTCGGTCACGCGCTTTCGCGTGGTCGCCTCGTCCAGGCCGTACATGCGCCCCACGAACGCCAGGAATTCATGCGCACGAAGCGGCTCGAACAGCCCCAGCGTTTCCGGCATCACCCCCATCCGGCGCTTCAGCCCCGCGCTGTTGGCGTCAAACCGCTCGCCCAGCACTTCGATCTGCCCGGAGGTAGGGTCGAGGAGCCCCGTCAGGCAGCCAATGGTGGTGCTCTTACCCGAGCCGTTGGGTCCCAGGAACCCGAACATGATGCCCGAGGGTACTGTCAGGGACAGGTTTTCGACCGCCGTCACGGCGCCGTATTTCTTCACCAGGTTGGTGATGCGGATAGCCTCCGTTGGAACGTTCATGCTCTCAAGCCTTTCCTTCCACCACCGCCAGCAATCGTTCGCGACGCGCAACCACGATGGCGCCCGCCCGCCGTAGCGAGAAGAGATACAAGCACACAGCCAAAGCCGCCAGAGCCATGACAACCCACCACCGCTCCGGCGTCAATATCCCCTTGTGGAACTGCCCCACCATCATGGGACCCATCAGGAACACCAGCATGGTCCCGATCAGGGCGATGTTCCCGGCGAGCGAAAGGTCGTTCCCCATGGTCTGGTTCGGATCGCAGCGGCGCGGGCCGTAAAGGGTGGTCCACAACCCCAGGCCATGGAAGAAGAACATTCCGAAGGCCGCGCTCGCCAGAAGCAGGGCCAGCCCGCGCGCGTCGAAGGGCACGGGCGCAAACAGCAGCCAGGTGAGGGTGGCCAGCAGGGGATAAGGCGCACACGCGGCGAGGAGGGCCACGCTGCTCGAGCGGAGCACCGCTCCCGGATCGCAGGGGAACAGGAAGTAACGCCGGAACCCCCCGCCCACATAGCCAAACTGGTTCACCACGAAGGCCGCCCCGGCGGTGATGCCCGACACGGCGAACACGCCCACCGCGGCGGAGAACGGATCGCCGTGCCGCGTGACCTGCCTGGTCCAGATCAGCAACAGGAAAGGGAGCAGCGGCAACGATAATCCGTATTGAACGCGGAAGCGGCGGGCGCGGAAATAAAACCGCAGCCAGTGCGCCACCAGGATCCCGTGCTCGCGGCCGAACAGCGCGCTCACCCGGTCAAACGGCGAGTCCCAGCGGATGCGCGTGGACTTCGCCACCGGCCTTCTGGGCGGCATCCGCTCCAGCGCCGAAAGCGCCACCGCCAGTCCCACGATCCATAGGAGCAACAGCGCGAGGCCGTGGAGCGCCCCGGCGTCCGTGCGGGTCATCAGCGAGCCGGCGCCGAACGAGGGCGTATACCGGAGCGCGGCCGCCGCCTGGCCCGCCAGCGCGGGGTTCTTCGCCAGCTTCGGCATCAGCAGACTCGGCAGAAAGCACAGCGCCATGATCAGAATGGGCAACACAATGGAGCCGCCCTTCTGTCGTTGAATGCGGTCCATCAGCAGGCTCACCACCTGCGCCGCCAGGTAGTTGCATACGTAAAGCAGCAGCACGGCGAGGATGCCCATCGGGAGGTACGACGCGCCCAGCAGATACAACCCGGTGGCCAGCCCCAGTTCCAGGGCCACAAACAGGAACCAGAAGGGGTCGGCCGCGCCCGTGAAGTGGCGCGCGAAACGCCGCTCCCGCTCGCGCAGCGGATAGCGGCGCAGTTCCACATCCGAGAAGGCCGCGTTGATCCCGAACCCCAGCATCACGCTGCTGATCAGCGCGCTCGAGAACAGAGCGGTCAGCAAGCCCTGCGCCAGCCTTTCCGCCTTGCCCATGCGCACCGCGGCCATGCCGGCTCCGAGACCTCCCAAGGCCAGCAGCATGATGGCCATAATCAGCAGCAGGTAGCCCGCGATGAACCATGCAATCTTGCCGTTGCGCGTGCGCGTCCTGGCCCAAAGAAGCTGGTAGCGCAGGCGTATCAGTTGTCCGATGAGTTGGAGGTTCATGGATTGTCCGGCTTAGGCCCGGCCGCGGATCACTTCCACGTCGAGATACGGCCGTAGCGCTTCGGGGACCACCACGCTGCCGTCTTTCTGCTGGTAGTTCTCCACAATCGCCACCCACGTGCGGCCCACCGCCAGGCCGCTGCCGTTCAGCGTGTGCAAGAACTCCGCCTTCTTCCCGCTCTGGAAACGGATGCCCGCCCGGCGCGCCTGGAACGCCTCGAAATTGGAACACGAGGAGATTTCCTTAAAGCCTTGCTGTCCCGGCAGCCACACTTCGATATCGTACGTTTTGGCGGAGGAAAAGCCCAGGTCCCCGGTGGACAGCGCCACCGTCCGGAATGGCAGTCCCAGACGCCGCAGGATGTCCTCCGCATCGGCCGTGAGCTTCTCCAGTTCGTCGTAGCTCCGCTCCGGATGCGTGAACTTCACCAGCTCCACTTTCTGAAACTGATGCTGCCGGATAATGCCGCGCACATCGCGCCCGTAGGAGCCCGCCTCACTGCGGAAGCAGGGCGTGTAGGCGCACAGCCGTATGGGGAGAACGCCGGCGTCGAGCGTCTCGTCGCGGAAGATATTGGTCACCGGCACCTCGGCCGTCGGAATCAGCCACAGGTCCGTGCCTTCGCACTTGAAAAGGTCTTCTTTGAACTTGGGCAACTGCCCGGTCCCGAAAAGGCTGTCCGAGTTCACCAGGAAGGGAGGCAGAACCTCGGTGTAGCCGTGCTCGCGCGTGTGCACGTCGAGCATGAAGTTGATCAGCGCGCGCTCGAGCTTGGCCCCCAGGCCCCAGTAGAGGGCGAAGCGCGCTCCGGTGATCTTGGCGGCGCGCGCCAGGTCCAGTATGCCCAGTTCCGGCCCCAGGTCCCAGTGCGCCTTGGGCTCGAAATCGAACCGCGGCGGCTCACCCACGCGGCGGATCTCGACGTTCTCCGACTCATCCCGCCCTACCGGCGTGGATTCGTGCGGGACATTGGGAATGCCCGCCAGCAGCTCGCGGAACTCCTCGTCCAGGGCTTTGACTTGCCCGTCCAGGCCGGCGATCTGCTCCTTCATCGATCGCACCTGGTCCTGCCGCGCCGCTGTGTCTTCGCCCAGCCGCCGCAGCTTGCCGATTTCGGCGCTTTCGGCGTTTACGCGGGCCTTCAATTGCTCGCTTTCGGAGATGGCCGCCCGGCGGCGATGGTCGAGTTCGCGGAATCGGTCCAGGCTGGGGATGGGGCCACGCGTCGCCAGGCGTCCGGCGACGCTATCGAAGTTATTCCGGAAGAATGAGAGATCGTGCATTTCCCTCCATGCTATCGCATGGCCGGAGCGGTCACTCCTCTTCTTCTTCCACCTTCACGGGTTCCAGGTCTTCGGCATCGAAAACCTGATGGCAGTCCAGACACTCCACGTACTCGACGCCGTCTCTTCGGGCAATCACTTGGGTGCGGTTATGGTCGCAGGCGGTTTGCATAGAACCACTTGTAGATGAGAAATATTCTAACCGGACGCGCGGGCTTGTCAAGTGGGTACGGCAGGCAGGCAGGAGCAGGAGGCAGGCCAGGAGGACTGCCCCACGGTACACTGGGTAATGCCTTTCCCTACCCATCGCCTGCGCCGCCTGCGCGCCACCGAGGCTCTCCGCGGCCTGGTGCGCGAAACCCGGCTCTCGCCGGCCCAGTTCATCCTGCCGCTGTTCGTCTGCCCCGGCGAGGGCGTCAGGAAGGAAATCGGGGCCATGCCCGGCAACTACCAACTGTCGATTGACGAGCTGGTGAAGGAATGCGCCGAGGTCCAGGCGCTGGGCATTGGCGGCGTGATCCTGTTCGGCCTTCCCGAGGCGAAGGACGATATGGCTTCCGGCGCCTATGACGACAACGGCATCGTGCAGCGCGCCATCCGCGCCATTCGCCGGGAAACGCCCACGCTGCTGGTGATAACCGACGTGTGCAACTGCGAATACACCAGCCACGGCCATTGCGGCTATGTCAAGGACGGCGATGTGGATAACGACACCACCTTGCAGTGGCTGGCCAAATCGGCGATATCCCATGCCCGGGCGGGAGCCGACATAGTGGCTCCTTCGGACATGATGGACGGCCGCGTATGGGCCATCCGCCAGGCCCTCGATTCCCA
>JBEKPK010000164.1:0-11667 GCA_049520795.1 Bryobacteraceae bacterium
CAGGGCCGCGATATCAAGCTCGCCTCGGTGGGCTGTTTCGGCTTCTGCGCCCAGGAACCCCTGGTCAACGTGCGGCTGCCCGGCAAGCCCCTGGTGATCCTGCAACGCGTGGAGGCGGGCGACGTGCAGCGCATCCTCGACGACATGGCCGTGGGCGATGTGCCGCAAGACCTGGCCCTGTGCAAGGTCGAGCAGTGGGACCACCTTACGGCGCATGTTTTGTACGGCGAGGGCTTCCCCAAAATTCCGAACTGGAATGAAATCCCGTTCTTCAAGCCGCAGAAGAAGCTGGTGCTGCGCAACTGCGGGTTGATCAGCCCCGACGATATCGAGGAGTACATCGCCATCGGCGGGTACTCGGCTCTATATAAGGTTCTGATCGACGCCAATCCGGAGCTGGTGATCGAGCAGATCAAGGCGTCCAAGCTGCGCGGGCGCGGCGGCGCGGGATTTCTGACGGGGTTGAAATGGGAGTTCCTGCGCAAGGCGGCGGGCGACAAGAAATACATCATCTGCAACGCGGACGAAGGCGATCCCGGCGCCTACATGAACCGCAACGAGATCGAAAGCGATCCGCACTCGCTGATCGAAGGCATGATCATCGGGGCGTACGTAATGGGGGCCTCGGAAGGCATCATCTACGTGCGCGCGGAATACCCGCTGGCGGTGCACCGCCTGACGCGCGCCATCGAACAGGCGCGGGAATCGGGCATCCTGGGAGAGAATATTCTGGGGCGCGGCTTCAACTTCAATATCCGCATGGTGGAAGGCGCGGGAGCGTTCGTGTGCGGCGAGGAAACCGCGCTCATCGCCTCGCTCGAAGGCTACTCCGGCCGGCCGCGGCCGCGGCCGCCTTTCCCGGCGCAGAAAGGCCTCTACGACAAGCCCACCAATATCAACAACGTGGAGACCTGGTACAACATCGCGCCCATCGTGGCCAAGGGGCCGGCGTGGTTCAGCGAAACGGGCAGCACCAAGAGCGCGGGCACCAAGGTGTTCTCTCTGGTGGGCAAGATAGCCAACACCGGTTTGGTGGAAATGCCGCTCGGCACGCCGCTCAAGACCTTTATCTACGACGTGGGCGAGGGCGGGTCGAACGGCAAGCACATCAAGGCTGTGCAGACCGGCGGACCTTCGGGCGGCTGCATCCCGCAGGAGATGTTCGATACGCCGGTGGACTATGAAACGCTGGCGCAGATCGGCTCCATCATGGGCTCCGGCGGCATCGTCATCATGGACGAAGACAACTGCATGGTGGACGTGGCCCGCTACTTCATCGAGTTCACCCACTCGGAATCCTGCGGGCAGTGTATTCCATGCCGCGTAGGGCTGGACAAGTCGCTGCGCATCCTCAATGGGTTCACGCGCGGCCGGGCCAAGGAAACCGACCTGGACCGCCTGGACGAAATGGGGCGCATGATCCGCGACACGTCCCTGTGCGGCCTCGGCCAGAGCGCGCCCAACCCGCTGCTCACCACCATGCGGCACTTCCGCCACGAGTTCGAGGACCACGTCCGCGCGCATCGCTGCCGCGCGGGCGTGTGCGAGGACCTGGCGCTGTCTCCCTGCGAGAACAGTTGCCCGCTGCACATGAATATCCCGCGATTTCTCCAACTCTACAAGGAAGGCCGGCTGGAGGAGGCCTTCGAGGCGGTGGTGCTGGACAATCCGCTGCCCGGCTCGACGGGGCGCGTGTGCCAGCATCCCTGCGAGGACCGCTGCCGCCGGCGCAGCGTGGACGCGCCGGTCAACATGCGGGAGGTGCACCGCTTCATCGCCGATTCGATATTCCATTCGGACCGGTTCGACGCCCTGGTGGAGCGCGTCGCCGCGCGCAAGCTGCCGCCCACCGACCGCAAGGTGGCGGTGGTGGGCGCCGGCCCCACGGGACTGACGGCGGCGTTCTATCTGGCGCTGCTGGGCCACGAAGTCACGGTTTACGAATCCAACGCCGAGCCGGGAGGGATGTTGCGTTACGCCCTGCCGGAATACCGCCTGCCGCGCGAGGTGGTGCGGCGGGAGGTTGAGATGATCCGCCGCATGGGCGTGCAGTTCGTGTGCAACACGGAGGTGGGATCCGACGTCCTGTTGAACGATTTGGACAGCCAATACAACGCCGTGTTCATGGCCATCGGCACGTGGAAGGAATCCTGGGTATACCTGCCGGGAACCGAGCTGAAGGGGGTGCAGCCGGCGCTGCTGTTCCTGGAAGCGGTGTCGAAGGAAGAGCCGGTGCGGCCGGGCAAGCGGGTGGTGGTGATCGGAGGCGGCAACGCGGCCATCGATTCGGCCCGCACGTCGTTGCGCATGGGTTCGGACGTCACCGTGATCTACCGCCGCGAGCGCAAGGACATGCCGGCCATCCGCGAGGAGACCGACGCCGCCGAGGCGGAGGGCGCGAAGTTCGCATTCCTGGCCACTCCGCACCGCATCGTGGGCGACGAAGACGGCAACGTGAAGGCCATCGAGGTGGTGAAGACGCGCCTGGGCGAGTTCGACGCCTCCGGACGGCGCCGCCCGATTCCCACCAGCGAGATCCAGCGTTTCGAGTGCGACACCGTGATTCTGGCGGTGGGCGAAGCGGTGGACATGGATTTCGTGCGCGCCTCGGGGCTGCGTATCAAGGAAAACGGCACCCTGGAAGTGGACCGTTACACGCTCGAGACCAGCCGCAGCAAGTTCTACGCCGGAGGGGATCTCATCAGCGGCGCCTCTAATGTCTCGAACGCGATGGGCTACGGCAAGAAGGCCGCCCGCAACATCGATCAGCGGCTCATGGGCGCGTATCGCTGGGACCAGATCGCGCCCCCGTTCGAATACGATATGAGCCCGCCGGAGCAGCCCCACGAAAGCGGGCGGCACACGGTGGAGGAGTTGCCGCCGCTCGATCGCGTGGAGAGCTTCGAGGAAGCCGTGATCGGCCTGGGAGCCGACGAAGCGGTGGACGAAGCCTGCCGCTGCCTGCGCTGCGACATTAAGGAACACCACTAAGGAGAATCTCGTGCCTGAGAAGATTTCCGTGAGAATAGACGGCGAGTACGTCGCCGCGCATGCGGGCCAGACGATTCTGGAAGTGGCGCGAGCCAACGGCAAGTACATCCCAACCCTCTGCTGCCTGGAAAGCGTCAGCCCCGTGGGCGCCTGCCGGCTGTGCATCGTGGAGGTCTCGGGGGTCAACCGCCTGCTGCCCGCCTGCACCACTCCGGTGCAGGACGGCATGAGCGTCACCACCAGTTCCGAGAAGCTGCAAGCCTACCGCCGCATCGCCATCGAGTTCCTCTTCAGCGAGAGGAACCACCAGTGCGCGGTGTGCGTATCAAACAATCACTGCGAGCTGCAGGCACTGGCGCAGCGGCTGGGCGTGAACAGCGTGCGCTACGCCTACGCCTATCCCAAGCTGCCGGTGGACGTTTCCCACGAGCGGTACGTGCTCGATCACAACCGCTGCATCCTGTGCACGCGCTGCGTGCGGGTGTGCGCGCAGGTGGAAGGCGCGCACGTGTGGAACATCAGCTCGCGCGGCACGCGCTCCATGGTGGTTTGCGATATGAACAAGCCGTGGGGCGATTCGAAGAACTGTACCAATTGCGGCAAGTGCGTCCAGGTGTGCCCCACCGGGGCGCTGGCGGAGAAGGGATTCGCCGTGGAGGAAATGGTCAAGCGCGATGGCAAGGTGACGCGCCTGGCCGCCCGGCGCGGAGGCCATCACCAATGAAAAAAGCGAGGCTGGCGACCGTGTGGCTGGACGGCTGCGCGGGCTGTCACATGTCCATTCTGGATATCGACGAAGCCATCATCAACGTGGCCAAGCGGGCGGACGTGGTGTACGGCCCGCTGGTGGACGCCCAGGAGTTCCCCAAGTCCGTGGACGTCACTGTGGTCGAGGGCGCCATCAGCTCCCAGGAGGACCTGGAGAAGATACAGACCATCCGCAAGCGCAGCAAGCTGCTGGTGGCGCTGGGAGATTGCGCGGTCACCGGGAACGTGCCGGCCATGCGCAACTCGATTCCGCCGCGCAAGCTGCTGGAGCGCATCTACATCGAAGGTTCGCAGGCCAACAAGGGAATCCCCACCGAGGGCGTGCCGCCGCTGCTGCGGCAGGCCGTTCCGGTGCACCAGGTGGTGAAAGTGGATTTGTACGTTCCGGGCTGCCCTCCGCCAGCGGCGGCCATCGCCTACGTATTGGGCGAGTTGCTGGAAGGGCGCGTGCCCAATCTGACGCAGAAGGTGAAATTTGGATAGCAGCGTGGCGGACGCCCAGGTCCGCGGCCGGCGCCCTCGCCGGTCCAGCCGCAAGAAGAGGGAAGAGGTCGAGAAGAAGCCGGCCGGGGAGCCGGTTGCGGACCCGGTGGTCCGCCCTGCCACAGGTGACAAAGCCATGAAGAAGATCACGATCGATCCCGTAACGCGCATCGAAGGCCACGCCAAGATCGACATATGGCTGGACGATTCCGGCCACGTGGCGGATACGCATTTCCACGTCACGCAGGTGCGCGGCTTCGAGAAATTCACCGAAGGCCGTCCGTTCTACGAGATGCCCTCGATCACGGCGCGCATCTGCGGCATCTGCCCGGTGAGCCATCTGCTGGCCTCTTCCAAGGCCTGCGACGCCATCATGGCCGTGACGCCCCCCGAGACGGGCGTCAAGCTGCGCGAGTTGGTGCACTGCGCGCAGTACGTGCAGTCGCATGCCCTCAGCTTCTTCCACCTCTCCGCGCCCGACATGCTGCTGGGTTTCGATTCCGACCCCGCCCGGCGCAACGTCTTCGGCCTCATCGAGGACCACCCCGAAATGGCCAAGGCCGGCGTGGCGCTGCGCAAGTTCGGCCAGCAGATCATCGAGGGACTGGCCAAGGAGCGCGTGCATCCTTCCTGGATCGTTCCCGGAGGAGTGAATGCGCCGCTGGCCCCCGAGGTGCGGGAGAGAACGCTCGCCGGATTGCCCGCCGCGCGCGCCCTGGCCGACAAGACCATCGCCTTCTTCAAGACCGTGCTCGATCAGTTTAAGGAAGAGATCGACAACTTCGGCACGGCGCCCTCGATGTACGCGGGGATGGTTGACGAAGACGGCGGCCTGCAATGGTACGACGGGGGCCTGAAGTTCAAAGACGCCGACGGGGCCACCGTGACGGAGGCCATGCACGCGCGCGATTACCCCAGCTACATCGGTGAAGCGTCGCTGCGCGATTCCTACCTGAAGGCCCCCTACTATAAGCCGCTCGGATACCCAGCCGGCGTCTACCGCGTGGGACCCGGCGCGCGCCTGAACGTGGCGGACCGCTGCGGCACGCCGGCAGCCGACGCGGAGCTGGCCGAGTACCGCCAGCGCTGCGGCGCGATTGCGCACAGCGCCTTCCACTACCACTACGCGCGCCTGATCGAGTTGCTGCACGGCCTGGAGAAGATCGAGCGCCTGCTGGCCGACCCTGGTATTCTCGATACTCACGTGCGCTCCCGCGCGGCGGTGAACTCGATGGAAGGCGTGGGCATGATCGAGGCCCCGCGCGGCGTCCTCATCCACCATTACAAGGTGGATGAGAAGGGCGCCATCCGCTGGGCCAACCTGATCGTGGCCACCGGCCACAACAACCTGGCCATCAACCGCGGCGTCAAACAGGTGGCGCAGCATTTCGTGGACGGCGGCAAGCTCAAGGAAGGCATGTTGAACCGGGTATCCGCGCTGGTGCGGGCTTACGACCCATGCCTGAGCTGCTCGACGCACGCGGATGGAACGCTGGCCATGGAAGTCACTTTGCGCGACCCGCGGGGAGTGGAGCTGGACCGGATCGGCTAAGGGCATGGTGTTACGATGAAGGCGGGGAGTCGAACTGTCCGAGAGCCATGCCCATCGTCACCGTTAAGAATAGATTTCAGGTAGTCATCCCGCAGCGCGTCCGGGAGCAGGTTGGCGTTGCCGTCGGCGACACCCTGGAGGCGAAGGTGGAGCGGGGTAGGATCACGCTCACGCCAAGGCCGGTGGTTGATAGCGCGACAGCCGAGGGATTGGAGGATGTGCGGAAGGGACGGGTGCGCGGTCCTTTCAAGACCGTCGATGAGATGATCGATTCTCTCAAGGGGCGCAAGCGCGGCGTGAGCGCCAAAGCCTCCTAACCAGCAGCGCGATAATCCCTCTCCGAACGCGGGACCGGCGGATCATCTTCGCGCGAGGAATGCGATCCCCAGCATCAGCATCGCTTGATTTTGCGCGGGTTGGTAGTACGCCGAAGTCCAACGCAGGAAGCGAACTTCGGGTGAAATGTCGAAAACGCCCACGCGCCACCTCACTCCTGCCCCCACGGTGACCGCAACGTCCAAATTGCGGCCGCTTTCGATGTGAAAAGAAGCCGGTTGGGGGTTGAGATAGTAGTCCGCCTGTGTGCCGGTTCCGTCGAACGACCCCAGATGCCGCAGCGTCGCCCCGGCATTGACGAATGGAGAAAGTGTCCGTTTCGCGAAGGTGTACTTGAGTTGGAGGGGAAACAGCCACCCGTTCGCGGAAACGCCGAAGTATTGCCCGAAATCGACGGGATTTGAATGGGACACTTCTATGCCGTGGGCGACGTCCTGGTGAAAGCGCTCATACAGCATGCCGGCTTCCACCGATATCCGCCAGGGAAGATGGATGGCGATAGTTGGGCCGACGGCATACGGCTTCATGAAGAATCGGTTGGGGCCGCAGGTATTTGCTAAGACGGGGTCGTGGGTAACCATGCACCCCGTCCCATAATCCTGAGAATGGTCTGAAATGGGAACGCCGCCTGTCACGCCGACCGAGACCAACTGAGCCGGCGCGCGGGGTTGAACCACAATGAACAGAGCGGCAAACAGGGTGATACGGCCCATGATTGATGACTGCCTCCGTATCAAAGACCCGTGGCAGGCGATTTCCACTACACCGGCGCTGAGATAAACGCTATCTGGAAATGATCGGCGTCATTGCGGCCTGTGGGTAGCGGCCCAGAACTGCGCCAGAGTGATGCGGCCCCCGGGCTTGAATTGGTTCAGATTGGCGGCTGCGTTCCACTTGAGGCTATGCAGGTCGTATTCGAGTAAGTGTTGCTCGGCGTCGCTCAGGCGATGCACGGGAAGGCCGGCCAGCGCGCGCCGGATGAGCGCGGGCGCGGGTTTCTCGCCCAGGGCGTCGATCCCGGCGCGGATGCGCTCGATGCGGGCGGCGTCGTCCAGGGACGTGTCAACGAGGATGAGCGCCGCCACTTCGTCGATTTGCCGGGCCATGGCTTCGGTTGCCGCCCGCTGAGTCTTGATCTTGGCGATTATGGCCGGATCGCCTTCCCAGGAGCCATCGTCGAATAGCGCGCAGCGGAGTACAACGGGGCGGTCCCAGGAGTACTCGCCGGCGACCGTTCCTCCAGCGGGGATAGCCGGACGGGCGGCCGTGCCTTGTTTGATTCCGTAGTCGTCGTCGCACGGCGTCTTGACCCGGCCGGCCGCAAAGGCCAGCACGGCGTGCGGCGATAAGTTATGCACCGCGACCGTGAAAAAATCCCAACTCTGCCCCACGGCTTCCATGCGGATGGAGGGAGCGTCGCTCGAAACCGCCGGCATTGGCCGCGGAGGCGGAGTCACCGGCAGAACGCGGAGGGAGAAAGGCAGATAGCCGAGATTCTGTATCTCCGTGAGCTTCACCGATTCGTTCAGCCGCGCGCGGTGATCGCCGATCTTGTTCCTGCGGTCCGGGTAGATGGCGTAGCTGACGATGCGGGCGCGATCTCCCTCCGCGGAAAAGTCAAGTTGCAGGGTCACCGGAGCATCCGTGGTCTGTGCGCGCCAGGAGATTTCGGTGAGCGACGAAAAAGGGATCGGGGTCGACCAGCCGCCGCCCTCGACTGCCAGAATGTGCGACGGTGGAGAGCCGGGAAGTTCGATGACGAAGCGCGGCTCGTGCGACGGGGTGGCGGGTGGCCTGGCGCAGGCCGCCAAGAGCAGCGCGGCGGCCAGAGCGAAGCGACGAGAATTCATGAGGCTACTTACAGTTATAACTCGGAAGGGCCTGGTTCGCCAGCGAGGCCTCAATGCGTCATGGCGTAGGTCACGTAATTGACGCCGATGCGAATGCCCATATAGGAAAACTGCGCCGGGTATTGGGGATTGTCGGCGTGTTCCCAGGAGTCGCCCAGGTCCATATCGAAACAGATCGCCACCATCAGCCGGCCCTTGTCGTCGTAGATGCCGCGCCAGTGGGGAACGTATCCGTCGTACTCGTAGGTGCGCCCGGAGCGCACGTATTGCTCGCCGGGCACCTGGTAGCGGTCGTCGAGGTCATATATGGTGTGGAAGATTGGGTCGGAGTTTTCGATCTCCACAATCGGGCGGTCGGGGAAAACGCGGCTCATGCTGTTGATGAAGACTTCCCACTCCTCCGTCCCGTGGAAATCGTCGCACATGAAAAAGCCGCCGCGCAGCAGGAACTCGCGCATCGACTTGGCCATCTCGTCGGTCAGGTTCCAGTGACCCACCTCGACCGCGTAGAGCCAGGGCCAATCGTACTCATCGCCTTCTTCCAGGTTGACCGGCTGTTCGGCCGAGCGCACGTGAATGCGCGTCAGCCGGCGCAAGGCCTCGGAGAAGTGCCGGTCCGCCCGCGGGTAATCGGTGGTCCAACTGGAACGGCCCTGGCGCCAATCGATCATCCCAAACCGCCCGTACCCGCCGCGTCCGCCGAACCCCCCGCGCCCGTGGACGCCCGCCATGGGCGGATACATGAGGCGCGCATACACCCACTCGGTTTTCTCGTTCCAGTCGGGCTTGAGGGGAAAATTATTGTACTCGGTTCCCGGGAACTCGCGAAAAGGGCGTTGGCCATACACCGCCCCGAGAACCGCGAGCACGCCGGCGGACAGCAACCAAGAGCGTCGGAATCGCATGAGTGCGCCTATGAATAGAGAATACCACCGGCGCGCGGGGGAAAGGCCGGGCAGGCGCCCGAACTTCTCCCTGGCTCGGCGCGCAAAAGCACAGCCCAACGGAGTCCGGGCGGGCGGGGCGTGCCCCGCCCCGCCCCTACAACGGCCATGCATTCCCGGCCCGCCGCTTCTCAGCCCTTCACAGTGTGAAATTCCCAGCCCTTGCGGAAGTTGGGCTTCAACAGCTTGCTGGCTTCGGCGTTGTTGGCGATCCGCATTTTGACGGGATCGTATTCCAGCTTGCCCTTATAACGCAGCGCCAGCACGCCCACCAGCATCCACTCCACGAAGGGGGCCGCGACGCTGAAATTCGAGCAGGCCGGGTCGCCGCCCTTGGCCGCGCGCACAAAGTCGCGCATGTGGCCGGGGGAGCGCGTGAGGTATTGCGCCGGCATGCGGTAGTCGGCCATCTTGGCGACCGGGATGAGCCGCGTGTTTTCGCCGTAAGTGCCCGAGGTCAGCATGCCCTTGTCGCCGATGAAAAGGCTGCCATCGGGGGCTGGCAAGCGGGGAGTGGGCGAGGCCTTCATCAGCGCCTGGTATTCCTCCCAGTTGAAGACGGGGCCCACGGGGCCGCCTACCGTTCCGCGGCCGCCAGGGAAAGCGCCGGCGGCCGGCGCGCCCGGCGCTGCCGCGCCACGGCCGCGTCCCCCGGCTGCTCCGGCGGGCCGGGGCGGGTTCGGAATATCGCCTATGATCTCGCCGTCCGGGACGCCCGCAATCTTGGGGTTCTCCTTCAGCCCGTCGTACCAGAACAGCTTCACCGCGGGCATGTTGCCGATGGGCCCGAAATCGAACCGGATGGTGGATTTCTTGGGGAACATGAACGGGCTCGTGCCTTCCTGGCTGACGCACTCCACGCTCAGGAGTTTGCGTTCGGATAGACGCAGAGCCATGTTCGGCGCGCCCAGAATGTGGCACGCCATGTCGCCCAGGGCGCCGCAGCCGAAATCGTAGAAACCGCGCCAGTTGAACGGCTGGTAGAAGTTGTAGCCGCTGCGGTCCGGGTAGCCCGTGCCACCAATGGTGAACGGACGGTTGTCGGCGATGCCCAGCCAAAGGTCCCAGGAAAGCGTTTCGGGAACCGGATCGGGCTTGGGAATTTCCGTCAGGCCCTGCGGCCAGATCGGGCGGTTCGTCCAGGTGTGGACTTCCGTGACGTTGCCGATATCGCCGTTCCACACGATTTCGGCGCACTGCCGGGTACCCTCATTGGAGTAGCCCTGGTTGCCCATCTGGGTAGCGACGCCGTACTTGGCGGCCGCCAGTTTCAATTGGCGGGCTTCAAAAACCGTGCGGACCAGCGGTTTCTGCACGTACACGTGCTTGCCCCGTTCCATACACCACATGGCTGCGGTGGCGTGCATGTGGTCCGGAATGGCCACCGTCAGAGCGTCGATGTTCTTGCCTTCCTTGTCGAGCATCTGCCGGAAATCGCGGTATTTCGGCGCCTTGGGGTACTGCGTGAAGATTCGCGCCGCATTCTTGTCGTCCACGTCGCAAAGGGCCACGATGTTCTCCCCCGACGCTGCCGCCGCCTGGATGTTGGCGGCGCCCTGGCCGCCGGCGCCTATCCCGGCCATGTTCAGTTTCTCGTTGGGGGACTTGTACCCCAGCATCTTGAGCGAGGGCGAACTCCCGAAACCCGCGGCCGGAACAGCGCCGGCCAGCAGGCTGCCATAAAAGAAATGCCGCCGGGACAAACCGCTTCCCATAGTAAGACCTCCTGGAAGCAATGAGTGTAGCGTAATGCGGCGGGCGGTGGGAAAAAATCGAGCCTATTGGACCCAACGCGCGAAGAATGTCGGCGGAATGCCGGTCATGGCAGCCTAAGAAGGCCGCTCCACGGGATGCGGGGGCTTCGGCAAGCGTGCTAGATTAAGGCCGCTATGAGTATCCGAAAGCTGGCGATCTCCGTCTTCCTGCTGGGCGGCGCGGCGGCGTACGCGGCGGACGCCGATCTGGATGCGGCCATCGCCCGAAACCGCATGGGAACCCTCATTATCCGCACCGCTCCCGGCGCCAAGGTGAGCGTGGAGCAGGTGCGCCACGAGTTCTGGTTCGGCGCCACCCTGCCCGGCGGAATCTTCACGGGCCGAAACAGCCCGGAAGACATCGCCAAATTCAAAGAGGTTTTCACCAGGCACTTCAATGCCGGGGTGATCGAATCCGCCTTCAAGTGGCACGAGATGGAGCCCGTGCAGGGGAGGGTCAATTACGCGCCGGTGGACGCCATGCTGCAGTGGGCCGATAAAGAGGGCATCCCGCTGCGCGGCCATTGCATTTTCTGGGGAATCCCCAACCGCGTGCAGGACTGGCTGAAGCAACTGAGCGACGCGGGGATGCGCTCCGCCATCGAGGCGCGGGCGAAGGATGTCGGGTCGCGCTACAAGGGCCGGTTCGCGGAATACGACCTCAATAACGAGATGATGCACGCCAACTACTACGAACAGCGCCTGGGACCGGAATTCATCAAGCAGATGGCCTTGTGGGTGAAGCAGGAAGACCCCGGCGCGAAGCTGTGCGTCAACGATTACGACGTCCTCACCGGCAACCGGCTGGCGGATTACGCGAAGGAGATCCGCGGCCTGCTGGATATGGGCGTCCCGATTGCGGGTATCGGAGCGCAGGGGCACCTGCACGGCGACAGCTTCGACGCCGCGGCGCTACAGAACGCGCTCGACGAGCTGGCCAAATTCAAGCTGCCCATCCGCATCACGGAGTACAACTTCCCCGGCCAGCG